>CACNQD010000003.1 GCA_902622545.1 uncultured Pelagibacteraceae bacterium
GGGTTTTTAATAACTCCTTCGGGAAAAAAATATGATACACTCAAAGAAGAGGATATAGTTTTTGTATCTAATGATGGAAATCACGATACAAACTTAAAACCATCATCCGAATGGAGATTTCATAAAGATATCTATTTGAAAAAACCAGATGCAAAAGCAATAGTTCATGCTCATTCTCCACACGCAACAGCTGTATCAGCTCATGGTAAAGATATCCCGGCTTTTCATTACATGATAGCTTTAGCAGGTGGCGACAGCATTAAATGTGCTAAGTACGCAACTTTTGGTACACAAGAACTGTCAGACAATATTATTGATGCATTAGAAAATAGAAAAGCGTGTTTAATGTCAAATCATGGACAAGTTGCATTTGGAGAAAATCTAGAAAGTAGTTTTGAGTTAGCCGAGGAACTAGAAAATATTTGTCATCAATACATAAATACAATAAAGTTAGGAGAGCCTAAGATTCTTTCATCAAGTGAGATGGATGCAATATTAGAAAAAGTAAAAAATTATAAAAAAGGATAATTTTTATGACGAAAGTAGGGGAGCACGTCACTTTTGACATTATTGGAACTCAAAAAGAGCATGATCCAAAATTTTACGAGAAATTAGTATATAAAATTGCAAAGAAAGCAAAAGTTGTAGTTCTAGAAATTTCAAAATATAAATTTGAACCTCAAGGTTTTACTTTGGTAGCACTATTAGCAGAGTCTCATATCAGTTTTCATACATTTCCTGAAAAAGGAATTATAAGTTTTGATTTTTTTACTTGTGGTAAGGTATCCCCATCTGTTGCATTAGAGGTGTTAAAGAAAGAAATTAAACATACAAGAATAGTAAAGAAAGAGTTTAATAGAGATACAATAGATTATTACGATGATATTTATAGCTCACCAGGCCTTAAGAAATATTATATGGTTAAAAATATTCTTGAGGATTTCACATCAAAAGTAGGACAACATATTCAAATTTTAGATCTAGAGCAATTTGGTAAAGCTTTGTTTATAGATAATGAATTACAAGTAGCAGAGAAAGATGAACACCTTTATAGCTCTACTTTTGTAAATTCAGGATTGAAACTTAATCCAGAAAAAAATAATTCAGCTATAATTGGAGGTGGAGATGGAGGAGTAGCTAGAGAATGTATTAATCAAGGTTTCAATTATATAGATTGGTATGAGCTTGATCCTCAGGTGGTTGATGTATGTGAAAAACATTTAAGTAAAGTTGGACAAAAAGCTACAAAAAAGAATTCTGTTAAGTGCGTATGGGGTGATGCCTTTGAAAGTATAAAAAAAGTTGAAGACAATAAATATGATAAAATTTTTGTAGATTTAAATGACGACCAATATTGTATTGATCTAGCTGCTAAAAACATTAAGTCTTTAAAAAGAATTCTAAAACCTAATGGTACAATTACTGCTCAGGTAGGCAGTCAAGACAAAAAACCAAAACAAGTTGAAAAATGGTTAAATTTATTTAAAAAAAGTTTTGGTAATTCTTCTCTAGATAGAATTTACATACCAAGTTTCGATTGTTCTTGGAATTTTGCATCGTCATTAAATAAATAATCTCTTTTTTAATCAAAAAATTTATGAAATAATTGAACTTATATATTTGGAGGAAATATGAATGTAATAAAAAAATTCAGCTTAGGATTATTGATAACTTTATTTTTATCAGTATCTGCTAATGCTGACAAAATAAGAATTGGTACTGAGGGCGCTTATCCACCATGGAATTCTAAAGATGCTTCAGGTAAATTAATCGGATTTGAGGTTGAGTTAGCTTGGACACTTTGCAGATACATTGGTCAACAGTGTGAAATAGTTGAGCAAGACTGGGATGGTATGATACCTGCGTTAATAATGAGGAAATTTGATGCAATAATGGCTGGAATGTCAATAACTGATGAAAGAAAAAAAGCTATAAATTTTTCACAGGGTTATGCAGATGAAGTAGCTTCACTAGCCGTGATGAAAGGTTCAAATCTTGAAGATATGCAAACGTCTGAAGGAATTAATCTTACTAATAAGTCTGGTGCTGTTAAAAAAGATTTAAAAACTATTACAGGAGCTTTGGCTGGTAAAACTGTATGTGTACAAACAGCTACTATTCACCAAAACTTTTTAGAGTCTGGTGATGTGGGTAAAGTAAATGTAAGAACTTACAAAACTCAAGATGAAGTTAATTTAGATTTAGCATCTGGTAGATGTGATGTAGCTCTTGCTGCTGCTGTAGCATTTACTGATTATGCAGAAAAATCAAAAAAACCAGTAGTACTTGTTGGACCTACATTTTCGGGAGGCGCTTTTGGAAATGGCGTTGGTGTTGGAATTAGAAAAGACGATACTGAACTGTTAAAAGCTTTTAACAGTGCAATTAATAAAGCAAGAAAAAATGGAGACATAAGCCGAATTGCAACTAAATGGTTTGGCTTCGACGCTTCAATGTAAATATTTAATGATTGGCGACTATAGATTATAGTCGCCTTTCAATATGGATCTTTTAGCATTTGGAAATACTGGTTGGGGGGATGAGCTTTTCTTCGCAACATTAATGACAATTGCTGTTTCAATAACAGCTATGATCATAGGCTTTTGTTTTGCTCTAATTTTTACTCCACTTAAATTATCCAAAAATAAATTATTAAATTTTATTGGAAATTCTTACACAACAATAATTAGAGGTGTGCCAGAATTATTAGTCATTTATTTATTATTCTTTGGAGGTAGTGGTGCAATTATGTATGTTGCTTCAATTTTTGGATACAATAAATATATTGAGATAAATGCATTTTTAACAGGTTCATTTGCGATTGGGATTATTTCAGGAGCATACTCTACAGAGGTTTTTAGGGGCGCTATCCAATCAATTGACAAAGGTCAATTCGAAGCTTCAAAAGTTTTAGGTTTAAAAAAACCTGTACATTTTATTAAAGTGATAATGCCTCAAATGTTAAGACTAGCTGTTCCTAATTTAAGTAATGTTTGGCAAATTACTTTAAAGGATACTTCATTAATATCAGTTACAGGTTTGGTTGAAATTATGAGACAATCTTATATTGCAGCTGGATCCACAAGAGATCCATTATTCTTTTACTCTTTTGCAGCAGTTTTATATTTACTACTAACTTTTCTAAGTATGAAATTAATAAATAAATTAGAAACTAAATATAGGAGAGGCTACTAATGGATTTAGATTTGATGATAAGTAGTTTTCCAAAGCTCTTAAATGCAACTTTGATAACTTTAAAATTGTTATCTTTATCACTTATATTTGGACTGATGCTTGGTCTCTTTTTCGCAATCCTAAGATTAAATAAAAATATATTTTTAAATAAATTTTCTTATTTTTATTCATATTTATTTAGAGGCACCCCTCTATTAGTTCAAATATTTATTATATACTTTGGATTAGGACAGATAGAATTTTTAAGATCTTCTTTTTTATGGATTATTTTAAAAGAACCTTATTGGTGCGCGATTATTGCATTTTCTCTTAATACTGGTGCTTATACATCTGAAATTTTAAGATCAGCATTTGAAACAATAAACAAAGGTTTCATAGAAGCTGGTGACAGTCTCGGTATTTCTAAAAGAATTATATTTTATAAAATTCAAATACCTATTGCTATAAGGCAATCATTACCTGCTTATGGAAACGAGATAATATTAATGCTTAAAGGCACATCATTAGCTAGCACGGTTACTCTAATGGATTTGACTGGAGTAGCAAAATATATAATTTCTACAACTTTTAAACCAATAGAAGTTTTTATAGTGGCGGGTGGAATTTATTTATTTATGACCTTTATTATACATAATTTTATTAGATATCTTGAGAAGAAGTATAGTTATTAATAACTAGTGTATTCCTTAATTTCTTTAATCTTAGAACCAGTTTGATTATTTATTTCAAGTTTTATTGAAGCTCTTTTGTCGTTTAAAAAGTGAATATCCCTAGACAATTTTATAAATTTTTCACCAAAATCGGAATTTTTTTCGCATAATCTCTTATCATCTTCAATTACCCATAGTTTAGAATTTATACCTTTCAAAGCGTCAAACAAACCACTCAAATTATCATTAAGTTTTACTTTATTTACCATTTGTTCTTTTAATAAGTTATACTCATCAACTATATATTTAAGTTTTTCTTTATCTTTAATTTTATCTTTTTTTATTTCTAAAATAGAGATTTTATCAAAAAGCTCACCAACAGAAACTTCAACTAGAATTTTATTCATAAAATTTTTTAATATGATAACTTGTTTAAAATATGTCTAATATATTAATCATAAAACATGGATCTTTAGGAGATATAGCTCAAGCGAGCGGTGCAATTCAAGATATTTGTCAACACCATTCAACTGATGATATTTTTCTTTTAACCACTAATCTCTACATAGATATCTTTAGAAAAAACAGCTCTTTAAAAGAAATTATTTTAGATAAAAGACTTTCAAGATTTAATTTGATTTATCTTTATAGTTTAATGAAGAAAATTAAGAAAAATAAATTTACTAAAGTTTATGACTTACAAAATTCGTCCAGAACCTCTTTTTATAAAAAAATTTTATTTCCTAATGCAAATTTAAATATTTGGTGTTCCTCAGAGACAACTTTGCCAAATGACAAAACCAAGGAGGAGTTTGACAAAAGCCCTGTTCTTGAAAGGTTTAATCATCAGCTAAAATCTTCAGGTATAGTAACAAAACATACTATGCACCCTGATTTCTCATGGAGCTGTGCTGATATTAAGAAAATTATAAATGAATATAAATTATTCAATTACATATTATTATTTCCATTTTGTTCACCTCATCTAACATTAAAGAAGTGGCCGTACTTTAATAATTTAATAAATTTGATTAAAGCAAAATATAAGGATCAGTTTAAAATTATTATTGCCCCTGGCCCTAAAGAGATTAATGAAGCAGATCAATACGATGCAATTAAAATTTTAGATAACGGTAAAGCAGTGAGTATTTCTCAATTATCCTCATTAATAAAAAATAGCAGTTTTGTTGTTGCGAATGACACGGGCCCAGCACATATGGCAGCTCATCTTAATGTAAAAGGTTTAACATTGTTTGGATCCCATACAACTGCAAAAAAAGTAAGTATAGAAAGAGATAATTTTAAAGCAATTCAGGTGAGCGATTTAAATAAATTAAGTGCTGAAAAAGTTTTTGAAAAAATAACTTTATAATATTTCTAAATATTTTTTTATAATTTCAGACCAATAAAATTTTTTTGATATTTCTTCTGCTTTTCTCCCAAAAACTTTATATTTATTGTTCTGTAAAATATTTGAGATTGATTGGTAAATATCATCTAAGCTATTACCATCACAAATATATCCCGTCTGTTCGTGATCAATTGCATCTGAAGCACCGCCATCTTTTCCACCTATTGATGGAACCCCAAATTGTGCCGCCTCTATATAAACTATTCCAAACCCTTCAACAGATTTTTTATAAGTTATAGAAGGCATAACAAAAACATCAGAGCATTTTAGATAAGAATTTTTTTCATCTTTAGTTAAATTTTTCGGAAATATAACCTGATTTTGTAATTTAAGTTCTGAAATTAATTTTTTAAGATTATCAATATTTTCCCCTTGTCCGATACAAATATAAATAATGTTTGGATAAATTTCTTTTAAATTTCTTAAAGCCATAATAATTTTTTCATGGTTTTTTCTCTTATCAAATCTAGCAACTGTAATTAACTTAGGAGTTCTACCCTCTAATTTCTTTTGTATATTTTTGTAAATTTTTTCATCTATTTTATCTACCGGAAAAACTCCTGGGTTTATTACTTTAATTTTATTTTCATCAACACCAACACTTATAGCAAGATTTTTAGTAAAATTAGAATTTGCAACTACCGTATGACAATTATTTAAAATTTTAATTAGCCTTTTATTAATAAAAGAATTTTTTTTATGATTTATTTCCTTAGAGTGAATTAAGCATATTTTTTTAACTTCAGTATTTATATTTTCAAGGCTTTTCCAATGATCTGAAATTATAGCTTTAACTTTTTTATTATTCTCTAAATATGTATTTACTAAATTAGCTTTTCTATATTTTTTGAATATTTTTGGTCCACTTACCCTTTCAATTGAAAACGATAATTCCTTATCAAAATTATCTTGATTTGGATATTGATCAGCAAAAACTTTAATCATTACATTTTCAGATAATGATTTGGCTAAACCATACATTAGATTTTGCATACCACCTACTTCTGGAGGAAAAGTTCTAGTAACAATTAAATGCATTATTTTTTAAACCATTTTATACTGCAGCCAAGGCTTGGCTTTTGTATATCTGGCCCCTTTTGTGTTTCGGATATTAGTTTCATGGCTTCGAATAATTCACTTGATCCGTTTCTGATAGGCTTTAAATCCCTAAGTTCTCTTATTCTTCCTCGATAATTAAGTTTAAGATCTTTATTGTATCCAAAAAAATCTGGAGTACATACAGCATCGTATTTTTTTGCTATTTCCTGTGTTTCATCAATCAAGTAAGGAAAACTAAATTTATGTTTTGCAGAAAATTTAATCATATTTTCATAGGAATCATCTGGATAATTAATTGTATCATTTGACATGATCGCCGCTGAATTAATGCCAAAGTCTTTAAGTTTTTCACAATCTTCAACTAAGTCTTTTATGATCGCTTTTACATATGGACAATGGTTGCAAATAAACATTATTAGTGTTCCATTTTCACCCTTGATATCATTAAGTGATAAGACAGCGTTTTCAACAGATTTTAATTTGAAATCAATTGCATGAAGATTAAAATCACATATTGGAGTTTTTGTTAATGCCATGTTAAAATAATTTATAAATTATGTTTTACGATTTAAAAGATAAAAAACCAAAAAACTCTGGCGAAAATTGGGTGGCACCTAATGCAGTGATAATTGGTGATGTGACCTTAGAAAAAAATTCTAGTATTTGGTTTAATGCTACTTTAAGGGGAGACATAGAAAATATTTATATTGGTGAAGGCTCCAATGTTCAGGATGGTTGTGTGTTACATACAGATCCCGGTTGTCCTTTGAAAGTTGGAAAAAATGTAACCATTGGACATTTGGTGATGCTTCATGGATGTACAGTAGGGGACAATAGTTTAATTGGGATAGGTGCAGTCATCCTCAACAAAGCAAAGATAGGAAAAAATTGTATTATTGGCGCAAAAGCTTTAATAACAGAAAATAAAGTAATACCAGATAATTCACTAGTAATAGGATCGCCTGGAAAAGTAATCAGAGAGGTTACAGACGATGAAAAAAAAGCTGTTGATGAAAATACTAAACACTACCAGGATAATTGGAAGAGATATTCACAATCTATATTTTAGATAATGCCAACTTATACTGTAACTACCTCAAATGTTAATCTCAACTCTAAAAAACAAAAAGAACTAGCCCAAGGAATTACTAAAATTCATAATGTTGTAACTGGTGCAAATACTTATTTTGCTCAAGTCATATTTAATAACACAAAGAAAAAAAATCATTTTATGGGAGGTAAAATAGTAAAAGAACCTTCTATTTTTTTACTCGGTCAAATTAGAGCAGGACGTTCAAAGAAAACAAAAGACAGATTAATTTCTGATTTAAAAAATATTATTGTTAAAACATCAAAATTAGATGAAACACAGGTATGGGTTTATATTATAGACTTACCACCTTCACAAATGATTGAATATGGCGCTGTCTTACCAGAGTCTGGAAAAGAAAAACAATGGTTTGTGGGTTTATCTAGTAAACTTAAAAAGAAATTATCTGCCCTTGAAAAATAATATTAAGGCACAAGCCAACTATCTTTACTATTTTCTAAATCAAATCTAGCTCTTCGATGACCTTTAGCTGCTAGATAAAGCCACTCAATTGATTTAATATTACACTGAATAACAGTAAAGTTTTTATAACCTTCCTCACTTTGCTCTTTTGTATAATCAAAATTATCTAATTCTGGTTTTAATCCTGATGTTGGAACATCAGATACAGTTCCTGGACCTTTATCTACTAAATAACATTTTCTACTTATATGTTGAGTTTTATCCCATGAGGTTTTTGTAATTTCATTTTTATGATTTATTACACAATTCACTTTTAATCTTACTTGGATTTTTTCATCTTTATCGTAAAATAACATCGAAGCATTTGGATTTTTTTTTAGAATTTCAATTTTATCTGATCTAATATCGCTATGGAATTGAACTAAATTATTTGATTGATCCGATTTTCTTAAAACCACAATTCTTCCATCGTTATTATTATCATTACCGCAAATAAAAGTTGGAATTCTAAATTGAGAAGCTCTATTTTTTACAGCATCATCAAGCATGAGCCAGATTTTCTTTTTAATTTCAATAAAATCTTCATAGTATGGTGGTTGCATATACTACTACTTTCTAAATCTTTTGATTAAACTTGATGTATCCCAACGATTTCCTCCCATACCTTGTACTTCACCATAAAATTTATCAACTAATTCAGTTACAGGTAACAAGGATCCATTATTTTTTGCTTCATCCATTGCGATTTTTAAGTCTTTCCTCATCCAATCAACAGCAAAACCAAAGTCAAATTTATCATCGATCATTGTTTTGTATCTATTATCCATTTGCCAAGATTGAGCAGCCCCTTTAGAAATAACTTCAATTACGTCCTCCATTTTCAATCCTGCTTTAATCCCAAAATTAATTCCCTCTGACAAACCTTGAACCAAACCTGCAATACAAATTTGATTAACCATTTTAGCCAATTGACCGCATCCTGCTTTACCAAGTAATTTCATTTTTTTGCTATAACAATCTATTTTATCTTTAGCTTTATCAAAGTCAGCTTGATCTCCACCGATCATAACTGTAAGAGCTCCATTTTCTGCCCCAGCTTGACCACCAGATACTGGAGCATCTAAAGATCCAAATCCATTTTTTTTTGCATAATCATAAATTTCTCGCGCAATTGTTGCCGACGCTGTAGTGTTATCAATATAAACGGCACCTTTTTTAATTGTTTTAAAAATTCCTTTTTCACCAAATGTAACTTCTCTTAAGTCATTGTCGTTTCCAACGCATGTAAAAACATAATCAGCATCTTTTACTGCTTCGGCAGGTGTTTCTGCCATTTTTCCTTTATGTTCAGTTATCCATTTCTCTGCTTTAGTTTTTGTCCGATTAAAAACAGTTACATTATGACCACCTTTTGATATATATCCTGCCATCGGATATCCCATGACACCAAGACCTATAAAAGCTACATTACAACTCATAATTTTTTATGTTTAATAGTTTAAGTTTAAAAGTAATTCTATTTGGATTCATATTTACATTTTTTTCTAGCTTTGGACAGAGTTTTTTTTTAGGTCTTTTCAATTCAAGCATTCGTGATGCATTATCAATTACTCACGGACAATTTGGCACAATCTATGCTTCGGCAACATTACTAAGCAGTCTAGTTATTATTTGGGTAGGAAAAAAAATTGATGATATTGATGTCTTTAAATTTGGAACATTTGTAACCTTGCTTCTATCTTTTTCATGTTATTTTTTTTCTAAGGTCTCATCGGTAACCTTTTTATTTATTGCTATTTTTTTAATGAGATTTTCAGGTCAAGGATTAATGTCTCACACTGCTACTACAACAATTTCAAGATACTTCACTAAATCAAGAGGAAAAGCTCTAAGCACGGGATGGTTTGGATTATCTACAGCTGAATTTATTTTACCTGTATTTATCATTTATCTATTAACTTTTATGGAATGGAGAAGCATATGGATTAATATTTCTTTTGTAATTTTACTTTTGCCGGTAATTTCATACTTACTAATTAAAAATATCAAACTCGACTCAAGAGAAATTGATAACAATAAAAATAAAAGAAATATAAAGATTAAAAATTGGAAAAGAATTGAAGTTATAAAGGATTATAGATTTTATATAGTTTGTGCAAATATGCTTGCAATGCCATGGATCGCGACTGGAATATTTGTTTATCAATCATTTATTCTTTCATCAAAAAATTGGGGTCCTTATGTTATTGCACAATCCTTTATGGCTTATTCTATTTTATCAGTAATTACATTGTTTATTGCAGGATTTTTGATTGATAAGTTTTCGAGCAGAAAACTTTTAATTTATATGAATTTACCTTTTTTACTCTCTCTGTTTTTAATTATTGTTTTTGACAACCCTATAGTTTCTTTTTTGTTTCTAGGATTAATAGGAATTTCAAATGGTTTAGCAAACGTGCTCGGTTCTTCAACTTGGGCGGAAGTTTATGGAGTAAAACATATTGGTTCAATTAAAGCTTTAACAACAGCACTTATGGTCTTTTCAACTGCTTTTGGAACAGCAGTATTTGGTTTATTAATAGATAAAGGATTTTCAATAGAGCAGATTTCTATGATTTCAGGAGCCTATATATTTCTAGCTTTAGTCGCTCTATTTTTTGTCAGAAATAAACTAAATCCAATTAAAATTTAAAAAAAACTTGATTTTTTAAAGTTGCATGTATAAATACTCCGCATGGCTAGAGTAACCGTAGAAGATTGTATAGATAAAGTAGATAGCCCATATGAACTAGTTTTAGTTGCAAAAGAAAGAGCAACTCAACTTAATTCAGGAATTGAACCATCTGTTGACAGAGATAATGATAAAAACACAGTTATAGCTTTAAGAGAAATTGCTATTGAGAACGTTAAAGTAAACGATCTTACAGACAGTGCTGTTTATAAATTAAGAAAACATATAGAACAAGTTGATGATTTAAGTGAAGATGATGAAGAAATTGGAGATGACTTTGATAGCTTATACAAAGGTGAAATTTCCAAAAGTGGTGCACCAATTTTACCATCAAAAAGAGCAAGAAAAGTTCCAGAAAAAATTCAGGTTTCTAAAGAAGATTTAGCTGAACTACAAAATTCTGATGCACCTGCACAATCTGAAAATATTTCTTCAGAACCTCAAGAAAACGAAACTGGTGAAGTGTCATTAGATGAAATTGCTGAAAACAATAGCCAGACTGAAGAAAATTCTGAGACCTCGGAACAATAATATTTAATTAATTTTTAAAATAAGATATTCATTAACTTAATGAGCAAATCTCTTATAGTTGCATGTGATGGAGAAGCTGCTAGTGGAAAAAGCACTGGTGCGAAATTATTATCAAAAAAGTATAAATTATTATTATTAAACTCAGGTCTTCTATATCGATATGCAAGCAAAATATTAATAACAAAAAAACCAAAAAAACCAATTCCTCATTTAAGAAAAATATTTAAAAGAATTTCTTATAATTTAATACAAAAACAATCACTTCATTCGCAAGAAGTAAGTAATCACGTTGGTTATTTAGCTAAAGATAAAGCTGTTCGAGAAATAATGAGAGTTTATCAAAAAAAAATAATTAAAAAAAATAAACGAATTTGTGTTGAGGGCAGAGATATTGCTACAAAAATTTTAAATAAAAACCCAAGATATGATTTAGCATTTTATTTTACTTGTAAAATAAATATTGCAGCTAAAAGAAGATGGAAAGAATTAAAAAAGAAAGTACCTTTAAAAGAGGTCCAGAAAAGTTTGGCAAAAAGAACAAAAATGGATAAAAAAAGAAAACATTCACCATTAAAAAAAGTAAATGATGCTATTCTTATTCGTACAGATAGATTAAGTAAAAAAGAAGTTTTAAGAAGAATGTCAAACGAAGTTGATAAAATTATTTAATTACAAAATTCTTCAATAATTTTTTTTCTATGTTCGTCTAAATCAGGTATGTCACCTCTAGTTTTACTATCCTTATAGTTTGACATTTTAATAGGGTTACCTGCTGTTTTGAATTCACCTATCTTTTTGTGAAAAGAGTTAACAATCATATTTCTAGACTCAATTTGTGGATTTTCTACTGCTTGCTTTATATTAAATATTGGTCCACAAGGTATTTTTTCTTTTTCCATAAGACTTATCCAATCCGATGTTGATTTTGATGAAAGTTTTTTCTCAAGTATAATTTTTAACTCATCCATATTCTTACTTCTTACAGAATTTGAATTAAATTTTTCATCTTTTGAAATTTCAGAAATATTTAGTAATACACAAAGTTTTTCAAACAATTTATCATTACCTGCTGCAATAATAATATAACTATCCTTAGTTTTAAATGCCTCGAAGGGTGCAATTGATGGATGTCTAGATCCCATTGGCTTAGGTATTTCTTTTTTTGAAAGATATCTTGCAATTGCATTTTCTAAAATTGCAATTTGACAATCAAGCATAGAAACATCAATATAAGCTCCTTTTCCTGTTTTTTGTCTATCATATAAAGCAGCATTAACTCCTATGGCCGTAAACAAACCTGCAGTAATATCACCAATTGATGTGCCAACTCTTGTTGGCTCAGAGTTTGGTTGACCTGTTACACTCATCAATCCCCCCATACCTTGAACAACCATGTCGTAAGCTGGTAGCTCTCTTAATGGACCTGTTTGTCCAAAACCAGAAGCAGATGCATATATTAGTTTTGGGTATTTTTTACAAACATCTTTCCAACCGTAACCCCATTTTTCTAAAGTGCCCGGCTTAAAATTTTCAACAAGTACATCAGCTTTTTCTAAAATTTTATCAAAGATTTTTTTATCTTCCTTATCTTTTAAATTTAAAGCAATGCTTTCTTTACCTCTATTTAAAGACATAAAATATGCAGAGTGCTCCTCTATAAAAGGACCAAACTTTCTAGAGTCATCTCCAGCACCAGGTGCCTCAACTTTTATAACTCTTGCTCCTAGATCTGATAAAACCATTGTACAATAAGGTCCGACAAGAACTCTCGTTAAATCAAGAACTAGTAAGTTTTTTAAAGGTCCATCCATAAAATAATCTTATTCAGTACTTTAATACATATTGACTCTTATTAATAAGTTACATTTAATATACCATTAAATAATTAAAGAGAGGGATAAATATGTTTAAAAAAATATCTTTATATTTTATTTCATTAATCTTTGTATCAACAACTATTGGATCAGCTTTTGCAGTAACTTTAAAAGCTAGTCACCAGTGGCCTGGTACACCAAGAGCTGATGGATCATACGATGTTAGACACGAAATGGTTCAAATTATCGCCGATGAAATGAAAAAAGCAAATGTAGGAGTTGATATCAGAATCTATCCTGCAAAATCATTATATAAACCAAAAGAACAATGGAAGCCGATGACTACAGGTCAATTGGATATTTCAGCATTTCCTTTAGCTTATGCTGCTAAGTTCCATCCTGAGTTTGATATTACTCTAATGCCTGGAATGGTTAAAAACCATAAGCATGCATTAAGAGTAAATGCATCTCCAATGATGAAAGAAATTAAAAAAATCATTAATGATGCAGGTGTTGTAGTATTATCAGATGCTTGGTTGGCTGGTGGATTTGTTTCAAAGAAAAATTGTATTTCGAATCCAGCTTCTGTAAAAGGTCAGACTTTTAGAGCAGCAGGTAAAGCTTTTAACCAAATGTTAGAGGCAGCAGGAGCAGGTATACAATCTATGCCATCCTCTGAAATCTACAATGGTTTACAGACCGGAGTGCTTGATGGAGCAAACACAAGTTCAGGAAGTTTTGTATCATACAGAATTTATGAACAAGTTAAGTGTGCTACACCTCCAGGAGACTACGGTTTATGGTTTATGTATGAACCAATTTTAATGTCAAAAAAATCATTTGATGCATTAGATAGCAAGCAACAAAAAGCGTTAATGAAAGCTGGTAAAGTCGCAGAAAAATATATGACTAAAGAAGCCGCTGGTTTAGATACGACAATGGAAAAGGCTTACAAAGAAGCTGGAGTTAAGTTGTCTTATATGAAAAAATCAGACTTTGATGCTTGGTTAGCTATTGCTAAGCAGTCTTCATACAAAAATTTTGCAGAAAAAGTGCCAAACGGTCAAAAATTGATCGATATGGCTTTAGCTGTAAAATAATTTAAATAAAATTATACCCCTGCGAATATAAGCAGGGGTATTTTTCATGACCGATAAATTTATTAAATTAACCAATTGGTTAGCAAAAGCTTGTGGTATATTCGCTGCGGGTTGTCTTTTTTTATCTATTGTTATTATTACCGAATTAGTATTTGAAAGATATTTATTCAAAAATGCTATTACATGGCAGACAGAGCTAGTCACTATGTTATTAGTTGCATCAACGTTCATTGGTAGCGCATATGTTTTAAGTGAAAAAGGTCACGTAAATATGGAGTATCTTTACACATTTCTAAGTGAAAAAAACGTTACAAAATTAAAAATTTTTACAGATAGCCTTTGTTTAATTTTCTTCTTAATTCTATTTTATGTAAGTTATGAAATAACTTATGAGGCCTTTACAAAAAATTATAATACAGGAACAGTTTGGGGACCTCCATTATGGATACCTTATTCATCCATGCTTATAGGAGCCACTCTTATGACTATGTCGTACATTTCTGAATTAATTTTACACGTAAGAAAACTTAAGGAGTTTAAATAGTGGACCCATTATTATTAGGACTTGTTGTTGGAGTTTCAACAGTTGTAATGCTATTTTCAGGTATACCGATTGCATTTGGATTATGTTTCATTTCAGTCGTGTTTTTAGTGATTGCAGAAGGTTTTTCAATTTTAAATGTTTTTGCTGAAACATTTTATGCAGGTTTAAATTCATTTGTTTTGTTATCTATTCCAATGTTTATTTTAATGGGAATGGCTGTCGCAAATTCTCCAGCCGGTAAGGATTTATATACAGGTTTGGATAGATGGCTTTGGAGATTACCTGGTGGACTTGTTGTATCTAACATAGGAGCTTGTTCTATATTTGCAGCTTTGAGCGGATCAAGTCCAGCAACTTGCGCTGCTATTGGCACGATGGGAATTCCCGAAATGAGAAAAAGAGGTTATTCGGCTAGATTAGCCACAGGATGTATTGCTGCAGGCGGAACTCTTGGAGTATTAATTCCTCCAAGCATAGTGCTTATTGTTTACGGTTTAGCTACAGGAACGTCCATTGGAAGATTATTTTTATGTGGTGTTATACCTGGATTACTTCTTGCAGGATTATTTATGTTATGGGCTTATATATATTCATATTTTATTGATAAAAAGTCTGCAGAAATTCTTAGAAATAGAAAACCTCCAACCTTAAGAGAAAAGTTAGAAGTCATTCCTAGGGTGCTTCCTTTCTTATTAATTGTAGTTGGAGTTTTATATGTTTTGTACGGTGGCGTAGCTACACCATCTGAAGCATCGGGAGTAGGTGCTTTTCTTGTATTTGTTATGATCGCTGTTGTTTATAAAATTTATCAACCAAAAAAAATATGGGATATTGTAAAAGTCTCGATGAAAGAGAGCGTAATGATAATGTTTATTATTGCGGGCTCATATATATTCGCATTTAGCTTATCCACTCTCTATGTAACTCAATCGATCGCCCAAACTATTGTAGAAATGGGTTTAAATAAATGGGTTTTATTTTTCTATATTAATATTTTTCTTTTAATAGCTGGTTTCTTTTTACCACCAGTAGCAGTAATTGTTATGACTTCAGCAATTCTGCTTCCAATAATTACTCAATTTGGTTTTGATCCTTATTGGTTTGCAATTGTCTTTACTATAAATATGGAGATAGGTTTAATTACTCCACCTGTTGGTTTAAATTTATATATTATAAAAGGTATTACTCCTGATGTTAGTCTTTCTGAAATATTAAAAGGCTCAATTCCTTTTATGATGATGATGGTTATCTGTATAATAATATTGTGTATTTTCCCAGAAATAGTAACTTGGTTACCTGACAAATTAATGGGAAAAGCTCTTGCATACTAAAAAAAAAATTAATCGCAAAATATCAGTTGCACCCATGATGGATTGTACAGATCGTCATGATAGGTTTTTTTTAAGGCTAATTAGCAAAAACGTTATGCTATATTCAGAAATGGTCGCAACAAAGTCAGCCATACATGGTGAAAGAGAAAAAATTTTAGGATTTAGAAATGAAGAACAGCCTGTTGCACTTCAAGTGGGCGGTTCAGATAAAAAAGAGCTTGCTCAGGTTGCTAAATTGGCTGAGGAATATAGTTATAAAGAAATTAACTTAAACCTAGGATGCCCTAGTAAAAAAGTTCAAAAAAATTCTTTTGGAGCCTGTTTAATGAAAGAGCCTGATCTAGTAGCAGATTGTTTAAATGAAATGGTGAATGCTTGTAATATTCCTGTAACTGCAAAAACTAGAATTGGTGTTGATGATATTGAAGATTTTGATTATCTCAATAAATTTGTAAACAAAATCAAAGAAGCAGGTTGCAAAACAATTATATTGCATGCAAGAAAAGCAATTTTAAAAGGTCTTACGCCAAAGCAAAACCTTTCAATACCAAAATTAAATTATGAGAGAGTTTATGAGATTAAAAAAGAAAACCCTGATTTAGAGATCATCATCAACGGTGGGATTGCAAACACTGAAGATATAAAAAAACATTTAAAAATATGTGATGGCGTTATGATAGGTAGAGCAATTTATCAAAATCCATATTTTTTATCTGAGATTGAAAAAGAAATATTTAGTAACAATACTGTTCCGTCTAGAGAAAATATAGTTAAAGAAATTTTAAAATATTTAGAAGAAGAAGTAAAAGTAGGAACAAAAGTAAATCATATTATGAGACATACAGTTGGACTATATCATGGGCAACCTGGTTCTAAAGATTGGAAAAGATACTTAAGTGATAATATGATGGCGAGAGACTCTGATTTTCAAAAAGCAAAACATATAATGACTATCGTCCAAAATAATGAAAAAGCAAATCAGATTAATACCTAATGGAAAATCTTAATTTAAATGAGATAATAAATTTATTAACTGTTCTTGCAATTGCAGCAGCTGTAGCTGGTTTTATGGCTGGTCTATTAGGAGTAGGCGGTGGTATTATAATGGTACCAGCTTTGTACTATGCTTTTACCGTTTTAGATTTTGATTTAGTGACAAGAATGCATCTATCAGTTGGTACTTCTCTTGCAATAATTATACCTACTTCAATTATTTCTACGAAAACACATATGGAACACGATGCAGTTGATATTAATATGGTAAGGTCTTTTGGGATTTTTATAGTTTTAGGTGTACTTTGTGGAACTTTCTTAGCAGTAAGTTTAAAAACACCTGCATTAGTATTATTTTTTGCAATATTTTCTTTTTGCGTTGGTCTATTTTTTATTTTTTTAAGGGAACAATTAATGGATAAACCAAAAAAAATTTCAGAATTAATAAAAAAAATTTCAGGTATATTGATAGGATTCATTTCAGTCCCCTTAGGTATTGGTGGAGGATCTTTAATGGTACCATTTATGCGAACCTTTGGATATGACATTAGAAAGTCTATTGGGACAGCTGCAGCTGTTGGTTTTTTAATTGCTTTGACTGGTTCAATCACAATGATAACAGGTGGAGAAATAATTGATAATGTAAAATCACCATTCAGTTTTGGTTACATTAATTTATTAGGTTTTCTTGTATTTGTCCCTGTAACAATGGTAATGGCCCGAATTGGAGCCAAAGTTGTTTACAAAATTAACAAAAAGTTATTAAGCAAAATATTTGGCTGTTTTTTGTTGTTAGTTTCTGTTAGGTCCTTCCTTGAATATTTTAATATAAATTAACTAACAAGGTTCCATTGTCCTTATCAATTTTAATAAACGAATACTGGTATTTTATTTTACTTATAGTTTTTGTAGCAACTGCAGTTGGTTTCTTTGCTGGATTATTTGGTATAGGTGGTGGATTGATTTCTGTTCCATGTCTTTTTTTTATATTTGAAACATTAAATATTGAAAAAGATTTTTTAATGCATTTAACAGTTGGTACTGCCTTTACGATAACAATATTTACTTCTTCAGCTTCTGTCTTTACCCATTATAAAAATAAATTGGTTGACATAAATGTGGTAAAAACCTTTGGGTTATTTGTTGTTTTAGGTGTTCTTTTGGGAACAGTTTTTGCCGCATATATGAGTACAAAAAGTCTTGTTCTTTTTTTTTCAGTAGTTGTTTATGTTTTTGGAGCATACTTAATGCTTGCTAACGAACAAGTTCGGAGAGTTAATGTAAATAGAGCATTTTATTCTAAAGCTATCTTTGGTTTAATGTCAGGATTTATATCTGCACCCATGGGTATTACTGGTGCTATGATGAATGTTCCGTTGCTTCGGTACTTAGGTTATCCAATAAGTAAATGCATAGGGAGTGCCGCAACAATAGGATTATTTATATCTATAACCGGTTCTGTTGGTTTTTTAATTTCAGGTTTTTACTTTAATGCAAATTTACCTTTTAGTATTGGATTTGTTAATATTCCAGCTTTTTTATTATTTGTCCCAATTACAACTTTTATGGCAAGATTTGGAGCTAACACAGTTTATAAAATGAACAAAATTAAAGCTCAAAGACTTTTTGGGGTTTTTCTTTATACAGTAGGAACAATTTTTATATACAGGTATTTTAATATTTAATTAATCTTTTGATCGTATTCGCCAATTTTTCCAGTTTCTTGCAACAACTTATCAATAAAATAAAAGATCTCTTTTTTTAATTCATCAGATGTTGGGCTTTCAGTAACCACAACTAAAGAGGGCTTGTTTGAAGAAGCTCTTATCAATCCCCAAGATCCATCTTCTAGTGAGAATCTAATTCCATTGACTGTAAGTATATTATTAATTTTTAGTCCTTTAATTTTAAACTCATTGTCTTTTAGTTTATTAATTTTATCAATCATCTCATCAATGACTTTGTATTTTTCTTCATCTTTACAAAAAGGACCCATTGTTGGACTTTGAAAGGTTTTAGGTAAACTCTTTATTAAAACATCTAACTTTTCATTTTGATTATCCAAAAGGTTACAAACTTGAATTGCTGAATTAATACCATCATCAAAACCATAACCAAGTGGTTGATTAAAAAAGAAATGTCCACTCTTTTCAAAACCAGCAATCGCTTTATCTTCATTTACTTTTCTTTTAATGTATGAATGACCGGTTTTCCAATATATTGTCTTACAATTATTTTTATTTAAAATTTCATCATTCATGAACAAACCAGTTGATTTTACATCAACTACAAATTTTGAGTTTTTATGTTGACTTGAAATATTTCTTGCAATTAATAATCCAATCTTATCAGCGAAAATTTCGTTACCATTATTATCTATAACACCAACTCTGTCTCCATCACCATCAAAACCAAAACCCACATCTGCATTATTTTGTTTTACACATTTTGCAATTTCATGAAGCATTTCCATATCTTCTGGATTCGGGTTGTATCTTGGAAAAGTGTAATCTAAATTACAGTCTAATTCTATCACCTCACATCCAACACCTCTTAAAATTTCAGGAGCAAATATACCAGCTGTTCCATTACCGCAAGCCGCAACAACTTTTAATCTTTTTTTTAATTTTGTTTTAGAAAGTTCTTTAATATAAACTTTATTAAATTCTTTAACTTCCTCAAACTTTCCCTCTCCTTTTACAAATTTTTGATTTAATACAATATCTTTAAGTTCAGACATTTCATCTTTACAGTGGGTAAGGCCTTTTTCAATTCCCATTTTGATGCCTGTCCAACCATTTTCATTATGACTAGCAGTTATCATAGCAACTGCATCAGAATTTAGCTTGAACTGAGACAAATAAACTGTAGGCGATAAACATAGTCCAATATCTTTGACATTGCATCCAGTAGACAACAAACCTTTTACAAAGTTTTTTTTAACATTTTCACTATATGATCTGTAATCATGTCCAACTATTACAGTTGGATTTTTTATCTTATTAATTACTTGAGTACCAAAACCTTTACCAACAGACTCAATTCCAAGCTCATTTATACTATCCGGGAACAACCATCTTGCATCGTATTCACGAAAACCGAATTCATCTATTAAGATATTGTCAGACATAGTTTATTTCTTTATTAATTTTGACCAAATTGACATGTTTTTCATTATAGCTAAAGAACTTTGGATATTTACTAAAAATTTATCATCTTTCTTATTTTTTTCAAAATTATTAGAAACTTTTTCAATTTGATTTGCATACAAAGATAGATCAGAGTTTACTATCTTTTTATAGTAAGAGTTTCCTTGCGATATTTCTAAGCTGGTTTGTTTTTCAGGTAACCATGGACTGTTGATAATTAATTTACCGTTTTGTCCCTCTATAATTGTCTTATTTTGATAATTTTCTTTAAAACTTACTTGAATTTGACATCTGATCTTTTTATTAATTTCAATCTCTGCTTCTGCGAAGTCATCAACATTTGTGTGAGTTAGGTTGCCTTTGGCATTTAAAAATTTATAACTATCTGGGTCTTTATAAAATAAATTTAAAATACTTAAAGGATAACAACCTACATCTAATATGGCTCCGCCACCCAATTTTTTGTCAAAAAGTCTAGAGTCTGGTTTGATTTTATTAATTTTAAAACCAAAACTTGATTGAATGTTTTTAATTTCTCCTAATTCATTATTTTCAACTATATCTTGGATTATCTTAGTTTGTGGATGGGACCTATATGCAAATCCTTCATAAAAAATTGTATTATTTTTTATTATATAATCAAAAACTTCTCTACCTTCATCATAACTTAATGTGAACGGTTTTTCACATAAAATATTTTTATTATTTTCAGAACACTTTTTTATTAATTCGAAATGCGTATTGTTAAGAGTAGCTATATAAATAGCATTGACATTTTTGTCTTTTATAATTTCGTTATAATCATTATAGACAACTAAATCTGTAAAACTAAAATTATTTTTAAAAATTTTAATTTTATTGTTGTCTTTACTCGCGACACTAACTATTTTTGAATTACTAGTTTCTTTAATCGCGTTAGCAAATTTTTGACCCATATTTCCAAGACCAATTATTCCCCACCTAATCATTTAATTAATCAAACCATTGTTTAAGTTTTGAGCGAATTTCACTAGATTGTAAATATTTGGGTAATTTGTCATCGCTTATTCTTTTTAATTTATAATTAAAATTCCATCTCTCCTTATATTTTTCTTTATCAACAAAGTGATTGAAAAACATTTCTTTGTTATCGATCTTTTTTTGAAAGTCCTCGACTGTCAAGCCACTTAATTTAAATTCATCGTGATGGCCAAAATTAGAATATTTTTCAAACATTTTCTCAGCTGTCATAAGATTTGTGAAATGCCAACCACCATCATTTATAATCTCAAGATTTATATATTTATTATTTGAAAAAAATGTATCTAGCCTCCAAAAAGGATATTGTTTATTTTTTAAATTCCTAAGCCATGACATTGAAACTAGTTTTTTTTTCTTAGCTGCTTTTGATCCAAACCAAGGAATCAAGTCATATTGAAGATTAAATTTATAATAAAAAAATAATTGTTTGAAAATTAATATATCCTTTTTTGAATTTTTAAACTGTTTTGAATTTAAATTAGGTATTTCATCATTGTCACTTAGTATAATTAGATCATTTTCATTAACATCTGATAAAGCTTTAATCATGTAATTATAGGATTGTTCTATTCTTTTTAAACTATCACTTCTTTTCTCAAATGGTTCTGCTAAACCATTTTTGTCACCAATAATATTTGGTGGTTCTTCATCAATTACAATATATGTAATTTTATCTTTAAATTTTTGATAATTGTTAATATTGAAATTTAATTTTTTCTTTTTTCCACTATGTGAATAGGTAGATTCGCAAACAATAAATTTTTCTACAAAATTATTCAAAACATGGAAACGAATATCCATCATTAAATGTTCTGAATAGAAGGTGGTACAGTCAAAGATTCTCATTAATCATCTTAAATTCTAGGTAAATTGCCTCAATTTTATGGTAAGGCTTACTTTAAATTGTTAATAATTGTAATTTATTAGTTGAATTTTTTTTTGTTTGTTCTATAAATGTTCTATTGATTTTTAATTTATATAGTGTAGTTAAAGATCTTACACACAACATATAGTTGTTTTTACTAAAAAGTACTATAAAATAAGGGAGTTAAATGAACAAAGTTTTGTCTCAGGCTATTAAGAAAGCTGTCTCTGATTTTAAACCAAGGATTGAAATAAAGGATAAAAACAAAGGTCCAGACCTTTTCTCTTTGAGTGATAATACAGAGCTATTTCAAAATTCAAAAGGTATCACAATAAAAATAGATAGAACTAGAGATGATAATTTAACCGACTTTGGTAAAGCAACATTAAATGATAGATATTTAGGAGAAAACGAGTCTTTTCAAGATTTATTCGCAAGAGTTGCTAGTCACTATGCAGACGACAACTTGCATGCACAAAGATTGTATAATTATATTAGCAATCTTTGGTTCATGCCTGCAACACCTGTTTTGTCAAATGGTGGCACTACAAGAGGTTTACCAATCTCATGTTTTCTAAACGAAGCAAACGATAGTTTGCAAGGCATTTTAGGACTTTGGAGTGAAAACGTTTGGTTAGCAGCAAGAGGCGGTGGAATTGGAAGTTATTGGGGTAACTTAAGATCAATAGGTGAAAAAATTGGTAGAGTAGGTAAAACATCAGGAATTATTCCTTTCATAAAAGTTATGGACTCTCTTACAATGGCTATCAGCCAAGGTTCGTTAAGAAGAGGCTCTGCTGCATGTTACTTACCGATTGATCATCCAGAAATTGAAGAATTTATTGAAATGAGAAGACCAACCGGAGGCGATCCAAATAGAAAATCACTTAATTTGCATCACGGTGTATTAGTGTCAGATGCATTTATGAGAGCAGTAGAACTTGATGAACAGTGGGCACTAAAAAGTCCAAAAGATGGAGCAGTTCAGCAAACTGTATCGGCAAGAAATTTATGGATAAGACTACTTACAGCAAGAATTGAAACA
The DNA here is from genome assembly GCA_902622545.1 of uncultured Pelagibacteraceae bacterium. Classification (GTDB taxonomy): domain Bacteria; phylum Pseudomonadota; class Alphaproteobacteria; order Pelagibacterales; family Pelagibacteraceae; genus Pelagibacter. The sequence continues at coordinate 22,952 of CACNQD010000003.1, forward strand.
GGGGAACCCTACATAATTTATATTGATACTGTTAACAGACAAATACCACAACATCACAAATTAGCAGGATTAACAGTTAAGACTTCTAATCTTTGTAGCGAGATAACTTTGCCAACAGGTATCGATAAAGAAGGGCGAGATAGAACAGCTGTTTGTTGTTTATCTTCTTTAAATGTAGAAAAATATGATGAGTGGAAAGATGATGAAAAATTTGTAGATGATGTGATGAGATTTTTAGACAATGTTCTTAGTGATTTTATTAAAAATGCTCCTAAAGAGTTCAGTGATGCTGTATATTCTGCAACTAAGGAAAGAAGTGTTGGCCTTGGTGTTATGGGTCTTCACTCATATTTTCAAAAAAAAATGATCCCTTTAGAATCTGTTATGAGCAAAGTATGGAACAAAAAAATATTTGAAAACATTCAAACCAAAGTAGATAAATCCTCAAAAGATTTGGCAGAAGAAAGAGGTTCATGTCCAGACGCCGAGGAATATGGTTTTAAAGAAAGATTTTCAAATAAAACCGCAATTGCTCCGACTGCATCTATATCTATTATATGTGGCGGTACTTCTCCTGGTGTTGAGCCAATAGCTGCGAATAGTTATACGCACAAAACACTTTCAGGATCGTTTAATGTTAGAAACAAATATTTAAAGAAATTGTTAGATAAACATAGCAAAGATAATGATGAAATTTGGTCAAGTATTACAACAAATCAAGGTTCAGTTTCTCATCTAGATTTTTTAACGAAAGAAGAGAAAGATGTATTTAAAACAGCTTTTGAGCTGGATCAAAGATGGCTAGTAGACTTAAGTGCAGATAGAACACCGCACATATCACAAGCTCAATCAATTAACTTATTTTTACCTGCTGATGTTCATAAGAAAGATTTACATCAAATTCATTTCCAAGCTTGGAAAAAAGGTTTAAAAAGCCTTTATTACTGCAGGTCAAAATCAATACAAAGAGCTGAAAATGTTAACGATGCAAAATCAACAGACATTACAGCTAATGTTTATAAATCAAAAAACCAACAACAATCAGAAGAAAACAAATATGAGGAGTGTTTATCATGTCAGTAGTTAAAAAAGAGGAAAACGAAAAAATTATTCAACCAAAAAAAATGGGATTATTAGTAGAAAATCCTGTTTACAAACCATTTAGATACCCATGGTGTTATGATGCATGGCTAACGCAACAAAGAATTCATTGGCTACCAGAAGAGGTACCACTGGGTGATGATGTTCGAGATTGGCAAAAAAACTTATCACAACCTGAGAAAAATTTAGTTACTCAGATATTTAGATTTTTTACTCAAGCAGATGTTGAAGTAAATAACTGTTATTTAAGGCATTACACAACTGTTTTTAAACCAACAGAAGTTTTAATGATGATGACCGCATTTGCTTCCATGGAAACAGTCCATGTTGCAGCATACTCCCACTTATTAGATACGATTGGTATGCCAGAATCTGAGTATTCAGCTTTCATGAAATATAAAGAAATGAAAGATAAATATGATTATATGCAAGGTTTTAATGTTAACTCTAAAGAGGACATTGCTAAAACAGTAGCAGTTTTTAGTGCCTTCACTGAAGGGCTTCAATTGTTTGCAAGTTTTGCAATTTTACTAAACTTTCCAAGACACAACAAGCTAAAGGGCATGGGTCAGATTGTAACTTGGTCAGTAAGAGATGAAACTCTTCATTGCAATTCAATGATAAGAATATTTAAAGAATTCATAAAAGAAAACCCAGAAATCTGGACCCCTAAACTTAAGAAAGAAATTTATGATGCTTGTAGAACAATTGTTGAGCACGAAGATGCATTTATTGATTTAGCTTTTGAAATGGGCCCAATGGAGGGATTAACAGCTCAAGAAGTTAAAGATTATATCAGATTTATTGGAAATAGAAGATTAGTACAATTAGGTCTTGAGCCAATTTATGACGTAGAGAAAAACCCATTAACATGGTTAGATACTATGTTAAACGCTGTTGAACATATGAACTTTTTTGAAGGGAGAGCCACAGAGTATTCAAAAGCCTCAACTCAAGGAAGTTGGGTAGAAGCTTTTTCTTAATTTGAAATATAAAAAATATTTTAGAAAAACTAGCCTTAAACAAAAAAATATTGGAGATCTTTTTTTAAAATTAATTCAAGAGAAAAATCCAAGATCTTTTTTAGAAATAGGTGTTTTTCATGGTGTGACTGCTAGAAATGTCTGCGAATTGATGTTTAAAAACCATGGTGAACAATTTGAATACATTGGCATAGATATTTTTAGTGATAGCAAAAACTATGACAAAGAAGTAGTACCTTCAAAAACTTTTAATAACCCGTTCAAAACTTTTTACTTTAGATTTATAAAAAGACAAAATCCCTATAGTTTAGTTGCTGTGGAAGATCTATTATCAAAGTTTAAAAAAAACATAAAACTAATTGTGGGAGATACAAACAAAATTTTTGAGAATTTAAAGTTAAAAAATATTGAGTTCATTTTTATTGATGGAGGGCATGATTACAAAACAGTTAAAAATGATCTTGAATATAGTTATAAAATAATAAGCAAGAATGGCACAATTTTATGTGACGATTGGAACTTAAGTCAAGCGCTTGGTGTAAGAAAAGCGATAGAAGATTTTTCAAAAGAGAAAAATATTAATTTCAAAATTGTACATGAAAGATTTGCACAATTTAATTTATTTTAATTATCTTTGATTTAAAGGTACAACTTTACGATATGAACTACCTTTATAGCTTGCAAGTGGTCTTATTAATTTGTTTGCAGCATGTTGTTCAAGAATATGCGCTGACCATCCTGTAATTCTAGATATGACAAAGATAGGTGTGAAAAAGTCTGTATCGAAACCCATTAAATGATAAGTAGGTCCTGTAGGGTAGTCTACATTTGGATAGATATTTTTTCTATCAATCATAACTTTTTCTACAATGTCATATATTTTTTCAAATTTTTTGTCTTTTTTAACTTTTGCAACTTTCGCGAAATACTCCCTCATCGTGGGTACTCTAGAGTCACCACTTTTATAAACTCTGTGACCAAAACCCATTACAACAGCTTTTTTATCTAAAGCATTATTGATCCATTTAAGAGCATTTTCCGGTTTCTTAATTTTATTCATCATGTGCATGACTTCTTCATTTGCACCTCCATGCAATGGCCCTTTTAAACTAGCTATAGCACCAGTAATTGCACCATGTATATCTGATAAACTACTTGTGATAGTTCTAGCTGTAAAAGTTGATACGTTGAAACTATGCTCAGCATATAAAATTAAAGATACATCAAACGCTTTTACTATCTCTTTATTTGGAACTTTTCCAAAACACATGTAAAAAAAATTTTCTGAAAATGATAGATTGCTTTTAGGGCTTATTATTTTTTTACCTTTTCTAAGTCTATAAAATGCTGCTAAAGCAGTTGGTGTCTTTGCAAAAATTCTCATTACTTTTCTCATATTGGCTTTAGGTGAATTATCTTTAGTTTCTTTATCCTCAAGACCCATAATACTTACTGCTGTTCTTGCTACATCCATTGGGTGAGATTTTTTTGGAAAATTTTTGATACTATCAAGAAGAGATTTGGATAATTTTCTCTCTTTTCTCTCAATTTTTTCAAAGCTTTTTAGCTGTTTATTATCTGGCAGTTCGCCATTTAGAATTAAATATGCAACTTCCTCAAATTTACATTTTGCACATAAGTCTTGAGCGGCATAACCTCGGTAAGTAAGAGAATTAATTTCTGGCATTACTTTAGAAACTTCTGTTTCATCAACAACAATTCCTAATAAACCTTTTTTGATATCTTCTGTCATTATTTGTGTCCGTTTGTATTAAAATTATAAATTTTTTTATCTAGTGAATTATATTTTTTATAATCAACTAAATCGTACAATCTACTTCTAGTTTGCATTTTATCAATAACGTTTTTTTGATGTCCATCCTTAAAAATGACCTTTAGACCTTCTTCGACACTTTTCATGGCCAGCCTTTGTGTAGTAACTGGATAAATCACGATATTATAGCCTAAATTTTCTAATTCTTTATAATTTATTAGGTCCGATTTTCCAAACTCAGTCATGTTGGCAAGCAAATATGAATTAAGGCTTTTTCTGACTTTTTCAAATTCTTTTTTATCTTTTAATGCCTCAGGAAATATTATTTCTGCCCCAGCATCAATGTAGGCTTTACATCTTTCAATCATTTTATCTATACCTTCAACGCCTTTTGCATCTGATCTTGCGATAATTTTAAAATTCTTATCTTTTTTTGCCTTAACACATTCTTTAATTTTATTTACCATTTTTTTTGTAGAGATAAGTTCTTTATTATCAAGATGACCACATCTTTTTCTCTCCACTTGGTCTTCAATATGTACAGCAGCCACTCCGAATTTTTCAAAAGTATTTATAGTTTTTTTACAAGACTTAAAACCTGTATCAATATCAACAATTGTAGGTAGGTTTGTAACTCTCGCAATTTGTTTTGACCTATTACTAACATCCTCTAATGTAGTCAGTCCAATATCTGGATACCCAAGGTCGTTAGACATCACTCCACCAGATACATAAACGGCATCATAACCTATTTCCTCAATTACTTTAGCGGTCAAAGGATTATACGCTCCTGGAACTCTTAATATTTTTCCACTTTTTAATTTTTTAACAAAATCTTTTCTTTTTTCCTTAATTTTTTTTTTTACAAAGTGCATTAAAAAATTCCAATTTTATTATTTTTTTTAATATTTTTCTTATTAATTACAATGTTTAATTTATTTAATTGATTAGATTTTAATCTTTTTAAATTTTGAACATCTTTTAAAAATCTATCAGACTCTTCTTTAGCAATTATTCCTTTAGTTAAAGTTAAGAATTTTTTAATATAATTTGGTCTTTTAAATGGTCTTGATCCGTAAGGGTGAGCATCAGCTACACCTTGTTCTTCTATAACTTTTTTATTATTTTTAAGTGTAATAATAACTTTTGCTCCAAATGCCTTATTTTTTGGGTTAGGATCATGGTATCGTTTAGTCCATTTCTTATCTTCATAAGTTTTTATAGATCTCCATATTTTTAAAGTACTTTTTCTTCTAGCTCTTGCTTTACTGTAAGATTTTATGTGATGCCAATTGGCGTCCTCTAAAGCAACAGCGAAAATATACATTATAGAATGATCCAGGGTTTCTCTGCTTGCATGTGGATCCATCTTTTGAGGATCATTAGCACCAGTTCCTATAACATTATGAGTATGATGACTTGTATGTATATCTATTTTTTTAATATCATTTAGATTTTTAATTCTTCGGTTTAATTTTTTTGCAAGATCAATCAATGCCTGTGCCTGATACTCTGCAGAATATTCTTTAGTGTAAGTTTCTAAAATTGCTTTCTTTTCTTCCTTTTTTTTTGGTAAAGGAATTTTATACAAAGCTTTTTTTCCATCTAATATTCTTGCAACAACACTATCTTCACCTTCATATATTGGACTTGGAGCTCCTTCTCCTCTCATAGCTCTATCCACTGCCTCAATTCCAAGTTTACTTGCGTGCGCTGGTGCGAAAGCTTTCCAACTTGATATTTCACCTTTTCTAGATTGTCTAGTTGATATAGTTGTATGTAATGCCTGTTGTATTGCCTGGTAAATAGTTTCTGTTTTTAAAGCAAGCATAGTACCTAGGCCAGCCGCAACACTTGGACCTAAATGAGCAATATGATCTACTTTATGCTTATGCAAACATATACCCTTAACAAGATTAACTTGTACCTCATAAGCTGTAATAATACCTTTTATTAAATTTAAACCAGAGATTTTCTTTTGTTGTGCAACTGCGATTAAAGCGGGTATGTTATCACCTGGGTGACTATAATCTGCAGCTAGAAAAGTATCATGAAAATCTAATTCTCTTACAGCAGTTCCATTTGACCATGCCGCCCATTCACAATCAAATTTTTGATTAGAATTTATACCAAATATTGTTGCGCCATTTTTTCTTGGATGTTTCATAGCCATTTCCCTTGATGAAATAACTGCTTTTCTATTTATTGATGCAATAGCTACTGATGCATTATCGATAATTCTATTAATTACCATTTCTACAGATTTATTGTTCAATTTCGCATTATCGCTAGCTAACTCGGCTAATTTCCATGCTAATTGTTTTTTTTTAGAGAGTTTAACTTTAGATGGATAAACTTTTAACTTATGTATTATCATTTAAATAATTCGAAACAATTTTTTCAATACCAACAAAATCTTTAATTAAGTGTTTATGAGGTATTTGGTTTATATTTTTATCAGTGTAACCATCTTCAACCAAAATAAAAGGAATATCAGCAGAGCCCGCAGCCATACTATCAACTTCACTATCTCCTATCATTAATGATTTTTTTATATTTCCTTGCAAAATATCTATTATATTTGTTATGTGCCTTGGATCTGGCTTACAATAATCAAATGTATTGCTACCCGCAACATAGTCAAAATAATCGTAAACATTAATTTTTTTTAAAAGATCTATAGCCAGATGTTCTTGTTTATTTGTACAAACAGCTAATGAAATATTATTTCTTTTACACCATTTTAAAAAATCCAAAACACCATTTAACAGTTTGCTTTCAACCACTATATTTTTTCCATAATAATCAATAAACTCTTTTACCATCTCATCTTTAATTTTTTGATCAGTTATTTTGCTAAATTCTTTTTTAGCACTTCCCCAAATAGACCTTCCAATAAGCACGCCAGCACCTTTGCCGACTAAATTTCTAATCTCTTCAGTCGTCTTAGATTCATATCCAAACTTTTTCATTACATGGTTATGTGCCATCATTAGGTCTGGAGCTGTATCAACTAAAGTGCCATCTAAATCTAACAAAACTGTATAATTTTGACTCATTCTAAAAGTATTATTAAGAAATAATTTGTGAATTAATTAAGATAGATACTCAACTATAAGAAAAAATCAATGAAACAAATAGATTTACAAAAAAAAATTAGAAATAAATTTGTTAAGCAAGGTGTTAAAATGATAGATCCTGATACTGTTTATTTTTCTAAGGATACTAAAATTGGAAAAAATGTAACAATCGAACCATACGTTGTTTTTGGATCTAGAGTAAAAATTAAAAACAATGTTAAAATATTAGCATTTTCTCATCTTGAAGGTGTAAGTGTTGATAATAATGTTTCAATTGGTCCATACGCACGTTTAAGACCCGGAACTGTTTTGGAAGAAGGTTCAAAAGTCGGAAACTTTGTTGAAATTAAAAAATCTCGATTAAAAAAGAATTCAAAAGCAAATCATCTTACTTATATTGGCGATGCAACAATAGGAAAAAAATCAAATATTGGCGCAGGTACAATTACTTGTAATTACGATGGAGTAAAAAAAAGCAAAACAATAATTGAAGATGGTGCTTTTATAGGATCAAACACATCATTAGTTGCTCCAGTTAAAATTGGAAAAAAAGCAATTATTGGTGCTAGTTCTGTAATTACTCAAAATGTCAAAAATGGTTCTTTAGCGTTAACAAGAGCAAAACAAACTGAAGTAAAAAACTATAAAAGAAAAAAATAAATTATGTGTGGAATTATTGGAATAACAAGTAACAAATTAGTTTCGTCTCCAATTATAAATTCATTAAAAAAATTGGAATATAGAGGTTACGACTCTGCAGGAATAGCAACGATCGACTCTGGCTTCATAAAAGAAGTTAAATGTGAGGGTAGAGTTGAAAGTTTAGAGGAAGCTGTTGCAAAAACAAACTTAACGGGAAATGTTGGGATTGGACATGTAAGATGGGCAACGCACGGTATTCCAAATACAATTAATGCTCATCCACATTCATCGGAAAATGTGTCGGTGGTACATAATGGCATAATAGAAAACTCAACATTGTTAAAAAAGTTTTTAGTAAATAAAGGACATAAGTTTAAGTCTCAAACAGATACTGAAGTTATTGTTCATCTAATTACTGAATATCTAAAGAAAGATGATCTTAAAGATGCAATTATTAAAGTTTTAAAAAAACTTCATGGAAGTTTTGCTTTAGGTATTATTTTTAAAGATAATCCAAATTTAATAATTGGTGCAAGAAGAGGCTCACCTTTAGCTGTTGGCTATGGTCCTGGTGAAAACTATTTAGGATCAGACTCTTATGCTTTAAAATCTATGACAAATAAAATTTCATATCTTAACGATGGAGAGTTTTGCATTATAAAAAAAGATAATGTTGAGTTTTTTAGTCAGAGTGGAAAAAAGATAAATAAAAAAATATTACACTTGTCATCAAACGAACAAAACTATGAAAAGGGTGACTATAAACATTTTATGGCAAAGGAAATTGATGAACAACCAAATACTATCAAAAATTGTGTCAATGAATACATCGACAAAATCAATAACGACATAAATATTTTTAATTTTCCATTTAAGAAAAAAGAAATTAACTCTATTACTTTGATAGGTTGCGGCACGGCTTATCACTCTTGCCTTATTTCAAAATATTGGTTCGAGCAATTAACAACATTAGATGTTAATATTGATATAGCTTCAGAGTTCCGTTATAGAAAAAATAAATTTAAAAAAGATTGTCTTTATATTTTTGTTTCTCAGTCAGGTGAAACTGCTGATACTTATGCAGCTTTAGACCTTTGTAACAAAAATAAAATGAAAACATGCTCAGTTGTAAATGTTATTGAAAGCTCAATAGCAAGAGATTCCAAATTCGTTTTACCTATTCATTGTGGTCCAGAAATCGGTGTTGCATCTACTAAAGCTTTCTTAGGACAAATGCTTGTTTTATACATACTGTGCTTAAAACTAGCTCAAAAAAGGAAAGATTTAAGTAAAAAAGATTATTTAAAAAAGATTAAAAATTTATTTAATCTTGCAAAATTAGTTAAACACTCTTTAGAAACTGAAAACAAAATTCAATCAATATGCAGTTCGTTCGTTGATGCAAAGGGCTCAATGTTTCTAGGTAGAGGATATTCATTTCCAATAGCATTAGAAGGAGCTTTAAAATTGAAAGAATTAGCTTATGTGCATGCAGAGGGTTATCCTGCGGGTGAAATGAAACATGGACCTTTAGCTCTTATAGAAGATGGAATGCCTGTTGTGGTGATTGCTCCAAGAGATCAACATTATAAAAAAACTATTTCAAATATGCAGGAGGTTATTGCGAGAGGAGCGAAAGTTTTGCTTGTTACAAATAAAAGTAAAGATGAAGTTTATTCTGAAAATATTTGGGAGACCATTGAAGTCGAGAATACAGAAGATGATTTATTTCCATTTTTGGTAACAATTCCACTACAAAAGCTTGCGTATTATTCTGCATTAAAAAAAGGTTATGACATTGATAAACCTAGAAACCTAGCTAAATCAGTAACAGTAGAATAATAAAAATAACTATTCTCTTTTGTCATAATTTCGTTATATATTCATCTTAAGGTTGAAATATGAAAAATTGGAAAGTTAATTCTTGGAGAAAATATCCAGTTAAGCACGTTCCATCTTATGATGATGAGAAAGAACTTAACATGGTGTTGAATAAATTAAAGTCATCACCACCATTAGTTTTTGCTGGGGAGACTAGACATTTAAAAGATCAACTTTCTGAAGTTGTAGATGGTAAAGCTTTTTTACTTCAAGGTGGAGATTGCGCAGAAAGTTTTGCAGAATTTCATCCTGACAATATAAGAGATACTTTTAAAGTTATTTTGCAAATGTCACTTGTTTTAACATATTCGGCATCTTTGCCAGTTGTTAAGCTTGGTAGAATTGCAGGTCAATTCTCCAAACCAAGAAGTGCACCAACTGAAAAACAAGGTGAAAAAGAATTACCTAGCTATTTAGGAGATAATATAAATTCAATTGAATTTAATGAGAAAGCTAGAAGACCAGATCCAAAGAGATTATTCAGAGCTTATTCGCAATCCGCAGCGACATTAAATTTATTGAGAGCCTTTTCGCACGGTGGTTTTGCAGATTTAAAAAAAGTTCATTTATGGAATTTAGGATATATTAAAAATAGTCCTCAAGCTAAAAAATTTAAAGAATTAGAAGACAAAATTGCTGATGCACTCGGATTTATGGCTGCTTGTGGAATAACGCCAGAATTTAATAGAAGATTATACACAGTTAATTTCTGGACTTCACATGAGGCTCTTCATTTACCTTATGAAGAAAGTATGACAAGAACAGACTCAACAACAGGTGAATACCACAATACTTCAGCTCACTTTGTTTGGATTGGAGATAGAACTAGACAATTAGAAGGCGGCCATGTTGAATTTTGTAGAGGAATTGAAAATCCAATCGGTATTAAATGTGGACCAACTTCAAAAGCAGACGAAATTGCTAAAATATGTGAAACTATTAATCCTAAAAATGAAAAAGGAAAAATTACTCTTATATCGAGATTTGGGCATGATAAAGTTGAAAAGTTTTTGCCGAAATTAATAAGAGGAATAAAAAAAGAGGGATTAAATGTTGTATGGTCATGCGACCCGATGCACGGTAATACTTTAGTCTCAACAACCGGTTTTAAAACAAGACCATTTAACAATGTTGTTAAAGAGGTAAAAAATGTTTTTGAGGTTCACCAAAGCGAAGGATCTTATGCTGGTGGACTTCATATAGAAATGACAGGTCAAAATGTGACAGAATGTACCGGTGGCGCTAAAAATATATCTGATCAAGATTTATCAAGCAGATATCATACTCATTGTGACCCAAGATTAAACGCAGACCAAGCTTTGGAATTAGCTTTTTTAATTTCTGATGAGATTAAAAAGAATTCCAATTATGCAAGAAATGCAATTAAAGCGGCATCTTAGTCATTTAAATATTTAATTTTTACATTATATTTGAATCATGGACGCATCTAAAAAAGCGAATTTTATAAAAGATTGGATATTAAATTACGTAAACTCAATGCCAAAAAAGGCTGAGTCATTGGTAATTGGTATTTCTGGAGGTATAGACTCATCTGTCTCAAGCACATTAAGTGCAATGACAGGCTTAAAAACAATAGTTTTATCTATGCCAATAAAGCAAAAAGATACTCAACATGATTTGAGTCTAAGACATCAAGAATGGTTAAAAAAAAATTTCAAAAATGTTCAGGGTTATACTTTAGAGTTAGATAGTTTGTTTAAAACTTTCGAAAATACTTTAGGTAAATTTGAAAGTTTGCACGGAATGGCTAATTCTCGAGCTAGATTGAGAATGACGACACTCTATCAAGTTGCTGCTGCAAATAATGGTATAGTTGTTGGAACAGGAAACAAAGTTGAGGATTTTGGTGTAGGTTTTTATACAAAGTATGGTGATGGCGGTGTTGATATTTCTCCAATAGCTGACTGTAATAAAACAGAAGTTTGGGAACTTGGAAGAGAGCTAAAAATTCTTGATGATATAATTAATGCTGCACCAACTGATGGATTATGGGATGATGGTAGAACAGATGAGGGTCAACTTGGGTTATCTTACAAAGAGATAGAGGAGGCCATGAACAACGAAAATTCAAAAAATAGAGATAAATACATTCAAATCAGAAAAACAAATTTGCATAAAATGGAGCCAATTCCAGTATGCAAGATTCCTAATTAATCAATTAGATTCACAAATCTAAATTAAAAGTATATTCCTTATACAATGAACAAAGATATATATTTAAGCAACACACTTGTTGGAAAAAAAGAAATATTTAAACCAATTAATGAGAAAAAAATTGGAATGTATGTATGTGGACCAACTGTATATGATGATCCACACATTGGAAACGCAAGACCGCTAGTAATTTTTGATATCTTGTTTAAAGTTTTAAAATGTAAGTATGGCAAATCATCAGTTACTTACGTAAGAAATATTACAGATATTGATGATAAAATTATAGAAAGTTCAAAACAAAAAAAAATATCAATAAATGAACTTTCTGAAAACATTACCAAAAGTTTCAATCAAGATTGTGAATATCTTAAATGTGAAAAACCGTCTTTTGAACCGAAAGCAACTGAAAATATTTCATTAATGATTGATATGATAAATATTCTTTTAAAAAAAGGAAATGCATATGAAAATAATTCTAATGTTTATTTTGATGTTTCGACATTTAAGGATTACGGTAAATTATCAAATAAAAATATTGATGAGTTATTAGCGGGTGCAAGAGTAGAAGTTTCTAAAAATAAAAAAAATCCAGAGGATTTTGTTTTATGGAAACCATCTAATGATGATGAACCAGGTTGGGACTCTCCCTGGGGTAGAGGTAGACCTGGCTGGCACTTGGAGTGTTCGGCAATGTCAAAAAAATTTTTAGGTGATACTTTTGACATACATGGCGGTGGAAGAGATCTTATTTTTCCCCACCATGAAAATGAAATTGCTCAATCAAGGTGTGCTAACGGAAATAAATCATTTTCAAATTACTGGTTACACAATGGCTTCATTACAATTTCAAATGAAAAAATGGCAAAATCGCAAGGTAACGTTTTTAAAATAAAAGACTTTCACTCTAAATATAATGGACAAGTTTTAAGGTTAGCTTTGATTACAACTCATTACAAACAATCACTAGATTGGAGTGATGATTTACTTTCACAATCTCAAAAAATTTTAGATAAGTGGTACGAGTGTTATAAAGCACCAAAAGGAAAAGTATTAATAGATGAAAAAGACTTAAGTCCTCTATACGATGATTTAAATACACCTGGATACATAAGCAATATTCACAAACTTTATGATAAGGCATCAAAAGGCTCTGACAAAGATAAAGAAATATTTACAACAGCCTGCAATTTTATAGGTCTTCTTATTGAGCCTAAGTCAAAGTGGCTTGAGTTTAAAAAAAGTAATTTAAATATTTCAGAAAAAGAAATTTTACAAAAAATTGAAGAAAGGAATGTAGCAAGAGATAATAAAAATTACGAATTAGCTGATAAAATAAGAAATGAACTTTTAGACAAAGGTGTTTTAATTGAAGATAAAGATGATAAAACAACTTGGAAATTAAGATGAGTAAAGAAAGACTTTATATATTTGATACGACATTAAGAGATGGTGCACAAACTCAAGGCGTCCATTTTTCTATTGATGAGAAAACAAAAATAGCTCATGCATTAGATAATTTAGGCGTTGATTATATTGAGGGTGGCTGGCCAGGTGCTAATCCATCTGATACTGAATTTTTTCAAAAAGGTTTAAATCTTAAAAATTCTACTTTCACAGCGTTTGGAATGACCAAGAAAGCAGGTAGGAGCGCTGAAAATGATCCTGGATTGTCTGCAATACTTAATTCAAATACAAATGCAGTCTGTGTAGTAGGAAAGTCATGGGACTTTCACGTTGATGTTGCATTAGGAATTTCAAACGAAGAAAACTTAGAAAATATAAAAGAAACTACAAAACATTTTGTTAAAAGTAATAAAGAGTTTATGTTTGATGCTGAACATTTTTTTGATGGTTATAAAGCTAATCCAAAGTATGCATTAGCATGTGTTAAAGCTGCTTATGACAATGGAGCTAAATGGATTGTGCTTTGTGACACAAATGGAGGAACACTTCCTCATGAGGTAACTAAAATTGTCAAAGAAGTATCAGAACATATACCTGGCGAAAACTTAGGAATACACGCGCATAATGATACAGGTAATGCAGTAGCAAATTCAATTGCAGCTGTATTATCTGGAGCAAGACAAATTCAAGGAACAATAAATGGTTTAGGTGAAAGATGTGGTAACGCAAACTTAATGTCAATTATACCAACATTTCATCTTAAAAAAGAATTATCAGATAAATTTGAAATAAACATTAAAGAAAAAAATATAAAACATATAACTCAATGCTCTAGATTACTTGACGAGATATTAAATAGAAAACCAAACAAACATTTACCTTATGTTGGAGCTGCAGCATTTTCTCACAAAGGCGGTTTACACGTGTCAGCAGTTCAAAAGGATCCTAAAACTTATGAACATATAGATCCAGAGGATGTAGGTAATAATAGAAATATTGTTGTCTCAGACCAGTCAGGTAAATCCAATATTCTATCAAGACTAAAAACTATTGGAATTGAGATAGAGGAAAATGATCCAAAAATAAAAAAATTACTTGAGGAAGTAAAAGATAGAGAGTTTATAGGCTACAGTTATGATGGTGCTGATGCATCTTTTGAATTATTAGCTCGAAGAGTTATAGGCGAAATACCAAGATATATTTCTATTAAAGAATACGATGTATCTGTATCAAAAAATAAGCAAGAACAAATTATTTCTAAAGCAAAAGCTAAATTGGAAGTTGATGGTGAGCAAATTATTTGTGAAGGCGAAGGCAATGGACCTGTTCACGCACTTGATAATGCCATAAGAAAAAATGTAACAAAATTAGAAAAATATTCCAAATATTTAAAAGATCTTAAACTTGTTGATTATAAGGTTAGAATTCTAAATACAGGTACAGAAGCTACTACTAGAGTATCGATTGAGAGTACTGACTCCCAAGGAAAGAATTGGTTCACTATAGGTGTCTCACCAAACATAATTGATGCATCTTTTAAAGCTTTAATCGATAGTCTAGATTTTAAGTTGTTCAAAGACAAAGCTCCCGCAAGCAAATAGATGAAAATAAAAAAGTTTTCTGAGAAACCTACAGATATTAAAAGTAGAGTAGGTGCTAAGCCTGTTGTTTGTTACCCAAATGATAAAATAAACGACAATCTTAAAATATTACATGAAGCGAGAAAACACCTTAAACAAATTGATGAAGTTATAGTACCACCTCGAGATGCTAAAACATTTAATGTTAAATCAGGTAATTTTTTTAGGATAGAAAGCGTTGAAGGCCCGCAGGTTGGTGATCTAAATATATTTAATGCTGAAAATTTAGATGAAAAATTTTATTCTGGTAAAACTCGAGCTTTATATGGGACCCATATTTCAGTAGGTGATAAAATGTTTAGTAGTTTTCCTTATCTTAGGTCTTTAGCCACAATAACATGGGATACTTTAGACTGGTATGGTTATGATAAAGATGGTGGTTCAGTCCATGATGTTATAGGCACAAGATGTGATCCTTATACATCTAAGCTAATTTCAGATAAAGATTACCATTATTGCTGTCATTCAAATTTAACTAGAGCTTTGGTAAAAGAAAAAAACATTAAATTAGATGAAGCCGAAAAGATAGTTCATGATGTATTAAATGTTTTTATGCTTACTGGTTTTACTAATGATACAAAACAATATTTTATGAAATCAAGCCCAGTAAGACCTGGAGATTATTTGGAGTTTTTTGCAGAAACGAATTTATTAGGGGCTTTATCTGCATGCCCAGGTGGAGATTGTGGTTCAGAACATTCATCTGATGTTGCTAAATGTTATCCTTTAAAAGTATCTATTTGGGATGTTGATAAAAAATATTTAGACGGGATAATTTTTTCAAAAACATCTAGTTATAATAGAAATCACGGAATTAAATAACTTATGGCTAAAGGCAATGTTACGTTTATTTTACATAAGCCTCAGCTTTCAGAAAATATAGGCGCGTGTGCAAGAGGTATAAAAAATTTTGGTTTCAATAAACTTGTACTAATAGACCCTAAGCCTTTATTTCCTAATGATAAAATAATAGCTACATCGGTTGGAGCAAAAGATATTATTAAAAAAAGTAAAGTATATCAAAACCTTGAAGATGTAATTGGTCAGATTGATATTTTGATTGCAACATCTGCAAGAATTAGAAATAAGAATATTAAACATATAGAGTTAAAAGATTTAAAAAAGATAAATTTCAAAAAAAAAGTTGGATTTTTGTTTGGTTCAGAAGCATCTGGTCTATCAAATAATGAAATAACTTATACAAATTATACTCTAAATATTTTGACAGATAAAAATTTTAAATCATTAAATTTATCTCATGGTCTTATAATTATAGCTCAATATATTTCAAACCTATTATCTAAAGGTAAATTTAAACAAAAAAAAACCAAAAAGTTTAAAGCAGCTTCTAAAAAAGAAATTTTAGCAATGACAAATCTTTGTATAAAACATCTTAATCAAATAAATTTTTTTAAACAAAAAGAAAAGAAACCCATAATGCTTGAAAATTTAAGAAATATTTTTTACAAAATGGAATTATCCGATAAAGAAACACGTATTTTATCGAGTGTATTTGCAAGTTTAGGAAAAAAACGCTGATTGACAAAATTTTATGTATCTTTATAAGACCCAATAATTAATGACAAAAAGATTAAAATCTAAACATAAAGTTGATAGAAGGCTGAAGGTAAACCTATGGGGAAGACCTAAAAGTCCATTTAACAAAAGAGCTTATCCTCCTGGACAACATGGCCAAACTAAAAATTCAAAACCATCAGATTATGGTATTCAACTTCAAGCAAAACAAAAACTTAAATCTTATTACGGAAACTTAAATGAGAGACAATTTAGAAATATGTATAGAAAAGCTATTATGAAGAAAGGTGATACTGCTGAAAACTTAATAGGTTTATTAGAGAGAAGATTAGATTCAGTTGTTTACAGAGCTAAATTTTCAACAACAATTTTTTCATCAAGACAATTTATTAATCATGGTCACGTCAAAGTAAATGGTAAGAAAGTTAATATATCAAGTTATCAGTTAAGAGATGAAGACACTGTAGAAATAAGAGATAAATCAAAACAACTTGCAATCATTGATATAGCATTAGCAAGTAAAGAGAGAGAAACGCCCGAATATCTACAAGTTGATGAGAAAAATAGAAAAATTAAATTTGTTAGAACGCCAAAATTCGAAGAAGTTCCTTATCCAGTGGTCATGGAACCTAACTTAGTTATTGAATATTACTCTAGATAAAATTATTTTTTTTAATATAAAATATTGGTTAATAATTTAAATATTTAGTTTATATTTTGAATTAAATGAAATTATTTTCAAATATATATTTAAAATATTTTTATAAATATAAAAATAATTTTACAATTTTATTTTTAGTTTCTTTTCTAGGTTATCAAAATTATGCTTTTTCAGCTGATTATTCATTGAGTTTTGATGGATCAACAAATTATGTAGACTTTCCTTTTGACGCGTCAATGAACCCAACAGGTGATTTTTCAGTTAATGTTTGGGTAAAAACAGGAGCTTCAAGTGACTATCAGTCAGCAGTGACATCTCGAACAGACACGATTAATGGCGATGAAGGAGGTGGCTTCATGGTTTATATAGCAGCTGATGAAGAATGGTCTTTTTGGGCAGGTGATGGAGCTGATGATGATACCTGGGCACAAGTGAATTCCACCACAGACATAAATATTGGAACCTGGCAAATGCAGACCGTAACATTTCAAGAGTCTACGAACGTAATGAAACTTTATGTTGATGGTGTTATGATAGCAAATGGCAATAATGCCAGAGTTCCAATTGTTGAAAACACAAATCAAAGATTGTACATAGGTGCTGGTAGAACTAACAAATATCCCCATATTCCAAATAATGCTGACAATAAAGTAAAATATCATTTTAACGGAAAAATAGACGAGGTGGGTATATGGAGTTCAACACTCTCTGACGCTGAAATAGTACAATTATATAATGGGGGAGAAACTTTATATGCAGGCGAGAATTATGGTGATTATGCCTCCTCAGGATCTTTAAGTGAATATTGGTCAATGGATGATGAGGTAAATGGCGAAAATAATGGAACAGGATCATCCACATTATTTGGAGAGATAAATAACAATGACGGAACGCTTATTAATAGCCCTAGTTGGGATAATAGTGATTTTCCAGGAACTGCCCCAACATTAAGTTCATCTTCACCAAGTGATAATGAAACAGATGTAGATTGTTCCACAAATATAGTCTTAAATTTCAGTGAAATTATTAAAATTGGAAGTGGAAATATTACTTTAAAAAAAGCTAGTGACGATAGTGTTGTGCAAACTTTTAATGTGGAAACTGATGCAACTTTAACAAGTAATACTCAAATAACTTTGAATCCATCATCTGATTTAGAGATAAATTCAGATTATTACGTTCAGATAGATGCAACTGCAATCATAGATATTTCAAGAAATAATTATGCCGGGATACCAAGTACTGATAAAACTACTTATAATTTTTCAACTGGAACCACAAGATCAAATCCATTAAATAATAAAGATGTAGTAGGATTGATCGAAGCTCAAACTAGTGCACCTAAAAAAATACTTTCGCATGTAATCAGCCCAATTTTCAATAGACTTAATTGGATAAGAGGGTATAGCTTGGAAGGAGATTTAAAAGCTCAAAGTATCAATTTTAATTTTGTTGACCCTAAACTAAAAAAACTTTCAGAAGTACTTTTTCAATCAATCAATTATAACAAACCTCAAAAAAATATAAACGAAAGCTGGTTATTTTGGAGTGAAGGTAGTGTAAGTGTTGGAGGAGTTGGTAGCACTAAAAATTCATCAAGAAAGGATATTTCTTCAAATGCAATAACATTAGGATTTGATAAAAAAACAGACGAAAAAACCGTACAAGGTTACACTATTACTTATACCGACGAGGATGTAGATGTGGGTAATAAGGGCACATCTACAGATATTGATGCATACAGTTTTTCAACTTATAGAACAATAAACACTGGAAAAAATAAATATTTAGAAGGAATTTTAGGGTTAAGTAAGCTCGATTTTAAAAATACAAGACGAGATGGCAACAATACTTTAAATGGTGATAGAGATGGAAATCAAGTTTTTGGGTCTTTGCACTATATAAATACTTTTAAAAAAGACAAAAGAGATATATCCCCAAACTTTAAACTAGATATTAGCTATACAACTTTAGATGATTATAGTGAAAAAGGAATTAATGCACTTCAGTACGACAAACAAACTGTTGAGACTCTAGGAATATCGGGAGGTTTTATTGTAAGTAATGAAATTTTGAAAAAGGATTACATTTTAAGACCGTCCATGGCTTTAGACTTTGGCTATGATCTTAGCCCAAGTTCCGATGTTTCTTTAAACTATGTGTCAGACTCCAACACAAAATATACTAAATCTATTGATCAAGAGGACGATAAGAGTATTAAAGGTAAAATTGGTTTTGATATATTAAATGAAACGGGTCTTTCAATAATGTTTTTTTATGAGAGATTCCAAACTGAAAATAGTCATAGTGATACTTTATATTTTTTAACTGGGTATGTTACTCATAGAAATGAAGAGTTTGTTCTAGAGCTGGAAAATGAAACTGCAAGGATTAATTTTAATCAAGATATAAACGGTTTTGATGTAAAATTAAGTTCAAACTATAATTTATTTAGCGAAATAGATGACTATGGCGCAACAATAGAAGTGGCAAAAAAGTTTTAAGTCTTTTTAAACTGAACATCAATATTTGAAGAAGCCCCATATCCAGTAGTTATGGAACCTAACTTAGTTATTGAATATTACTCTAGATATAATTATTTTTTATATTTAATCTGTTTGTCTTCAAAAAGCTTTTTAAGCTCTCCGTTTTCAAACATTTCTTTAACAATATCACATCCACCAACAAATTCCTTTTTAACATATAGTTGTGGAACAGTAGGCCATTCACTAAATTTTTTTATACCCTCTCTTATACTTTGATCACTAAGAACATTAACACTTTTAAAACTTACTTCTAAAATTTTTAACATATTTGCAACTGCCATCGAAAATCCACACTCAGGGGCATCAGGAGTGCCTTTCATGAACAAGCAGACTTCATTTGTATTTATATTATTTTCAATTAATTCTTTAGTTTGTTGGTCCATTTTTTTCCTTTGTTTTTAAAGCAAGAGCATGCAATTCATTTCCCATCTTACCTTTTAAGGAATTGTAAATCATTTTGTGTTGCTCAATTTTACTTTTACCATTAAATGCTGAAGAGGTAATTGTTGCTGAATAGTGGTTTCCATCACCTGCTAAGTCTTGAATATCTATTATAGCATCAGGCAGTGCCTCTTTAATCATGCTCTCAATTTCTTTTAAATTCATCGCCATTAATTTACCATATACTTATTTAACCAATCTTTATTGTAATCTGCTAATTTGTCTACTGATAAATTTGGCTCATCATTTATTGAAATATTACCCTCAATTACCTCACCAATTAGATCATAATGATTTGAATTTTTATCAAGTATTTTTATAACTTTATCGACATTTTCCTTTTTAACTTCAATAATATATCTACCCTGATCTTCAGAAAAGAAGAACCCAAATTTATCTATAAGCCCTTTGTACTTATAAAAATTTATACCCTTTTTTCCTTTGATACACATCTTTGCGATTCCTGTCATTATTCCACCAAGAGATACATCATGAGCTGACCTAACAAAATTATCTTTAATTAATTTCAAAATCGTTTCCCCATTATTCTTTTCATTAAAAAGATTTATTTCCGGAGGTGGTCCTTTTTTCTCATTTAAAACTTCTTTTGCAAAAATACTTTGATCTAAATGACCTTCAGTTTTTCCAACTACAAAAATTATATTTCCAGTTTCTTTTAAATCCATTGTTATCATGTCTTTATAATTTTTAATTAATCCTACTCCACCAATAGTAGGGGTTGGTTTGATACCCTTGTCCTTAGTTTCATTATAAAAAGAAACATTTCCAGATACGACTGGAAAGTTTAAATATTTGCTTGCTTCATTTAAACCCTCTACGCATTCTACAAATTCACCCATATTTTCAGGTTTTTCAGGATTTCCAAAATTCAAACAATTAGTTATAGCTATTGGCTCAGCTCCTACACATATTAGATTTCTCCATGTTTCACATACAATTTGTTTACCACCACTTAATGGATGTGCATAACAATAAGAGGCTGAGGAGTCCACTGTAGCAGCAACAGCTTTTTCAGTTCCATGAACTCTTACTACCCCAGCATCACCCCCAGGTTTTTGAATAGTATCACCCATCACAGTATGATCATATTGTTCCCAAATCCATTCTTTCGAACAAACATTTGGACTTGCTAATATTTTTTTTAATACATCAGTAATTTTTAAATTTTTAAAATCTTTTTTTGAAAATTTAATTTTTTGAGGTAACTTACTTTTTTTCCATTTTCTATCATACTCAGGAGCTTCCTCCGAAAGTAAATCAATAGGTATATTTGCAACTTTAATTTTATCAAAATACAGCTCAATATTTTTTGAGTTTGTGGTTTTTCCAATTACAGAAAAATCTAAATTCCATTTGTCAAAAATTTCTTTTGCTTTCTTTTCTTTACCATTTTCAAGCACTATCAACATTCTTTCTTGACTTTCTGATAACATAATTTCATATGGAGACATATTTTCCTCACGACATGGAACCTTATCTAAATGTAATTCAATACCAAGTTTTCCTTTTGAGGCCATTTCAACACTTGAAGAAGTAAGTCCAGCTGCACCCATATCTTGGATGGCAATAATTGAATCATCTCGCATTAGTTCAAGACATGCTTCTAATAATAATTTTTCTGTAAATGGGTCACCTACTTGGACTGTAGGTTTTTTTTCCTCAATTTTGTCATCAAATTTTGCAGAAGCCATACTTGCACCGTGAATTCCATCTCTTCCAGTTTTTGAACCAACATAAATAACTGGCTTATTTAATCCAGCGGCCTTTGAGTAAAAAATTTTATCTTTTTTAACTAGACCAAGTGTCATTGCGTTAACAAGAATATTGCCATTATAAGATTCATCAAAACTTGTTTGCCCAGCAATAGTTGGTACACCTATACAATTACCGTATCCACCAATTCCTTGAACCACTCCTCTTAAAAGACTTTTTGTTTTTTTATTAGAGGGGGAACCAAAATGAATAGAATTTAAATTAGCTATTGGACGCGCTCCCATTGTAAAAACATCCCTAAGAATTCCACCAACACCCGTTGCTGCTCCTTGATAAGGTTCAATAAATGAAGGGTGATTATGACTTTCAATTTTAAATACTATTGCATCATCATCACCAATATCGATAACACCTGCATTTTCTCCAGGACCTTGAATAACTTTTTTACCTTTTGTGTTAAGTTTCTTTAAATGTTTTTTTGATGATTTATATGAGCAATGTTCATTCCACATTGCAGAAAAAATCCCCAATTCTGTTAAGTTTGGATTTCTTTTTAAAAGTTCACATATCTTTTTATATTCATCTTTTTTTAGACCGTGATCTATTGCAATTTTTTCATTTACCTCAATCATTTCATATTACTCAAAAGATTTTCAAAAAAATAAGATCCATCATTACTTGATAAACAATTATCAATAACACGCTCTGGATGAGGCATCATACCCAAAATATTTTTCTTTTTATTAAAGACACCAGCTATATTTTGAATTGAACCATTTGGATTAGAATTTTCTGATATCTCTCCATTACTATCACAATATCTGACTGCAATTTGATCATTATCTTGCATTGAATTTAAATCATCTTGTGAACAGAAATAATTACCATCATTATGAGCTATATGTAATTCGAGAATATCTTTTTTAATTTTATTAAAATATTTATTTTGTGTTTTATTTGCTTTTACAAAAATATTTTTGCAAATAAATTTTAAATATTTATTTCTTAATAAAGCACCAGTAACAAGACCAGTTTCTATTAAAATTTGGAAACCATTACATATACCAATAACCAGACCACCTTTATTAGCAAATTCTATAACTGAATTTATTATGTTTGACTTTGCAGCAATACTTCCACATCGCAAATAATCTCCATACGAAAAACCGCCTGGTAAAACAACTAAATCTGATTTTGGTATTACATTATCATTGTGCCATACCATTTTATTTTTAAATCCAAATTTTTTTAGAGCTACATCCATATCTCTATCACAATTAGATCCTGGAAATATAATAACAGATGACTTCATTTTATAAGATTTTGTAATCCTCAATCACAAGATTTGCTAAGAGTTTTTTACACATATCTTCAACATTTTTTTTTGCATCTTTCTCATCTTTTAAATCTGTCTCAATTTCAAAGTATTTTCCTTGTCTAACTTCACTTACATCTATGAAATTCATACTATTTAATGTTTGTTGTATAGCTTTACCTTGTGGATCTAGAACACCGTTTTTTGGTGTAACGATAACTTTGATTTTCATTTATTTTTTTTTAATTTAATAGCTTTTGGTTTTTTGAAATTTACTTCTCTTATATTTGATTCTTCATATAAAATCCCAAGTCTGGATGCGACTTCTTTGTAAGCTTGAATTAAATTTCCAAGATCTTTCCTGAATCTATCTTTATCTAATTTTTTTTCACTCTTAGCATCCCACAATCTACATGTGTCAGGACTTATCTCGTCTGCTAGAATAATTTCGTTTCTACTTGAATTTCTTACCTTTCCAAATTCAACTTTAAAATCTACAAGCTTGATACCGACACCTCTAAATAAACCGATTAAAAAATCGTTAATTCTTAGAAGTTGCTTGTTAATTTTTTCTATTTCATTCTTTTTTGCCCAATTAAACGCATAAATATGTTCTCTTGAAATTAATGGATCTCCTAAGTCATCATTTTTCAAACAGTATTCAATTAATGGATCATTTAAAACTGTCCCCTCAACTATACCAAGTCTTTTAGTAAGAGAGCCCGTTGCAATATTTCTTACGATGAATTCAATTGGTAAAATATCCACAAACTTTATTAATTGTTCTCTCATATTTAGTCTTTTCACTAAATGATTTTTAATACCTATTTGAGATAAATTCTTTAATATATGTTCAGATATTCTATTATTTAATACACCCTTGCCATCTATCACAGATCTTTTCTGATTATTAAAAGCAGTGGCATCATCCTTAAAATATTGAATTACATAATTTTTGTCAGAAGTTGCGTAAATTATTTTTGCCTTACCCTCGTAAAGTTTTTTACCTTTTTTCATTATTTAAACACTCTTCTAAAAATTAAATTTACATTTTTAAAATGTTTAGAATAACTGAAAATGGTTTTAAGTTTTTTAGTTGGAATTTTACTCATTATATATTTGTCAGACTGTATTAAATTAAACAGATCTAAATTTTCAGCAAAGCATTTTTTTGCATAATTTTGTACCATTCTGTATGACTTTTCTCTTGATAAACCAGTTTTCGTAAGCTCTAACATTAGTTCTTGGGAAAAGATTAAGCCCTTTGTGATATTCAAATTCTGTAGCATTTTTTTTGGATAAACAATCATGTTATCTAATATGTTTGTAAGCCTCACCAATGCAAAATCTAAAGTTATATTCGCATCAGGCCCTATATTTCTCTCAACACTTGAATGTGAAATATCTCTTTCATGCCATAAAGCAATATTTTCAAGTGCTGGCACAACAAAGCTTCTAACCATTCTTGCTAGTCCTGTTAAATTTTCACTTAATATTGGATTTTTTTTGTGTGGCATAGCAGATGAGCCTTTTTGTTTCTTTGAAAAAAATTCTTGTAATTCATAAACTTCAGTTCTTTGTAAATGTCTTATTTCGGTCGCAACTCTCTCAATAGATCCTGCTATTATACCAAGGACCGAAAAATAAAATGCATGTCTGTCTCGAGGAATTACTTGAGTTGAAACCGGTTCAATTTTTAAACCTAATTTTTTTGCAACATGTTTTTCAACACTTGGATTAATATTTGCAAAAGTGCCAACAGCACCTGATATTGCACATGTAGATACCTCTTCAATTGCTAATTCTAATCTTTTTTTATTTCTTTTAAATTCTGCATAGTAAGATGCTAACTTTAAGCCAAATGTAATAGGCTCTGCGTGAATACCATGACTTCTACCCATACAAGGTGTGAATTTGTATTTCTTTGCTTGTTTTTTTAAAACTTTTAAAATTTGATCTAAGTCTTTAAGAATTATTTTACCAGACTGAACTAATTGTATATTAAAACTAGTATCTAAAACATCTGATGAAGTCATACCTTGATGGAGATATCTTGCTTTTATACCGGCTTTTTCAGTAACAGAAGTTAAAAAAGCAATTACATCATGTTTAACCTGACTTTCAATTTGATGAATTCTTTTTACATTAATTTTTGCTTTTTTTCTTACAATTGATGATACACCCCTAGGTATTTGACCAAGCTTTTCCATTGCTTGTGCCGCAGCTATTTCTACATCGAGCCAAATTTTATATTTATTCTCATCAGACCAAATACTTGTGAGTTCTTTTCTGGAATATCTAGATATCATTAATTATAAGGAGGCCTCTTTAAGTTTTTAACAGATTCTGTAAAAATTTCATATCCATTATCAGTTATACCAACTGTATGTTCGAATTGCGCAGATAAAGCTTTATCTTTAGTTACGGCCGTCCATCCATCATTTAAAATTTTAACCTCATATTTGCCAGCATTAATCATTGGCTCTATAGTAAATGTCATCCCAGGTTGTAATTCAGGTCCTGTATCCTTTTTTCCATAATGTAATACATTTGGACTTTGGTGAAATACATCACCTATACCATGTCCACAAAAATCTCTTACAACACTAAAACCTGCTTTTTCTACATGTGTTTGTATTTCATGACCAATGTCACCTAACTTTTTACCCGGTTTTAAAATTTTAATTGATTTCATTAAAGACTCATAAGTAACATTAATTAAATTCATTGATTTGACAGAGGGTTTTCCCACTGTAAACATTCGACTTGTATCACCGTAATGATTGTGAAGTATTGCAGTCACATCGATATTTAATATATCTCCGTCTTCCAAAACTCTCTCACTTGGTATTCCATGACATACAACATGATTTAATGATGTGCATATAGATTTATTAAAACCACGATAATAAAGTGGGGCAGAGTGGCCTCCATTATCTTTGATAAATTCATAACACAACTCATCTATTTTATTAGTGCTTAAACCAGGTTTAATATAATCTGTAATCATATCTAGGGTACTAGATGCAAGTGACCCCGCTTTTCTCATTTTTTCAAATTTCTCAGAATAATTATTCATCAATAATATTTATTTTTTTTTCAATTTTAATTTCTTTGTTACTCAATAAACATCTATAGGCTAAAAACTTCACGCCACTCTTTTTAGCTATTAAATAATTTTTGTAATAATTTAAATCTATATCTTTAGCTATTTTAAAGTTATTAATACCTTGTATTTGAGTTAAAAATAAGACAAACGGTTTATAGCCTTGTTTTAAAGCTTCAATTAACTTTTTTAGATGTTTGGTGCCTCTTTCAGTAATAGCATCAGGAAATTCAGCTACTTTTTGATCTCTCAAAAGAGTAACATTTTTTACTTCAATTATATTTTTATCACATAAAAAATCGAACCTAGTATCACTTGAAAACTTAAATTCAGGTTTAATATTTTTGATGGATTTAAATTCATTTATCAGTCCCTTGTTTAAGCCATCAGCAACAATTTTATTTGCTCTGTGAGTGTTTACTCCAATTAATTTTTTATTAGCTTTTACAATTTCTAAAGTGAATTTCAACTTTCTTTTTGGATCATCACTTTTAGACAAAAATACTGTATTATTTTTATCTAAAAGACCTTTCATGGAACCTGTGTTAGGACAATGAGCTGTAACTATTGAATTATTTACTTTTATATCTGTAAAAAATCTTTTATATCGCTTGATTAATTTGCCTTTAATTAAAGTATTGGTAAATTTCATAATATTTAATTTATATTTGTATATGTCAAATAAGAAAGAAATAATTGCTGGAATTATAATTATTGGTAACGAAGTACTATCTGGTAGAACCAAAGATATCAATACAAGTACGCTCGCCACATGGCTAAATTCTTTAGGGGTAAAAGTCAAAGAAGTAAAAATTATTCCAGATGATGAACAAACAATTATAAATACTGTTAATCAATACCGTAAATCTTACGATTATGTATTTACTACTGGTGGAATTGGACCAACACATGATGATATAACCGCTGAGTCAATTTCAAAAGCCTTTGATATAGAGTACGGTTTTCACAAAGAGGCATATTCAATTTTAGAAAGTTATTATAAACCAGGCGAGTTTAATGAAGGTCGTCAGAAAATGGCAAAAATGCCTATAACAGCAAATTTGATATATAACCCATCAAGCGGATCGCCAGGATTTAATGTTAAAAATGTTTTTTGTTTACCTGGGGTACCATCAATAATGCAGTCGATGCTTGGTAGTTTAACAAATAAAATTGCAGGCGGCGAACCAATACTAAGCGAAACAATAAACTTACGTACTGTTGAAAGTGAAATTGCAAAATCTTTAAGTGATGTGCAAAATAAAAATACTGATGTTGAAATTGGTAGCTATCCCTTTTTTAAAGCAGGTAAGCTTGGAGTAGCAATAGTTCTTAGATCAACAGATAAAAACAAAATTGAATTTTGTAAATCAGAAATAATTAAATTTGTTAAAGATAAAGAAATTCAAATAGTTTAAATCACAATGTTATATTTTGCTTACGGTAGTAACTTAAATCATTTTCAAATGAAAAAAAGATGTAAAGATTCTAAATATATAAAGAAATTTGAAATCAAAGATTTTAGACTTACATTTAGAAGTAAATATGGTGTTGCTGATATAGAAAGTAAAAAAAATTATTCAATACAAGGTGGTCTTTATGAAATATCTAAATCAGATGAAAAAAAACTTGATATTTATGAGGATTTTCCAATCTTATATAAAAAGATCTATTTTGATAATGATAGTCAAAAAATTATGGCGTACAGCATGGTTAAAAAGAGTTTATTTATCTACCCAAGTAAAAGGTATCTTGATGTAATTAAACAAGGATACAAAGACTGTAAATTAGATATCAAATATTTAGAAAAAGCGCTTAAAAATTTTTAAATGCGTTCAAAGTACGAAATTTTCAAAATTGGAATAAAAGATGTTGCACCACATTTATTATCAGTTTTTCCTTTTGGAATAATATTTGGTGCAATTGGTATTGAGTTGGGTTTTAGTCCGTTATTTACTTATGCGACTTCATTAATAATTTTTGGTGGTGCTTCGCAAATAGTTTTTCTTCAACTTTTATCTGGTGGAGCATCTTCATTAATTGCAATTACCTCTGTTGGAGTAATTAATTCAAGACACTTCTTATATGGCGCAGTATTGTCTGAATACTTACAAAAATTATCTTTAATTAAAAAACTTTTAATTTCTTATTTTATAGTCGATCAAGGATTTGCTGTTTCAAATCAATATTTTAAAAAAAATCCAACTGAGGAATTTAATCATTATCATTTAATTGGTTCTGGAATAATACTTTGGTTTATTTGGCAAGTTTCAACAATAATGGGAATTTACTTAGGATCTATTGTACCTGAGGAACTTGGATTAAAATTTGCAATTCCATTAACATTCATTGCAATAATAGTAAATGAGTTAAGAAAATTTGATCATGTTTTAGTTATGCTAATTTCAGGTTTAGCAGCTACATTTTTTTATAATGCACCCTTCAAAACTTATATAATAATTTCACCATTAATTGGACTTTTTGCAGCAATGATTATCAATAAATTAAAAAAATGACCTGGACCTCAATTTTTATAGCTGGAATTTTAACTTATTTTACAAGAATGAGCATGGTGACTTTAATTAGAAAAGAAATGATAAGTGATAATTTAAGAAAGATTTTAAATTATGTTCCATCTGTAGTTTTCCCATCAATAATATTTCCTGGGGTATTATTAGATGATTTTGGAGCTTTTGTTACTATAAGTGATCCAAAAATATTTGGAGCAATAACTGCTTTAGTAATCGGTTTTTTTACAAGAAATGTTATTTTAACAATCGTATCAGGGCTATCTTCATATTGGATTGTTATATTTATTTTCTAATTAGATAACCAAACTGTTTCAGAAGGTTTTAAGATTAATCTTTTTCTAATAATATTAACATTTTTACTTAAAAGGTTTTTATATTTGTTTTTATTAGCTAACAAAACACTTTGTGATTTTGAAGACATATTTGTAATACAAATAATAGTTTGTTTTTTATCTAAACTAACTCTTTTAAAGGCAAGTATTTTTTTACCAAAAGACAAACATCGCATAGATGCGTTTGGATGGAAGGCTTTTTGTTTTTTTCGTATTTTTAATAAATTAGTAATATGATCGTAATAAATTTTTTGTTTAGATTTTTTATCTTTTAAAAATCTATCTAATTTTATTTTATTCCATTTATATCTGTTAAGGTCTCTTTTATTATTAGATATTACATATTTATATTCGTCATTAGCCTTGCCAAATATTGAATTAAAGTAAACAGCGGGTACACCCTCAATGGAAAACATTATTGCATGCGCAGAGACATATCTTTCTAAAGAATATAATCCTTTTTTATCATAATCAGTATTTTTGAAAGCGTTAAAGAGAGTTATGTTGACTTCATAAACTTTTTTTTGTGCTTTATTTATTTTTCTATAAGAAAGCTGAGCTCCATTTTTCCTTAATCTTTTAAATAAGTTATTAAGGGTACCCTTGTTTAAATAACCCTCAGCAGGTCTCATTCCTATACCATCATGTGAAGCAATAAAATTAAAATAATTATTTTTTAATTTTGTAGATGGTAATTTTTTTATCCACTGATTTAATTTTGAACTATCTTCAAAAAGAAAAGCATGAATTAAAAGGGGAGGTAGTGTAAAATTATATATCCAGTTAGCTTCATCATTCTTTTTTCCAAAATAACTTAAGTTTTCTTTTTCAGGTAAATTAGTTTCAGTAATTAAATAAGGTGAATTTTGTAAGGAGTTACATATTATTCTTAGTAATTTTATTATTTCGTGAGTTTGATTGAGATTTATACATTTAGTACCGCTTTCTTTCCATAAGTAGGCAATTGCATCTAGTCTAAAAATTGATACTCCATGACATGCTAAGTTGATCATGATTTTAATAAAACGCATTAAGACTTTTGGGTTTTTAAAATTTAAATCTATTTGGTCAGAGCTAAATGTTCTCCATATAAAATCAGGTTTATTAAATACATGAATCTTCTTAAGTAGTTTATTTTCCCGTGGTCTTACAACTTTAGAAACATCAAATTTATTATTTACTTTTAAAAAATAATCTTTTCCTGGCGATTTATCTTTTAAAAAATTTTTAAACCATAATCCCTTTGAGGAAGCATGATTTATAACAATATCAGCCATAATATTATTTTTTTTTGAAAAATTATTTATGTCTGCCCAAGATCCTAATTTACTATCAATTTTATAATGATCTTTAACAGCAAATCCGCTGTCACTACTTGATGGATAAAATGGTAAAAAATGTATCGTATTAAAATACCTTGATAAATTTTTGTTATAAAAATTCTTAAATGACTTAATTGAATTTATTTTTCCATTTTCATAAACACTATCACCATAACAAATCACAACCGAAGTATCTTCGGATATTTTCAATTTTTTAGTTTTAGCTTTTAATATTTTTCTATTAGAAATTTTGATTAATTCAAAAATTTCATCAGAAAATATTCTTAAGTCTTTATTGTTAAAATTTTTACTATAAATATTTTTTAGCTTAGAATTTATTTGACTTTTTACTATGCTTGATAACATTAAATAAATTTTTTATTATCTTCACTAACAGCTTCATTTAATCTTACAAGAAAATCAGGTATTGCACTTTTCACTCTACTCCAAGTTGGAATAAATGGAGTGTCCATTGGATTAATGTAAAAAGCTTCTCCTGCTTTCATAATATTTACCGCGAATAATTCAACAGCTTCCTCTTCTTTGTGAGAGTCAAATTTCAATCCATTCATTGCAGCATCACTTCTATAAATATCAATCAAGTCTAAAGCAGATCTGTAGTATGTTGCTTTTAAAGACCTGAATGTTTCTCTACTAAATGAGTTTCCTTGAGTGGCTAATTTTTTTATAAATGTTTTTATAATGTCAATTGACATTTTTGAAAGTCCTTTAGTTTCGTCATCAATAGATAGATCCTGATGTTTATGATCATAAGCGTCTGCTAAATCAACTTGGCAAATATTATTTGGTGAAAAACTTCTTTGCATTTCTGATAAAATTCCAACTTCTATGCCCCAGTCTGATGAAATTCTTAATTCTGGTAATACATTACGTCTGAATGAAAATTCACCTGCTAAAGGATATTTGAATGATTTCATAAAATTTAAATAATCACTTTGACCTATAGTTTTTTCTAATGCAGTTAACAAAGGCCCAACTAAAAGTCTTGCCACTCTTCCATTCATTTTATTATTTGCAATTCTTGGATAATAACCTTTACAAAATTCAAAGTTAAATAAAGGATTTACAACTGGATAAAATAATTTAGCCAACATTCTTCTATCATAAGTTTTGATATCACAATCGTGTAATGCAACAGATCTTGCTGTATCTCTAGCTATACACATTCCTATACAATACCAAACATTTCTACCTTTGCCCATTTGGTTTGGTGCTAATTTTTTCTTATTTAACTCACTATCTAGTTTTTTAAGCTTAGGTCCATCGTTCCATAAAATTGTGAAAGGAACATTTATTTTTTTAAAAAATTTCCAAGCTTTCTTTGCTTGGCTCTCTGAGGCTTTATCTAATCCTATAATTACATGATTTAAGTATTTTGTTTTACTGATTTGATCTATGATATTAGGTAATGCAGAGCCTTCCAATTCTGAGAATAGACAGGGAAGTATTAACTCCATTTTTCTTTCTTTAGAAAAACTCAATAAATCATTTTCAATCTCTGTGGTAGATTTTGTACCAAAATCATGCAGTGTAGAAACTATTCCATTTTGAGAAAAATCACCCATAAGTTATTCTAGTAACATTATTTTATTTTATCTAGCGCTATTTTGACAACTTCTTTCCAACCCTCTGGGGCAGGTTTTTTTGATACTAAACAATTATTAATATTTATCTTTTCTAGTGTAAATTTATCATTAAAGACTAAACAAGGTATGTCGCTATTTTTGAGCATATCTAAATCATTGTAATTATCACCAACTCCAATTGTAAACAATTTTTCTTTAGTTACTTTTTTAAATACTTTTACAACATTTTTCATTGCTTGAGATTTACTGACTTTATCACAAAGGTTAATCACTCTTCCCCCTTCCTGTAATGATAAACCAATATCATTTACAGACTTAAAGAGTTCAGTTTTATCAGATTTTGAACCCTCAAATAATAATGGGATTGAGTACTCTCTATTTAATGAAGCCTTAATTTTTTCTTTAGGAAGTCCTAGTACTTTTATTTGTTTTTTAATATCTAAGTTTTTGATAAATTTACATTTTGAAATAAGTTTATTTGAAATCTTATTTTCAAACACTTTTAATATTTCGTCAATTTCTCTACTTAAACTAATTTTTTCTGGGAAACCCGAATTAATTAAGTTTAAATTATAAATAGCTGCACCATTTTCAACTACATAAGATAAATTTTCATCTAATTCTTTATTAAAACCCTCAATTTCTTGGCGTGTTTTACTTGAATTAGGAATAATACAAATATCCTCTAAAATCAGGTCTTTCAAATATCCTGATATTTTATCGAATTTAAAAGTATCTCTATCAAGTAAAGTTCCATCTAAATCTGTGAATATAATTATCTTTGAAGTCATAGTCCAAATTATCCACAGTTTTATAAATAAGTTCGTTACATATCAACAATTAACGTATCTTTAGAACCACCGCCTTGAGAGCTGTTAACAATTGTGCTGCCTTTTCTTAAAGCAACTCTCGTTAATCCACCGGTTGTTACATAAGATGTTTTGCCACTTAAAACAAAAGGTCTTAAATCAAGATGTCTTGGCTCAATATCGTTCTCAGTAATTGTAGGTGCAGTAGATAAAATTTCTAGTGGTTGTGCAATAAATTCTCTAGGATTTTTTTTTATCTTATTAATCACTTCCTGTCTCTCCTTAAGTGGAGCTTTTGGGCCAATCATAATTCCATAACCACCAGAGGCATTTGCAGGTTTGACTACTAATTTTGAAATATTATCTATTACATAATCTCTTTGAATCTTTTCATGGCATAAATAAGTTTCTACCTGATTTAGGATAGGCTGTTCACCTAAATAGTAAACTATCATTTTATTTACGTAAGAATAAACTACCTTGTCATCTGCTACACCTGTTCCAATTGCATTTAGTATCCCTACATTACCTTTTCTCCAACATTTAAATAAACCAGGTACCCCAATCAAAGACTGTTTGTTAAATGCTTTTGGATCTAAAAAACTATCATCTAATCGTCTATATATACAATCAACTTTTAATGGTCCTTTAACTGTTTTCATATATACAATGTCATTTTCCACAAAAAGATCTTTGCCCTCAACTAATGCAATTCCCATTTGTTCAGCTAAATATGAGTGTTCAAAATACGCAGAATTATAAATTCCAGGAGTTAAAACTACCATATGCGGATCTTTAGTTTTTTTAGGAATACACTCTAGCATGCAGTTGAAAAGTTTATTTGTATAATGATTAATTGATGCAACTTTATATCTAGTAAACAGCTCAGGAAAAACATCTCTCATAACCATCCGGTTTTCAAGCATATAAGAAACACCAGAAGGAACTCTTAAGTTATCCTCTAAAACTAAATAATCTCCAGCCTTATTCCTTATTAAGTCAACTCCAGAAATATTTGACCAGGCTTTATATTTTGGAGAAAAACCCTCGCATTCTTTTACATAATATGGTGACTTAAATATTATTTCTTTTGGAACGACATTATCTTTAAATATTTTCTTTTGATTATAGACGTCATCAATAAATAGATTTAAAGCCTTTACCCTTTGTTGCAATCCTTTTGAAACTTTATTCCATTGAGATCTTGGAATTATTCTAGGTATAATATCAAGTGGCCATTTCTTTTCCTCAGCCCTATTATTCGCCGCATATACTCTAAAATTTATACCTCTAGCGCTGATAGTGCTTTGACAGTTTTTCTCAATTTCTTGCAATTTTTTTTTTCCGTATCTTTCAAGGATATTAGAAATTATCATTGCATGTTTTCGTAACTTGTTGTCTTCTGTAAAGTACCCATCGTATGCATACTTTGCATTGTAGTTTTTCCATAACTTAGTGACCATTTTGACAGCTTTTATTAGTTAAACGTATTATGCAAATGCATTTTAGATATATCAGATATGATATAAATCGATTATAAATACATTGTTTAATTAAATAATACATTAAACTATGACATACTGTATTGGAATTAAAACTAAAGAGGGCATAATAGTAGCATCAGACTCTAGAACTAATGCCGGTTTTGATAACGTAAATATTTATTCTAAAATGTTTACCTATGACGTTGGTGATAGAACTATTATAATAGTTACTTCAGGAAATCTTGGAACATCTCAGGCGGTCTATAAATCTATTGAAAAGGACTTAAATGATAAGAATGTGATAAAAAATTTAAATACGTGTGAAGATTTTGATCAAGTAGCAAAATATGTTGGAGGTTTAAATATTAAACACTCATCACCAAAGGGAATTAACACTGATACTGTATTACTTGGATCAACTTTCATAGTAGGTGGTCAAATTAAAGGACAACCAATGGAATTATTTTTAGTTTATCCTCAAGGCAATTATATTAAACCTGCAGATAGTAAACCATATTTAGTAATTGGAGAAGTTAAGTATGGTAAACCAATTTTAGATAGAGTCATTACCCCAGATGTCTCTATAGGTGACGCTTCAAGATGTGCCTTAATATCAATGGATTCTACACTCAAAAGTGACTTAACTGTTGGTCCTCCTATAGATTTTGTCGTTTATAAAAAAGATGAATTAAAAATTACATCTCAAAAATGCTTGAACTTAAATGACAAAGAATTTTCAAAGGTTTCTGGTGAATGGTCAGAAGGTATTTTGAAAATATTTAATTCTTTTCCAAGATTTGATTGGGAAAAATAATTGATTTTAAAAAAAAAAATTTCTAAATGATAAAAAGAGATCTTTATTATGAAAGAATTCCAACAAAAAGTTTAAGAGACGATGTTAAATACCTTGGTAATATATTAGGAAAAGTTATAAAGGAACAAGAGGGAATTAAATTTTTTAAATTAGTTGAAAAAACAAGACTTATTTCTAAAGCAAATATTGCTAATAAAAATCTAAAAAACCCTTTTAAAAGTTTATCTAAAGAAATAAAAAAACAAAATCCCAAAAATCTACTTAAATTAAGCAGAGCTTACAGTCACTTTATGAATTTATATAATTTAGCAGAGTCTGTTGATGCCTCAAGAACACTAGATCAATATGAAAACTCAGACAAAAATAAAAAAAATAAAAATATTTTTATTGAGGAAATATTTGAAAATTTTTTCAAAAATAAAAGTATCTCTAATAATAAAATTTATGACCTTGCAAAAAAGCTTAATATTGGAATAGTTTTAACCGCACACCCAACGGAAGTTAAAAGAAGAACTTTAATTCAGAAATACCATACCTTAACTGAAATATTAGAACAAAGAAATTTACTTAAAAATTATCCATCTAAATTAAAAGTTTTAGATAAAAAAATGTTTGATGAAATAACTATCATTTGGAACACGGATGAACTTAAAAGATATAAACCTTCACCTTTTGATGAAGCAAGATGGGGTTTAGCAATTATTGAAGATAGTTTATGGGAAACAATTCCAAAAGTTTACAGAAGATTAAATGAAATATTTGTGAAAAATATGAATAGAAACCTGCCTAAGAATTTTAATCCAATTGAATTTGGTTCATGGATGGGAGGTGATAGGGATGGAAATCCATTTGTTACATCAAAAGTTACAAAAGAGGTTTTACTTTTATCTAGATGGGAAGCTGCAAAACTTTATGAAAAATCTTTAACTAAATTGATTAGATCTTTTTCAATGCAAAAATGTTCAAAAAAGATTTTAAAATATACGGGCTTTTCATATGAACCCTATAGAGTTTATTTAAGACCCCTTAGAGATAAAATGAGAAAAACCCACAGAATGATTGAGCAACATTTAGTTAATAAAAAACCACTAAACCAAAAAGATTTAATTTCCTCTAGGGAAAGTATTTTAAAACCATTAAGAGTAGTTAGAGAGTCTTTAGAAGAAACACAAAATGAAAATATAGCAAGTGGTGAATTATTAGATTTAATGCGTAGGGCAAAATGTTTTGGAATTAATTTAGCAAGATTAGACATTAGACAAGAGTCTTCAAGACATACAAAACTTATTACTGAAATTATAAAAAGAAAATTTAAAAAGAATTATAATTCTTGGACAGAAGAAGAAAAAATAAAGTTTTTATCTAAAAAAATAAAAGGTAAAAGCTTTATTAAAAATTTTCAATTTAAAGATAAGGAAAACTTAGAAGTTTGGTTAACTTTTAAAGAATTAGCACGTCAACCAAAAGAATGTTTAGGAGCCTATATTATATCAATGACATCCGCAGCATCAGATATTCTTTCAGTTATTCTTTTACAAAAAGAAGCAAATATAAAAGATAAATTAAGAGTTGTACCTTTATTTGAAACTTTAGACGATTTAATAAATGGAGGAAAAATTATGTCCTCTTTATATAAATTAAAATGGTATCGAAATTTAATTAAACACAATCAAGAAATTATGATTGGTTACTCAGACTCAAGTAAGGATGCAGGTAAATTATGTGCAAGCTGGCATCAATATAAATTACAAGAAGAAATTTTAGCTCTATCAAAAAAATTTAAAATTAATGTATCTTTCTTTCATGGAAGAGGAGGTTCTGCAGGAAGAGGGGGAGGACCAATTCAAGCAACACTAAGATCTCAACCTCCTGGATCTGTTAATGGTAAAATTAGAATTACTGATCAAGGTGAAGTAATTCAACAAAAGTATGGTTACGAGCCATTAGCTAAATATAATTTATGTAGCTACATAAGTTCGGTAATGCTTGCAACATTAATTCCTCCACCAGAGCCAAAAAAAAATTGGAGGACTTTAATAGAGAGTATGTCTGATATATCTAAAAGCTCATATAGAAAAAATTTAACATCAAATTCGGAATTCATTAGGTATTTTAAAACAGTTACACCTCATTTAGCATTAGGCAAACTTTCAATTGGATCACGTCCCTCAAAAAGAAAACAAGTAGATAGTATAAAAAGTTTAAGGGCAATACCTTGGGTATTTGCATGGACACAAATTAGATTAATGCTGCCAGCATGGTTAGGTACTGCTGAAGCTTTAAGATATTCCTCAATAAAAAAATTAAGAAAAACTTTAATTGATATGGAAAAAAATTGGCCTTTTTTTAATTCTACAATGGACTTATTAGATATGGTTATCTCTAAAGTAGACCCTGAAATTTCAAAAATTTATGAAAAAAATTTGGCCGATGAAAATTTAAAAAGAGTTGGTAAAAAATTAAGATTTCAATTTGATGCACTTAAAACACTTAATAAAAAGATTACACCACCAGATATTTTACAACAAAGAAAAATTTTTAGAAGTCCGGCAATTATAAGAAACCTTTATTCTGAAGTGTTAAATATTCTACAAGCAACCGTGATGATGAAACTATCAAAAAAAAATAATAAAAAAGAAAATAAATCATATTTAAACGATGCTTTGATGACTAGTATTGCCGGAATATCGGCTGCGATAAAAAATACAGGATAACTGGCCAAATTACATATAATTTTCAATATTCATAAATATGGAAATTTTCTTATTTTTTGTTAAATAATGACGAATTAAATGATTAGAATTTTTATTAGTTTAATCCTAATTTCTTTTTGTGTTAGTTCTGCTAATGCAAAGATAATACCTAAGTATGCAGAAAAACTTACGTTTCTTCGAGCTGCACAAGCTAGTAACCTTCCTGATATTTCTGGTCTAACATTTAGCCCAGATGGAAAAAGAGTATTTGTTGGTAATCACATAAAAAATACAGATGGAAAAAATATATTCCAATTTGATTTGGGTACTGCATGGGATATATCAACTTTAGATATCTCTAGTGAGGTCACAGCATCCATTATGGGTCATGGTCAAAATCCTGCAAACCATTCTAAATTAAGTATAGAATTTAATAATGATGGAACAAAGATTTTTATTTTAGGAGGGTTTTACGCATCAACGCATATTTACAATTTAACCACTGCTTATGATATTTCAAGCATGTCATCAGATACTATAGTACCTGATGACGGAATAGATTGGACAGATTTTGATGGTGCAGTATCAGGAGTTTCCGACCTCAAGTACGATATTGATTTTAATAATGATGGAACAAAAATGTATCTATTGGACGGAAACAGCGCCAGCTCAAACATTATGGAATTTATTCTTAGCACACCTTATGATCAAAGCACAGCATCGTTTTCTCATTTATTGGATCTTGAAGGTGAACTAGCGCGGTTTGCAATGGAATTAGAATTTGATGATGATGGAACAAGAATGTATGTGACTGAAGCAACTACATCTCCTCAAACAAATTATATTTATGTTTATAAATTATCTACACCTTTTGCTGTATCTTCGTCAAAATATGTTGGAAAATATGAAATAGCTTATAGAGGTTCAACGGATGAAACAGGCGCTGGATATACTTTTCAATTTGGAAAACAAGGGATGAAACTTTATTTAACTACTAATGAAGAAACTCATATTGGTGGTGTTGATACTGGTTATGATGATGTAATTTATGAATATGATTTAAGCTGCCCTTATGGAGTTGTAATTTGTGAAGAAGATACTCTTTCTAATACTAGTGCTCAAGTTGATGTTGCTAAACAAGCAATACATCAAAACTCTTCTGTTATATTTAAAAGATTTGATTGGTTAAGACGTAATGAGGGCAATGAAAATCTTAATACTAACAATATTAATTTAAATATAAATAATCCCATTTTATCTGCATTAAGCGATACTCTAAAAAACACTTTCAATCAAAAATATACAAAAGCCTCAGTAAAAAGGAAAAAAGAAACAAGAAGTAATTTTAAGAATTTATCTTTTTGGTCTCACGGAGATATTTCAATTGGTAGGACAGGTGATAAAGCAACAACAACACCGCAAACACTTAAAGTTGGTGGTTTAATGTTTGGAGTAGATAAAAAACTTAAAAATAATAAATTTGTAGGTGCTGCAATTAGATATGGCCAAGGAAATACTTATAACAAAACATCTGATGGTTTTAAATTAGACTCAGAAACATTAACTTTAAATTTATACAGCACAAACCAATTAGACAGTAAATTAAATTTGAACACACTTTTAGGACTAAGTTTTTTAAAAATTGATCAACTAAACTCATCTGACCAAGTAACTGGCAATCGAAATGGTAAGCAAATATTTACGGCTATAAACATGAACAGTGATGGTGGTTATGGAGAATTTAACATTAGACCTACTGGCGGATTTATGTTTGGGATTACTAATCTTTCTAGTTATACAGACTTTAATACATCATCAGTTCAAGATATTTACGAGTCTTTAGTTTTTAATACAGGAAACATCACTGCAGGTTTAAAATTTGATAAACTAGTTCAAAATAACGACTTTAATATATTTAGAAATGGAAGTATTGAATATATACAAGATTTATCTTCTAACATTAGCTATAAAGTAAAAAGTCATAGTGATCTTACATCTCAACTTAGATCTGTTAAGAGACACTCATTACATAATCTTAAAGTCAATTTTGGAGTGGAAAGTGTATCTGAGAGTGGTCACACGTTTGGATTAAATTTTGAAAGACTTCAAGGACTTGATGAAAGCAGCCATCTTCAAAGTCTTTTCTTTAAGTTTGGATATTTAAGAGAGAATAACACCGATATTGCTTTTAACTTTGACCCATTATCAAGTAACACTGCTAATTTAAGTTATCTTAAAAATTACAACTACTTTGACTTAAAATTTGATACCAATTATTCTTTCATGAATGAAAATCCTGAATATGGCTTAAATCTCCAATTATCTAATAGCTTTTAATATCTAGATATAATCTCTTTTTTTGTTAAAAATTCTATAAATTAATTAATAAAATAAAATCAATTAATAAAGTTTGAAGCTGTTTATGTTTTTTACGCGTTTAAAAATAGTTACTTTGTGCACTAATATTTATTTTCTTTTATTTGGAATTTATTTTTTATCCATAACGCAAGCCAACGCTTTAACAGTTAAACATGTATATGATGAAATTCCTCAAGGTAAAGCTGGTTGTTATAGTTATCATTATCCAAATAATCCGTATACTCAGCTTACAAGAGATCGAACCCAAGATCCACATGATATATTATTTAGCGATGATGGAAAAACACTTTTTATTGTTAATAAAAATCAGTATGGCACTAATAATAGTCTGGGCGATTACGATCAGAATATATCTATGAATAAAGTTGGTACTCCATTTGAATTAAAAACTGTGCTAACAGGTATGGGAAGTGATTCACCATATGCTATACCTTCGACTTCAAAAAGCTGTGAAGATGTTGATGCTTTCGATCATAGGCATTCAACCTTTGTAGCACAAGGAGCAGACATCTTTGGAGGTATACTTAACAGTATTCATATATCACAAGCTGGTAAAATTTTTTTTATAATGACTAGTCGGGGTGAAATACTCAGATATGATTTAACTAAACCTAATGATTTTAGAACAGCTAAATATGTTCAAGAAATTGATATAGCGACTGATACAAAGACACTTGGTTTTTTTATTAGTAAAGACGGTTCAAGAATGTTTGGTTTGGATAGTGGTTCGGATGATGATACGCCTGTGTTAAAAACTTATTCACTATCACCAGCGTTTGATTTAGAATCTGCTACTGAAATACATAGCGTAGATCTAAGCGGTCCACTAGGCAATAGTGAAGCTGGAATTCAATCAGCTAGAGATGTTGAATTTAGTAGAGATGGTGGTGAAATGTTTATCTCAGTTATGAATGGTAATGATTTCAATAATAATAAAATACATCAATTTAGTTTAGGTAAAAATTATGATGTTTCAACAGCAACTCATTTAGGACACCATCAAATCGTTTATCCTGGAATAACATCTGGGATACCACGTGGTTTTTCTTTTTCACCCGATGGTATGAAAATATATATGGTACAATTAGCAACGTCTGAACGTCCTGGTAAAGATGGAGTTGTAGATCATGTTTTTCAATACGACCTTGAATGTCCTTATGGATTAGTTAAATGTTCTTCAGACACATCTTCATCAATTGAAGCCCAAGTTGAGCTTGCTAAACAAAATATTAGTTTAAACGTTAATACTATTTTTAAAAGATTTGAATGGATAAGAAGAAATCGTGACAATGAAAATTTATCTGCTCATAACTTCAAAATAAACTACGAAGATCCTTTATTGAAAACTTTAGCTAATAAATTTGAACCATCTGTTAGAAATAACGTTGCATCTTTTATTAGCAAACATAAAACAGAAAATAAAAAATCAAAGTGGTCTAGTTGGAGTTTAGCAGATATATCTTTAAGTATTTTCGAAAAAGGAAATTCAATAAAAGCAAAAGATCTAAATACTAGAGGTTTAACTTTAGGAGCAGATAGGAAATTTGGAGATAATAAATTTTTTGGACTAGCACTAAGATATGGTGATAGTAGTTCTGATATCAAATCCTCCGTACAAGATGTAACTATGGAGTCTTTAACTTTAAATTTATATGGAATTTTGCCCACTAAAAATAACCAATACCTAAATGCTGTTTTAGGCTTGAGTCACTTAAAATATGATCATAGATATGTGGGTAATCTATCGGGTGAGAGAAAAGGAAAGCAAGCGTTTGCAACAATAAATTATAGAACTGAAGATAAGTATGGAATTTTTAATGTAACACCAACAGGCAAATTTACATATGGCGTAACAAGACTTTCAGAATTTACAGATTTCTTATCTAAAGCCTCAGGGTTACCAGCGAGAGATGTGATATATAAAGAGGATACTTTTACTAGCGGAGAGCTGGCAGCTGGTTTTTTATTTGAAACTGACATAATTGAAACTGATCAAGGAACACTTCAGCCGATGGGTGGGATAGAGATGTTATTTGATCTAACATCAGATGTTGATTATAAATATGTTTATCAAGGTGATACTCCTGTCAATAAAGATACAATTCAATCACCATTTTCAAGAGAAAATTTAAAGACATCAATTGGTTTTGAAGCTATTCACTTAAATGGTTTTACAGTATCAACAGAGTACCAAAGAATAATAGGTAATAACGGTGGCGAGTCTCCTATGTTTAGCACTGATACTTTTATAATGAAATTTAGTCGTTCAAAAGAAGATACTCAGTTTGCCTTTAATTTTGATCCATTAATAAATAATACAGGCAACTTAAGCTATCTTAAACATTACAACTATTTTGATTTAAAACTGGATACCAATTATTCTTTCGAGAATGAAAATCCTGACTATGGCCTAAATATTCAGTTATCTAATACCTTTTAAAAAGATAGTAATAACTGGCTTTATCTCAAATACTCATAACAAATATACATTTTTCTAATACCTTCGGTTTTCTAATACCTTCGGTAGCAGTTTATAATTTTACATATGTGTCTTTTTAAATTAAAAATAGCCTAAAATGGACATTAAGAACTCAATTAGCAATTTTATCAAAATTATTTTTTTTTTAGTAATTTTTGGATGGTGGAGCAACCAAGCCCAAGCTTATACGGTTTTAGGAACTGGTACTAGTGCTTTACTTGGTGGAGACCTCACAGATCCTGAAAATAATGGTATTGATGGATCAAATACAAATTGGAATTGGTCGTCAATAGATGCAAGTTCTGAAAAATATTGGGGAAGTGAAGGTTCTTACAACGTATTTGATAACATTGTTGGTTCTGGTAATGCTAAATGGTGTTGTAACGGACCAACACAATGGATATCGGTAGGATTTTCACAATCGTATGTCTTAACTCATTTTACAATTACCTCAGGTAATGATGTTCCAGACAGAGATCCAGATATTTTTAAAATACAAGGTTCAAACAATGGTAGTGATTGGACTGATATTTATTCATATAGTAATAACGGAACCTCTCCATGGGGTTCAGATAGATATGAAGTAATCAAATGGACTGGCGGTGGTGATGACTTTGATACTCCTGCTCCTTACTCTTATTTTAGATATTACGCTACCTCGGTTGTAAATGGTAGTATGCACCAAATCAATGAAATTGAATTTTTTGGAACAGCAGATGCTATTCCGACTTTAAGCTCATCAACTCCAGCTGATGATGCAACAGACGTAACAGTATCAGATAATATAGTTTTAAATTTTAGTGAAAATGTTGATGCAGAGAGTGGAAATATTACTATAAAAAAAACTACCGATAATAGTACGGTTGAAACAATTGATGTTACAGGAGGTCAAGTTACTGGATCTGGCTCAACTCAAATAACAGTCAACCCCTCATCTGACTTAACAGGATCGACAGAATATTATGTATTAATTGATGCAACAGCTTTTGATGATGCAACAGGTAATTCTTATGCAGGTATAAGCTCTACCACGGCCTTAAGTTTTACAACTGAGGATAATATCGCGCCAACTCTTTCTTCTTCTGTACCAGCTGACAATGCTACTGGAGTTGCAGTCAATGCTAATATCGTTCTTACGTTCAGTGAGAGTGTTAGTGCAACATCTGGAAATGTAACTATTAAAAAAACATCTGATGACAGCACAGTTGAACAAATAGGTGTTACAAGTGGTCAGGTTACAGGTAATGGAGCTCAAGGTCCAATGGGTCAAGCAGGCGGAGATCAAATTACAATAAATCCCTCAAGTGATTTTGATAGTTCCACTGAATATTATTTATTAATTGATGCGACTGCGTTCGAAGACGGTTCAAATAATGCTTATGCTGGAATAAGTTCCACAACAGCATTAAGTTTTACTTCAGTTGATAATGCTAATCCTACACTTTCATCTTCTACACCTGCAGATGATGCAACGGACGTGGAACTAGATGCTAACATTATTTTAAATTTTAATGAAAGTGTTGATGCAGAGACTGGAAATATTACAATTAAAAAGACATCCGATGATAGTACAGTTGAGCAAATTGATGTTACAAGTGGTCAGGTGACAGGGTCAGGCTCAAGTCAAATAACAGTTAATCCTTCATCTGATTTTGATCCAGGTATAGAATATTATGTTTTAATAGATGCAACAGCTTTTGATGATGCGTCGAGTAATTCTTATGCAGGAATTAGCTCAACAACTGCTTTAAGTTTTACAACAAATTCAAAAACTGATCCAACAACGGATAAAAATGTAACTGGTTCAATCAAATCACTCACAGAACAAGTTAAAACTTCATTTAGGACATCAGTTGGAATAGTTACTAGTAGACTTAGTTATTTAAGACATAATAGAACTAGTAATAATTTTACAAGCAATAATATAAAATTAGATTTTAATAACGCTATATTAGCTTCTTTGATGGAAACTATACCAATATCAACTTATACACAGCCTAATTTTATACCTGATGATTGGTCTTTGTGGAGTGAAGGTTCTATAAGTGTCTCTAGAATTGGTGATGGCGGTAGTTCAGAAAACTCTCCAAGAGAAATTGACAGTCAAAATATAGCCTTTGGTTTTGATAAAAAAATAAATGAGAGTGATCTTTTAGGTTTTGCGTTTCAATATGGATTAAGTGACACTGATGTCGGAAGTGTCGGGACAGGTATTGATACTGAAAGTTTAAGCTTAACTATATATAGAACAAAACCTTTTAGTAATAAAAACTTTATACAAGGTTTAATTGGATTTGGAATAATCGAGTCTGATAGTGTGAGAAAGAGTTCTGGAAATACATTAACAGGCTCAAGAAACGGTAATCAATTATTTGGATCAATTAATTATGGCAAAACTTATGTTCAAGGTGAATTTAATGCAACACCAATTGTAAGGCTTGATTTAGGTTATACTGAACTAGACTCT
The DNA here is from genome assembly GCA_902622545.1 of uncultured Pelagibacteraceae bacterium. Taxonomy (GTDB): domain Bacteria; phylum Pseudomonadota; class Alphaproteobacteria; order Pelagibacterales; family Pelagibacteraceae; genus Pelagibacter. The sequence continues at coordinate 67,888 of CACNQD010000003.1, forward strand.
TATACTGAAACAGGTACAGATGCATTATCTTATTCTAAACAAACTTTTGAAAGTGCACTTGGATCAATTGGAATGGAGATTAATGATGTAATTAAGTTTTCTGATAGTTCATTAAAACCATTTGGAGTAATTGAATATAGTTTAGATTTTAGTAATTCTTCTGATGTAAAAATGAATTATGTTTCTGATACAGCAACGACATATACATTCGTACAAGGAGTTAGTTCTACACATTTAGCATCATCAGAAATAGGGTTTTATTATGAGGCCAGGGATAATATTAAACTAACATCAAGCTATAAACGAATACAAGGAAATGAGAGCGAAAGAACAGACTCTTTAAGATTTGGTTTTAATTATAGATCAATGAGAAAAACAGATTATTCACTTAATATTGGCGGAAATAATGATTTAGCCGCTATTATTGATGTAACAAGAAATGTAAATGGATTGCATCTAAATTTCAATGCAAAACAAGCATTTAATGAATCTTCTGATAAAAATGCTCATTTTTCTATATCTAAAAAGTTTTAAAATAAGACACAAATTGATCTCGCTTTATATTGAATTATATTTTAAAATGTTTTAAATAACTACATGTTCAAAAACATTGGTAAATTTACAATTTTAATCTTGTTAACTTCATGTGCTACTATAGTTAACGATGCCAATGTGCCTGTGACTCTTTCATTTAGTGATGGAAGTTCGGGAAGCTGCAAACTTTCAAATAAAAGAATGCAATATCAAGTAGATGTACCAGGTACACATCAAATTAGACGATCTGATGATGCCTTAAAATATGATTGTAAAACTGATAATGGCAAAACAGCATTTGGAAGTATTCCAAGTGAAATTGAAGATGGTAAACTTGCAGGAAGTGTTATTTTCTTTGATTTAGGAATCACAGACTCTATTACTGATAAACACAGAACATATACACCTAATTTTACGATACCTGTAAAATAATATTTATCAAACTAGACTAGAACCAATATAGGTAAACTTGTATACTCTATTTAATGAGGAATAGAGGTTTCACCCTAATAGAACTCTTAGTTGTTGTAGCAATCATCGGTATTTTAGCTGCAGTAGGAGTGGTTGCTTATAACGGGTACACAAGTAGCGCTAAAAAGAAAACGATGGAAAGTAATTCTAAAACAATTCAAAAATATGCAATGGCTGAAATTGCAAAATGTCAGTTGGGTACAAATCTTACCGAGGGGCCAACTGTAAGTAAACATATAACTTCATGTTCAACTGGAGGTGCTGGAAATTTAAACAGCAATGTTTGGGCACAGTATTTTATTGATGTTTTTCAAAGCAAGATAAAAAACCCTTATGGCGGATCTTCAAGTAATCCAAGCGGTTTATTAAATAGTGGCCCGACTAGAAATGCAGGAGAAATAGTTTTAGTTGGATGGAACCAATGTAAAACCGATCCATGTTTTTTGATAAGAGCGGCTTATGACGAGAATGGTTCAAAAAAAGATTTATCTGACCTTCAAGTACCAACTGGATTTTAAACATGAAGCTTTCCGGTTTCACACTCATAGAACTTCTAGTCGTTGTAGCAATCATTGGTATTTTAGCTGCTGTGGGAGTGGTGGCTTATAATGGGTATACATCTTCAGCAAAAAAAGCAGTTGTAAAACAAAATTTTAGAACAACTGTTAGTTATATGCAGGGTGAATTTGCTAAATGTGGAATCGATAGTTCAAGTAGAATTTTTGGTGATCCAGGTGTTCCATGTAATGATATATATATTAGTAAGCAATGGAGCTGTGCAGCAATAACACTTTCACATAAATTTAAATTAGCTAATCCTCTTGATACAGCAAAACAAGCACACTTTGGCACAACTTATAATCATCCATTAGGAAATTGTAAAGTTACCAGAACTAACTCTAAAGGTGTTGGTGCCGGTGATGGACAAGATGATGGGGAAGTTACAATGGTCATTTGTCCAAGAAATCCATATTGTTCCGGTAACACTGGCAAATTTAAAATAATGTGGTGGTGGGATAACAAACAAATGCAAGATTCCGCAATTATTGATCCAAATTTTTAAATGAAACATATAGATTATTTTGTCGCAGATTATTTAATAATCTAATATTAAATTTGTAATAAGATATTAAATGAAAAAAAAATACATAGTACTAGTTATATTAGTAATATTATCATCTGTTCTTTTTTACAAATCAGATATATTTTTATCTAAAGTCAAACAATATTTGCCTCAAACAATAAAAACAACAATCAAAGAATTTTTTGTTGGTAAAGAGACATTGAGTGATTTAAAAAAATTTAGCAGAATGAATTATAATCAAAAATTACTGCCAAAAGTAGAGTTCACAAATATGAACTTCAAAGAAGTTTTTTTAAACGATTTAGAAGATATATCAAATAAATTTTTTATGGAGCTATTTGAGGATAAATTAATCATTATTGATAATAAAGGAAAAACATTCTTTATTAAGAAAAAATTTATTACAAACTCTGAAAGTCTTAACTGGACTAAAGTTAATACAAATTTAAATCCAGATAATGTTAGAATAACCGATGTTTTAGTTTTAAAGAATGAAATTTATATTTCTTATCAAAAGTTAGATCTTAAAAACGAATGTAATACAGTAAATATTTCAAAGGCAAGCCTCTTAAATAAAAAACTAAATTTTGAAATTTTTTTCACATCCAGTGAGTGCATAGACTTTAAAGCAGGTAGAATGGCTTCGTATAACCACAATGGTAAAGAAGGAATTCTGTTAACAACTAATAGCTTTTGTAATGTGAAAGAATTAGCTCAAGACAATAATTCATTAATAGGAAAAATATTATTTATAGAATTAGAAACTAGTAATTATATAATTTTTTCTAAGGGCCATAGAAACCCGCAAGGTTTAACAACTGTTAACAATTTAATCCTTTCAGCAGAACATGGTCCTACTGGTGGGGATGAAATTAATTTAATTCAGTTTGGTCAAAATTATGGATGGCCTATCTCTTCTTATGGAGAACCGGATAATAATTGTTCAAGAGAGACTTCAAGAACATACGAATATTTTAAAAGCCATAGTAAATATGGATTTATTGAACCCATTTACGCTTTTGTGCCATCCATAGGAATAAATCAGATCATAGAAGTTCCAGACAATTTTTCTGAATATTGGAAAAATAATTTTTTAGTAACATCTCTTGCAAATGGAACAATTTATAGAATTTTGTTAGACAAAAATTATGAAAAATTATTTTATCATGAAAAAATTTTTATAGGAAAAAGGATGAGAGATATAATATATTCAGACGAATTTAATGTTTTTTTAATTGCACTAGAGGGTGAAGGAAAGATTTCATTTCCTAGCAAAGGATCCTATGGAACTGGTAAAAATCCATATCCTAGCATAGGTATTTTAAGCAATTAATTTTTAGTTTCTTGAATCATTCTCAGATCTAGAGAGATAAAATAAAAAAAATTTACTTATTCATCTTGTTCAATTATAAATATTAGCATAAACACTCATGAAAATAAGTCATGCCCTCGTGGTGAAATTGGTAGACACAAAGGACTTAAAAGCCGAGGGATTCACTTTTTAGTCAGTCCATAGTAGTCTCTAATAGTCCAAATCCTTTAAAATCCTATAAGTTTTAAAAAGATAAAGATTATTTTGTTTAAAACTCACATTAATTATTTTTGTCAAACTAGTACTAAACTAGTACCTTAAGAGATAATAAAATAAAATTATGGGTTTAAAAAGAGATAGCAAAGGTAATTTAGCTGAAGTTAGTCCTTTAAGAAGTCGAAAGGGAAGTATCTATAAAAAAGGAACTAATGAAACTTTTAAAATTAGTCGATCTAAATTTAGTAGTTTTTTAGACTGCAAAAGGTGTTTTTACTTAGATAGAGTTAAGGGATTGAAAGATCCAGGTATGCCAGGTTGGTCACTTAATGTTGCAGTTGATGAACTTCTAAAAAAAGAATTTGATTTGCTCAGAGCTCAAAAAAAACCACATCCAATATTTAAAAAATATAATCTAAATTTTATTCCATATCAGCATAAAGAATTAGATCGTTGGAGAAATTCCTTAACCGGTGGAATTTCTTATTTAGATGAAGATACAAATCTTCAGATTCATGGTGGAGTAGACGACATTTGGTATGATCTTGATAATAAAGAATTGGTTGTGGTAGATTATAAAGCCCAATCAAGTAATACTAAGGTAGAAACAGATGTGTATCTAGAGAGCATATATCATCAAGGATATAAAATTCAGATGGATATATATGTTCACATCTTAAGAAAGATGGGTTTTCAAGTTTCAGACACTTCATATTTTTATGTGTGTAACGCTGAAAAAAGCTTTGATAACTTTGAGGGAAAATTAAACTTTACCATAACATTAGTTCCATATGTTACTGATACTTCTTGGGTAGAAAGCAATATTAAAGAAATGAAAAAAACATTAGAACTTGATAGTGTTCCTAAAATTAATAAAAGTTGTGAACAATGTATGTATTTAGATGCAGGTAAGGAATTTATTTAACTATGAGAGCAATTTCCTCAGTATTCAAAGATATTTTTGAAAATTATCAAAAAGATTATGAAGGTCCATTCGACTCATCAAAAACATCTTATTCATTATTCAAAGAGCTTGATGAACATATTAAAGAAATGGTTAACAGTGATGATAATTTGGAAACGCATTGGAGTGTTGGTAAAGGGAATTGGACACAAGTACCTTGGTTTGCTGTTAGAGATAGAAGAACTAAGTCATCAGCACAAAAGGGCATAGGTATTGTTGGATTATTTAAAAAAGATATGTCAGGTTTATATCTTTGTATAGCCCAAGGTACAACTCAGCCACTTAAAGATTATGGAAAAAAAGGTGGAGAAGAATTTTTGTTGGAACAAGCTGAAAAAGTAAGAGATATTGTAAAATATTTAAAAGATAAACAATTTAAATTAGATAACGAAATCGATTTAAAAGCTACAGGTGGAGTTGCATTAACATATAAACCAAGTGTTTGTGTTCATAAGTACATGAGTGCTGGATATGATTTTAATGGCCAATTTATTGAAGACTTATTAGATTTGGTTAAGGCTTATAAAGATGTAGTTGCTAAAAATTTAGACTTCACCTCAGAAAATAATCTTAAAAAAAATCATTGGGTTATAGCTTGTGGAATAAATAGTAATCAGTGGGATAATTTTAAAGATAATAATTTAATAGCTATTGGATGGGATAGTCTAGGAGATTTATCAAAGTTTAAATCAAAGCAAGAAATATTTGAAAAATTAAAAGATGAAAGATCTGAAAACGACCCAGATCCAAGAAATGATGCTCTATGTTGTTATGATTTTGTAAATTCTATGAAGGTTAATGATATTGTTTTTGTAAAAAAAGGAACTTCTAAATTGGTTGCCTATGGTAAAATAATTGGTGATTATAAGTACGATGAAAATTTAAGTGAATATAGAAATATTAGATCAGTGGAATGGATAAACATTAAAGAAAATGATATAGATCCCATTACAGGTAAAACGCTAACAAACTTTAATAAGTATCCTGATACAGTTGAGAAATATTTAAAACTAATGGCAAATGATAATAACAAAGATTTAGAATTTAACGAATTGAAAGATACTTTTTTTTCTGAAGAATTTTTTAATAATATTATAGATACGCTAAAAGTAAAAAAAAATATTATTTTACAAGGTCCACCAGGAACAGGAAAAACATTTATTTCAAAAAAAATCGCCGAAAGAATAACTGGAAAAAAAGAAAATATTTTTTCAATTCAATTCCATCAGTCATATTCTTATGAGGAATTTGTAGTTGGTTACAAGCCTAACAGTGAAGGTAATTTTGCTTTACAAAAGGGTTCATTAATTCAAGTTTGTGAAAGAGCTAAGCAAAATGAAAATGAAAATTTTGTAATGTTCATTGATGAAATTAATAGAGCAAACATTAGTAAAGTTTTTGGAGAATTATTAAGTTTAATAGAGAATGATAAAAGAGGTCCTGAGAATGCAGTAAAAATCCTATATTCAGAAAATGACATTAATTTTTATATTCCCAGCAACCTATATTTTGTTTGCGCAATGAATACAGCAGATAGATCTTTAAAAATGGTAGATTACGCATTGAGAAGAAGATTTTCTTTTTTTGAATTTAAACCAGAGTTCGATAAACCAGAATTCAAAAATTTCCTAAAAGATAAAAATGTAAATGCAAAAACTATAGATAGAATTGTAAATAATATATCTAAAGTAAATCAACAAATTTCAGATGATAATTTTGAGCTTGGAGATGGGTATTGTATTGGTCATAGTTATTTTTGTCCAAAAGGTAATTCGTCAGATAGTTTTGGTGATCAATGGTATGAACAGATAATTGAATATGAAATAAAACCATTAATCAATGAATATTATTTTGATAAACCTGATCAAGCAGCTGAATTAATTGACACTCTTTACGATTAATGAGTAAGAATATTCCAATAAAGAACATCTATTATTTATTAATTTATGCATGGGATAGATATCAAGAAGGAAAATCTGTTAATCTTGAAATAGAAAAAGCTCCAGACTTACCTAATTTACTTTCAAATTTATTATTTAAGTTGATGTGTAGAGTGATTAAAAAAGGTCTAGATAAAGATTATTTTGAAGAAAATGAAATTTCAAGTTTTATTAAAGGAAAAATATTATTCAATGATGTCATAAAAAAAAATCTTATTAAACAAGGAAAATTATCTGTTCAAATTGATAATCTGGGTAATGATACTCAGGTCAATAGGTATATTAAAGCAACTCTACTGAAACTAAAGAAAAATAAAAACTTAGAAATAAACAATAAAAAAAATCTTTCTTTAATTCTAAGATTTTTGGATGACGTTAAATCAACAAATAATTTTAGTGAGATGGAAAAATCTATCAAATTGAATAAAAATAATAGTTACTACGTATTCCCATTACAAGTTTGCAAAATGATAAATAATATCACCATTCCATCTAAAAATGCAGGTGAGTTTGTTTTTAAAGATTTTAGAGATGATGAATTAAGAATGTCTGAAGTCTTTGAAAAATTTGTTAGGAATTTTTATGCAACTGAACAAAAAATTTTTAGAGTAAAGAAAGAAAAAATTAAAATTGATGCTCAAGGAGAACAAAAATTTATGGATTTAATGCCTTCAAAAGAAACTGATGTCACTTTGCGAAGTAAAAATAAAACAATAGTTATAGATACAAAATATTATAAAGAACCTCTTAAAGAACATTATGGTAAATTCAAACCTAAGTCTGACAATATTAATCAAGTATCTGATTATTTAAAAAATATGGAAAAGCTTAATTATCCAGACAATAAAGCCGAGGGAATATTACTTTACCCAGTTGTAAGTACCCAAAAAAGAATCGAAAGAACATCTGGAATGTATCAAGGTCATAAGCTTACTCTATATAGTTTGAACCTAAATCAAGATTGGAAGAAAATTCATAATGATTTATTAAATCTTGTAGATTTAAATTAGTTATAGGATTTTATAGGATAACTAGTACCAAACTAGTACCTAGAGAGATAAAATAAAAAAAATTTACTTATTCCTCTTGTTCAATTATAAATATTGGCATAAACACTCATGAAATTCATTAATGCCCTCGTGGTGAAATTGGTAGACACAAAGGACTTAAAATCCTTGCCCTTTTGGGAGTGCCAGTTCGAGTCTGGCCGAGGGCACCACAAATGAACAAAATTATATCTGATACAAATAAAAAATCTCAAAAGATTAAGTCCTTTTTAATTAAAAAATTAAAAAATAATAAATTAAAAAATAATTTGATTGTTGTGATAGGAGGAGATGGCTTCATGCTTAAAACACTGAAGAAAAATATAAAAAGTTCTAGAGCATTTTACGGAATTAACTCTGGTAACTATGGTTTTCTAATGAACAAGTTTTCTCCAAATAATATAATTAAAAATTTATCAAAAGCTAAAATGATATCAATTTCTCCATTAGAAATGAAAGTTATAACCAAAAATAGAGTATCAAAAAAATATTTAGCTATCAATGAAGTATCTATTTTAAGACAAAGTAGACAAGCAGCCTCATTACAAGTTGTTTCAGGAAAAAAATATATTATAAAAAAACTAATTTCAGATGGAATTTTAATTTCAACACCTGCTGGAAGTACTGCATATAATATGTCAGTGCATGGTCCGATATTAAGTTTAAATTCAAAAAAGTTATCAGTGTCTCCAATTAGTGCTTTTAGACCTAGAAGGTGGAGAGGTAAAATTATTAGTGATAAATCTATTATTCAAATTAAAAACCTAAATCCTTTGAAAAGACCAGTTAGTGCGGTTGCAGATAACGTTGAAATACGTAATGCAAAAAAAATAGTTATAAACACAAATAAGAAAATTAAATTTAATCTTCTGTACGATTCAAATAGAAGCCTACAAAAAAAAATTAAATTAGAACAATTAAGAAGAGAAATAAATTAGTGATGAAACAAAAAGGCTTTACGCTTATAGAACTCTTAGTAGTTGTAGCAATCATTGGTATTCTAGCTGCAGTAGGAGTTATTGCATATAATGGGTATACGAGTAGTGCTAAAGCTAATGCGGTGAAACAAAATCACAAACAAGCAATGAAATATACCAAAAATGAATTAATGAAATGCTCAATTGGTGAAACATCTATTATGGAAGGACATGTTATATGTAATAATACATATGGACAGAATGTTTTTCATCCACCGGGACTTGGTGCACAAAAAGTATCAGAGGCTCTTGTTAATATTAAAGCTTATAGATCAGGGAGATACGATTGGGGTGTTTTAAGGAATTTTAAAAATCCTTATAATACAAATGCTCCTGGTGTTAGATCTGGTTTTGGTTACACAGTTGGACAAGTTAACATAAGCTCAACAGGTGCTAAACAAAACACCAATAAAACTGATTATGCTAGAATAAATTTTATGACTTGTGTTAAAGAACCATGCTCTGGAGATAATATAATTGAGGAGTTTGTATATTTTCAAGAATGATAAAACAAAAAGGCTTTACATTAATAGAACTTTTAGTCGTTGTAGCAATCATTGGTATCCTTGCTGCTGTAGGTGTTGTTGCTTATAATGGGTATACAGCGAGTGCAAAAAAAAACGCAGTGAAATCAAATCATAAGAATGTAGTCAAATACATAGTTAACGAAACTATGAAATGTATTACAGGAGAGGATACAGCAATGGGTGGTGAATTAGATTGTACTAAACAATCTCAAAGTAATTGGAAAGATTTTGTGGCAAAAGCTGTTGAAAAATCACTGAGTGATTTTAAAAATCCATATGACACTTCCAGAAAAGCTCTTACCCATGGAGGGGACATAACCAATGACAATGATGTCGGTTATATAAGGATGAGATCACCAGGATCAAAAATTGAAGTCATGAGTTGTATCCAAACACCTTGTTCAGCCACAAGATGCTCATCTGATAATCATATTTGTAGTGGAGACATAAACCTTAATTAATGAAACATAAAGGCTTCACTCTAATAGAACTTCTAGTCGTAGTAGCAATTATCGGTATTTTAGCTGCGGTAGGGGTGGTTGCTTATAATGGGTATACAAGTAGCGCGAAAGCAGGTGCAACAAAGGCCAATTTTAAAATGATGCAAAAATATATGTCTGCAGAAATAGCAAAATGTGACTTGGGTGAAACACAAATCATGAAGAGAGATAATGGGACTGGACTAAAATGTTCTGGCATTACATATGGATTAATCATTCCTCATTTACAACAACTATTTAACACTGACAAAAAGCTGGTTAGCACTTATACAGATTTAACTTATGTTAGAAATACTGGACCATCAACAAATTCTAGCAGTATAGGTTCAATTCATTTAAATGGAATATCGCATGATAAAACATTTAATCCAGGAGCCTCGCCACCTCTTGATAAAAATGATATAAGATTAACTTCATGTTTTAAGGAACCATGTACTGATGCAAACAACAACTTATCCGCTGTCATCAACATCGACTGAAAACAAAGGCTTTACGCTAATTGAACTTTTAGTCGTTGTAGCAATCATAGGTATTCTTGCGGCAGTAGGAGTGGTTGCTTATAATGGTTATACGGCTAGTGCTAAAAGAAATGCTACGCTTCAACAACATGAACAAGCAGTCAAATTTATAAATCAATCACTTAAACTTTGTGATGTTGAGGGAACAGCTACGTTAAAGTTAAGTGATAAAAGAACTATTAACTGCAATGTAACAAATAATGCATCAGGAATTAATTCTTTAAATGCTGTTTTTATTCAATATTTTTTGGATCAAGGGTACACAAATCCTTATGATAAGGATGTTGTTGTTGTACACACTGCTAGAAACGGAAGTAATGATACTGACGGAAGGATGAGATTTGATGAAACAGAATGTTCTTCGGGCTCTTCAAATAAAAAAATAGCTCTTTGGGTAAAAACTCACAAAGAATACTATAATGTAACAATAGCTAAAGATGGTTGGTGTAATTAAACAAAAAGGCTTCACTCTAATAGAACTCTTAGTCGTAGTAGCAATCATCGGTATTCTTGCTGCAGTAGGGGTTGTTGCATATAATGGATATACAAATAGTGCCAAATCCTCAAACATAAAATCTACATGTAAATCAATTGAAAAATTTATACGTCTTGAAACTATGAAATGTAACACAGGGATGACAGATTATATATTTGATCAAACCAATAGTTTAAACTTTCTCTGTCCTCTAAGAGTACAAAATCCTGGAAGAATTGCGAAAAATGCATTTATTAATTACGTTGGTTATTCCAGATGTTCTTTTTGCACAATGAAAAATCCTTTTAAGCAGGAAAAATCCTTGGTTGTATTTAATAATTGGGGAACAATTAACGACAATCATCTGGGTTATGTGTTTATAAGCGATAACAATACAGGAATAGATTTATATTGTTGTCATACTACTCCTTGTAAAGATAGTGCAAATCATACAAGATTAAATATAATTCCTTAAAATGAAACAAAAGGGCTTTACGCTAATTGAACTTTTAGTTGTTGTAGCAATCATTGGTATTCTCGCTGCTGTGGGAGTGGTTGCTTATAATGGGTATACGATAGCTGCAAAGAAAAACGCTAGCAATTCCCAACATAAAGCTGTAGCCAATTTAATAAGAAATAACATTCAATTATGCGAAATTACTGGAGAAAACATTCAGCTGAATGGAACCACTCATGTTTGTGGTGAACCTGGTGGTACACTCATGTATAAATATGTAAATCACTTTACAAATGAAGGATGGAAGTGCCCTTACGATAAATCTTTAATTATGGATAGTTTTAAATGCAAGCCTGGAAGAACAGGAATCTCTGTAAGAGTTATAAATGGAATAAAACATATGGACGTTCATACTTACGATACAGCAACAACCGTTTACAGAACTTTTATTGAATATGATAAATGATATAATTTTTTATGAAACGTAATGGCTTCACCCTAATAGAACTCTTAGTTGTTGTAGCAATTATCGGTATCCTCGCTGCAGTTGGAGTAGTTGCTTATAATGGGTATACAAAGAACGCTAGTTGTTCAGGATTTAAGTCTCAACATAAAAATGTAGTTAAGTTAGCCCAAACAACTTATACAATGTGTTCAATAGATGGATCTACTTATATGAATGTTCCTCCAGGATTTGGCTGTAGTAATCAACCTAGATCAGGCATGACAAAGATTAGTGGTGGAGGTTCTACGAAATGTATAAGGAAATGGGATTGTAAATCTCATTGGGCAGGACAATCACAAAACGCTGGCTTATCAAGCGGTCATTTTGTTTCTCATGCAAGAGCTGAGTTTAATACTCCTCCAAACACAAGCGGATTTATTAGAGAAGACCAATGGCAAAACTTTTTAAAAGCTAACTATCCAGCTAGACCTGGTATTACAAATATTAGAGATAAAGGTGTTAACATGCACATTGCTACCTATCTTGGAGATTGTTCAGGAGGAGATTTCACAAATGCAAGTGGCTCTTATCTTATTGATGAGATAGTATGGCCTTAAGACTATGAGACAAAAAGGCTTCACACTAATAGAACTTTTAGTCGTAGTAGCCATCATCGGTATTCTTGCTGCTGTAGGAGTTGTTGCTTATAATGGGTATACGAGTAGCGCTAAAGCAAAGCAGTCTCAAGCAAATATGGAAGTAGTATATAAAACTTGGCTTAATGAAAAGGCACTTTGCACAGTTAAAGATGGAAGAGAAAATGCTTTATGGAATAAAACAACTTGCCAAGTTCTGTTAAGCTCAACTACCAGTGATGTGAGTAGAGTTTCTGGTATTTTAATGACATATTTTGGAGCAAATAATAACTATGGTTTTGGACAACCAATTCTAAATACTTATAGACCTATGAAAAATTTCTTTACAACAAATTGTTTTGTAAATACCACTCAAGATGCAAACATTGGCGAACTAACTGCTTGTTGGGATAATAATAGAGGTGATCTTGTTTTTAATGGTTGTTTTAAATCACCTTGCTCTGAGGCATCTAATAGATTTCAGAAAAGAATTGGTTATTAATGAAACAAAAAGGCTTTACGTTAATAGAACTTTTAGTCGTTGTAGCAATCATCGGTATTCTGGCTGCAGTAGGAGTGGTTGCTTATAATGGGTATACTAAAAGTGCTAAAAGATCAGCATCAATCTCAAATTTTAAACAAGTCGTAAAGTATATCACTAATGAAGTAATGAAATGTTCAACTGGTGAAAGATTTGCAATGAAGGGAAATTTAAATTGTTCCTATCAAGGTAGATATCAGTGGAAAGATGATGTTGCAGATGCTGCTGTTAAGGCACTAGATAATTTTAAAAATCCTTATGATACAAGAGCAGCTAATCCAGTAACCAAAGGTGGTCAATATTGGTACGATAAAGATGTTGGCTATGTTAGAATACACACAGAGTCTAATACAAAATTACAAATATGGGTCTGTGCAGCAACACCTTGCGGAAGTAAACCGCATCCCAATATTTATGATGCCTATACACCGATCCAATAATATTACATGGGTAAAGCTTTCACCCTAATAAACCTTTTACAGATAAGGTTTTGTAATATTTAGATAAAATCGTTAGTAATCTCGACACAGACACGACATAATGATAAGAATTAACTATGAAAAGAATTTTAGGAACTATAGTTATTGGTTTATTATTATCAGGATGTATACCCAAAGTCACACCAACGGGTGGAACGTTTTCAGGATTAAAAATTGAACCTGACAAATCAAGAATTATAATTTTAAGAAAAGGTGGTTCATTGATCAGTCTTGATACTCCAGCTGTGAATATAAATGGAAATACATCATCAAGTTATTTTCTTCCAAGCAAAGCATTTATTCAAGAAGATGTAATTGCTGGAATGTATGTATTAGAAGTTAAAAAACCAGTTGGTACACCTTTAGTTTGGCGATTGGATCCAATTAGTATTGAAATTGTTGCAAAAAAAAATAAAACTGTTTATTTGGAGCTTACAGCCACATCAATAGGATATGTACATAGTGCAAAAATTGAAGTTATTGACGAAGCATACGCTTTAGAAACAGTTAAAAATTTTCAAAGAGTTTTAAGATCAGATAAACCTTAATTAATCTCTACACACTCACGACATAATAGTTTGAAGTCTTTAGACTTAGTAAAAATAATAGGTCTTGATTTTATAGAATAATGGTGCCCCCGCACGGATTCGAACCGCGGACCTATTGATTACAAATCAATTGCTCTACCAGCTGAGCTACAAGGGCATTGAGTGCTTTTAATAATATATTTAATACTAATCAACATTTTTTTTTACTTTGTTTATATGAAAAAAAACTATTGATGCACTATTAGATATATTTAAACTTTCTAAATCTTTATTTATTTTGATTTTAACGAAATAATCGACATACTTTTCAGTCTTTTCATTCAATCCATAGCCTTCAGAACCAAATAAAAGAACATTGTCTCCTTTCCATTCAACGTCTGAAAAATCTTTCTTTGCATGTGTATCGAAGCCATAAACCCAAAAATTTTTCTCTCTTAGAAATTTTAATGTTGTATTAATATTAGATACTTTAAATATATTCATGTATTCAATACTTCCACTACTAGCTTTATACATGGCCTTACTAGTTTCAGGGTAATGTCTTTCTTTAACTATTATACCATCAATTTTGAATGCTAAAGCACTTCTAATAATTGAACCTATATTTCTTGGATCTGAAACCCCTTGTAGACATAAAAGAGTTTTATTTCTTTTAATTTTAATAAATTCTTTCAAAGTTATGCTTTCTAGTTTTTCTATTTCAGCAACGTAACCTTGATGCAAAATATTTTCATTCTTGCAATATTTATCTAGTTCCTTCTTAGTTTTAAAATAGACTTTAATATCTTTGAGAAGATTTACCCTATTGTTTTCTCTGTGAATTGTTTTTTTGCTTTCCTCAGTCAAAAAAAGTTTAATAACTTTCCTGTTAGGATTTTTTAAAGCTTCAACAACCGGGTGTTTTCCAACTATATAAAAGTTTGAATTTGTCATTATTTTCCTTAATTTTACTTAATTTTTTAGTCATTTTCTTGTTATTTCTGATATTGCATTTGTTCAATAAAAATATATAAAACCCCTGTTGTTTAAAGCTTTAATTGAACAAGGGTTGGTCGTTACCCTTACTAATAGGAGGGGTACCAAAGCGGTCAAATGGGGCGGGCTGTAAACCCGTTGACTTCGGTCTTCGAAGGTTCGAATCCTTCCCCCTCCACCATTCAATTGAGAAATTAAATAACTTGGAGTAGTAACTTGGTTATGCGGGTGTAGTTCAATGGTAGAACGCTAGCCTTCCAAGCTGGATGTAAGGGTTCGATTCCCTTTACCCGCTCCAAAATATTAAAAATTAAAGTGAGGTACAATAGTAATGTCGAAGGAAAAATTTAATAGGTCTAAACCACATTGTAACATTGGTACAATTGGACACGTAGACCATGGTAAAACTACATTAACTGCTGCGATAACAAAAGTACTATCGGAGACTGGTGGAGCTCAATTCACAGCTTATGATCAAATCGATAAAGCTCCTGAAGAAAAAGAGAGGGGAATTACGATTTCAACTGCGCACGTTGAATATGAAACAGAAAAAAGGCATTACGCTCACGTAGATTGTCCAGGTCACGCTGACTACGTTAAAAATATGATCACTGGCGCAGCACAAATGGATGGTGCAATTTTAGTAGTAAACGCTGCAGATGGTCCAATGCCTCAAACTAGGGAACATATTCTTTTAGCAAGACAAGTTGGTGTTCCGGCTATAGTTGTTTTCTTAAACAAAGTCGATCAAGTTAAAGATAAGGAATTAATTGAACTCGTAGAAGAGGAAATTAAAGAATTACTAACATCTTATAAATTTCCAGGTGACAAAACACCAATTATCAAAGGCTCAGCCCTAGCTGCAGTTGAAGGTAAAGATGAGGAAATTGGAAAAAAAGCAATAATGGATCTTATGAAAGCTGTAGATGAGCATATCCCACAACCGGATAGACCTAAGGATAAACCTTTCTTAATGCCAGTAGAAGACGTATTTTCAATTTCAGGAAGAGGTACTGTTGTTACAGGGAGAGTTGAGCAAGGTGTCGTTAAAACTGGCGAGGAAATAGAGATAGTGGGAATACGAGATACAAAAAAAACAGTTTGTACTGGTGTGGAGATGTTTAGAAAAATTTTAGATACTGGTGAAGCAGGAGACAATATCGGAGCTCTTTTGAGAGGTGTTGAAAGAACAGAT
Organism: uncultured Pelagibacteraceae bacterium; assembly: GCA_902622545.1. GTDB lineage: Bacteria > Pseudomonadota > Alphaproteobacteria > Pelagibacterales > Pelagibacteraceae > Pelagibacter. The sequence continues at coordinate 83,727 of CACNQD010000003.1, forward strand.
GTTGAAAGAGGTCAAGTACTAGCGAAACCTGGTTCAGTAACTCCGCATACTGAATTTGAGGCACAAGCATATGTCCTTAAGAAAGAAGAGGGTGGAAGGCACACACCATTCTTTACAAAATATAGACCACAGTTTTATTTTAGAACAACTGATGTTACTGGTGAGGTAGAACTGCCTTCGGGAACAGAAATGGTTATGCCAGGTGATGATGCTAAATTTACTGTTAAATTAATTACACCTATTGCAATGAGTGAAAAATTAAATTTTGCTATCCGTGAAGGAGGAAAAACAGTAGGTGCAGGAGTAGTAACAAAGATAATTAAGTAAGCTACCATAGGAGTGTAGCTCAATTGGTAGAGCGCCGGTCTCCAAAACCGGAGGTTGGGGGTTCAAGTCCCTCCGCTCCTGCCACTTAGATTGAATTATGAAAAACCCAATTAAATTTATACAAGAAGTTAAGCAAGAAGCTTTTAAAGTTACATGGCCAACCGGTAAGGAAACTTTACAAGGAACACTTATGGTTGCAGCTATGGCTATTATTGCATCTATTTTCTTTTTACTGTTAGATCAACTTTTTCAATTTGTTTTGGAGCTAATACTAAAAATAGGATTTTAATGAAAAACTGGTATATAGTGCAATCACATTCAAGTTTTGAGAACAAAGTCGCTCAATTAATTAAAGAGGAAGCCGATAAAGCAAAAATATCTGAAAAAATAGAGGAGATAGTGGTTCCAACTCATGATGTTACAGAGGTAAAAAGAGGCAAAAGAGTACAGAGGAAAAAAAAATATTTTCCTGGTTATGTATTAATAAAAAGTGAGATGGATGATAATATTTATCATATGATTAAAGGTATTAAAAAAGTAAGTGGTTTTTTAGGATCAAAAGGAATTCCTGTACCTGTATCTGATAAGGAAATTGAAAAAATTTTAGGTCAGATGAAGGATGGTGTGGCGCAAACCAAATCTACAATTGATTATTCTGTAGGTGAAAAGGTTCAAGTTGTAGACGGTCCTTTTGCGTCATTTTCAGGATTAATTGAAGATATTGACGAGGAAAAATTAAGAGTTAAAGTATCAGTATCTATTTTTGGTAGACCAACTCCAGTTGATCTTGAATTTAATCAAATTGAAAAGGCAAGTTAATGGCAAAAAAAGAAATTAGTGGATATGTAAAATTACAAATCAAAGGGGGTCAAGCTAATCCAGCCCCACCTGTTGGACCAGCATTAGGACAAAGAGGAATAAATATTATGGAATTTTGTAAAGCTTTTAACGATAAAACAAAAAATTTTATGGGTAAACCAGTGCCTGTAATTATCACAGTCTATAAAGATAAAAAATTTGACTTTGTTATAAAATCTCCTCCAGCATCACATTTTATTAAAGAAGCAGCAAAATTAAAAAGCGGCTCTCAGGAGCCAGGAAGAAATATTGTTGCGTCTATTACAAAAAAACAGGCTGAAGAAATAGCAAAAAAGAAAATGGAAGATCTCAATGCTCATGACATTGAAGAAGCTGTTAAAATTATTGCAGGTTCAGCTAGATCAATGGGAATAGAGGTAAAAGATTAATGAAATCAAAAAGATATAAAAAATTACCTGAAAAAACAAATTTAGAGAAGCCAGATACAATTAATAATCTAATATCAATAGTTAAAAAAAATTGTACAACTAAATTCGATGAATCTATTGATCTTAATATATTAATTAATAATAAGCAAAAAAAAAGTGAAGTTAACATAAGGACTTCAGTCAATCTTCCTAGTGGCACTGGTAAGAAAATTAAAGTCGCTGTTGTAGCTGAGGAAAATAAACAGAAGGATTCAAAAGATGCAGGTGCTGATCTGGTAGGTGCCGATGATTTAATTGATAAGATTAAAAATGGAGAACTAAAATTTGAAAAATTAATTTGCACAACAACAATGATGTTAAAATTGTCAAAACTTGGTAAAATTTTGGGTCCAAAAGGTTTAATGCCTAATCCAAAGTTAGGAACAGTAACTGATGACGTTGCAACAGCAGTTAAATCTGCAAAAGCTGGACAAATAGAACTTAAAAACGACAAAGATGGAAATATTGGTTTAAGTTTTGGAAAGAAATCTTTTTCAGATGATAATTTGATTAAAAATTTTAATACTATTTTAGATTCATTAGAAAAAGAAAAAACTAATATAACAATCAAAGGAGATTTAATAAAAAGTATTTTTATAACCTCAACTATGGGAGTATCTTATAAAGTAAAAATAGGTAAAAGTATTTAAATGATTAGTAAGGAAAAAAAACAATCTTATATAAAAGAAATGACCACCCAGTTTGAAAAAACTGAGGCTGTAATAGTTGCTCATTATCAGGGTTTAACAGTCAAACAATTGGATGAGTTGAGAAAAAAAATGAGAGATCATGGTATTCAATTTAAGATAACTAAAAATAGAATTACTAAATTAGCTCTAGAAAAAACAAGATGCAAAGAATTATCAAAGCTATTTACTGGACCAACAGCAGTAGCGCTATCGTCAGACGCAATCACGTCAGCTAAAATTTTAACTAATTTTTCGAAAGAAAATACTAATTTAAAAATTCTTGGTGGAATCATGGGTGAAGATATTTTAGATGTTGCAGGAGTAAAAAATGTTGCAACTTTACCTTCCTTAGACGAAGCAAGAGCTAAAATAGTAGGTATATTGCGCTCTCCAGCACAAAAAATCGCAAGTATTTTACTTGCACCAGCCTCAAAAATCGCTATTTTAGCGCTCGAAAAATCAAAAAAATAACCTTGGAAGAAGTATGGCAGACTTGAATAAAATCATAGATGAATTATCAAAGCTTACTGTTGTTGAAGCAGCAGAGCTATCTAAACAACTAGAAGAAAAGTGGGGTGTTAGTGCAGCAGCAGCTGTAGCAGCACCAGCAGCTGGAGCAGCAGCTGGAGGAGCCCCAGCAGAGGAAAAAGACGAATTTACAATTGTTTTAGCTTCAGCAGGAGATAAAAAAATAAATGTAATTAAAGAAGTTAGAGCGATTACAACATTAGGTTTAAAAGAAGCTAAAGACTTAGTTGAGGGAGCTCCAAAAGAGATTAAATCAGGCGTTAATAAAAAAGATGCTGAAGAGATGAAGAAAAAACTCGAAGCAGCTGGCGCTAAAGTAGAACTTAAGTAAACAAAATTTAAATAGGCTGTTAACTAGAGATAGCTGACAGCTAAAAGTTAGTGGTTAATGCAATTATCTTTTACTAAAAAAAAGAACATTAGAAAAAACTTTGGAAAATTAAAAGAAGGTTTATCAATACCCAACTTAATAGAAGTACAAAAAAATTCTTATAAACAACTGACTGAGTTTAAACCTAATATAGACCAGCAACTGGTAAAGGGTTTCGACAGAGTTTTTAAAAGTATTTTTCCAATTGAAGATTTAAATGATAAAGCAACACTTGAATATGTAAGCTACAAACTTGAAAAACCAAAATTTGACGTAGAAGAATGTATACAAAGGGGTTTAACTTACTCCTCAGCTCTTAAATGTAATTTAAGATTGGTCGTTTACGAAATAAACCAAGAAACTAATACTAAAGATATATTATCTGCTAAAGAACAAGAAGTCTATATGGGAGAAGTTCCAATGATGACTAATAGTGGTACTTTTATAACTAATGGAGTTCAAAGAGTTGTTGTAAATCAAATGCATCGTAGTCCAGGAGTATTTTTTGACCATGACAAAGGCAAATCTCATGCTAGCGGTAAACTACTTTTTAATTGCCGAGTTATACCAAATAGAGGATCTTGGCTTGATTTTGAATTTGATGTAAAAGATTTATTATATTTCAGAGTAGATAGAAAAAAGAAAATACTTGTTTCAACTTTATTACTTGCATTAGGTTTCACTAAATCAGATATGGTAAATGAATTTTATGATAAAGAAATTTATAATTATGATTCTAAATCAAAAAAATGGAAAACAAAGTTTAACCCTGAAAATTATAAATCTAAAAATTTTTCTGAAGAAATAATTGATGCTAAAACTAACAAAATAATTATTAAAAAGGGTGAAAAAATAAATTACCTAAAAGCAAAAAAACTTCATACAGAGGGCTTAAAAGAGATTTATGTTTCTAACCAATTTTTATATGGCAAATATCTTGTTAAACAGTTTTCAATTTCAGAGGATGTTTTTAAAATAGGCACAGAATTAAATGAAACAATTATAAATAAAGCAATAGATGAGAATATAAATATTCTTGAAACCGCATATACGAATTCAATAAATAAAGGTCCATATTTGTTACAAACAATTTTTAATGATAAAAATCAAACCAAAAACGAAGCCATTAATGAAATTTATAAAGTCCTAAGACCTGGTGAACCTCCTACTATTGAAATAGCCTCTCAGATATTTAATAACTTGTTTTTTAGTTCTGATAGATATGATTTATCAGATGTTGGTAGAGTTAAATTAAATTCAAGGCTTAATCTTAATTGCTCTGATAAAATAACAATTTTGAGAAACGATGACATAATCTCAATTATAAAAAAAATGTTAGATCTTAGAGATGGCAAAGACGAAGTTGATGATATCGATCATTTAGGAAATAGAAGAGTTAGATCTGTTGGTGAATTAGTGGAAAATCAAGCCAGAATAGGCGTTTATAGAATGGAGAGAGCAATAAAAGAAAAGATGACAACATTAGACGTTGAGTCTGCTATGCCTCAAGATTTAATAAACGCAAAACCTCTGACAATTTCGCTAAAAGATTTTTTTGCGACTTCACAACTTTCACAATTTATGGATCAAACAAATCCTCTTTCAGAAATAACACATAAAAGAAGAGTGTCTGCACTAGGTCCTGGTGGATTAACTAGAGAAAGAGCCGGTTTTGAAGTGAGAGATGTTCATCCTACTCATTATGGAAGAATATGTCCAATAGAAACACCAGAGGGCCCAAACATTGGTTTAATAAATAGTTTATCAACTTATTCAAAAATTAACAAATACGGTTTTATAGAGTCTCCTTATAGAAAAGTTATTGATGGTGTAGTTCAAGATAAAATAGAATATTTGTCAGCTATGGAAGAGACTAAATACACAATTGCTCAAGCCAACTCTAAAATTGACAAAAATGGAAAGCTAATGGAAGATTTAGTATCAAGCCGACAAAACTTAAATTTCATTCTATCTAAACCAGAGAACATAGATTATATAGATGTATCTCCAAAACAATTAGTTTCAGTCGCAGCTTCACTAATACCTTTTCTAGAAAATGATGACGCAAACAGAGCTTTGATGGGATCAAACATGATGAGGCAAGCAGTACCCTTGCTAAAACCAGAATCACCTTTAGTAGGTACAGGTATTGAAAGTGATGTTGCATTAGACTCAGGGGTAACAATCGTTGCTAAGAGAGATGGTGTTGTTGATAAAATTGACGGCAAAAGAATAGTTATAAAAGCCACAAGTGAAACTGACTACTCAAAATCTGGAGTTGACATTTACAATTTACAAAAATTTAAAAGATCAAATCAAAATACTTGTATAAATCAAAAACCTTTAGTCAGGGTAGGCGACAAAGTAAAAAATGGTGACATAATTGCTGATGGCCCATCTACAAAAATAGGTGAGTTGGCGCTTGGAAAAAATGTGACAGTAGCCTTCATGCCATGGCAAGGATATAATTTTGAGGACTCGATCTTGATTTCAGAAAGATGTGTAACTGATGATGTCTTCACATCTGTACACATTGAAGAGTACGAAGTAATGGCAAGAGATACAAAACTTGGTGAGGAAGATATCACTAGAGACATTCCAAATGTTAACGAGGAAGCCTTAAAAAATCTAGACGAGTCTGGAATTGTATATATTGGTGCTGAGGTGAAACCAGGAGATATTTTAGTAGGCAAAGTTACACCAAAAGGTGATACGGCTTCAGGACCTGAAGAAAAATTATTAAGATCAATTTTCGGAGAAAAAGCTATTGATGTAACAGATACATCATTAAAAATGCCGAGTGGTAGTGGAGGAACAGTAATCGACGTCAGGGTGTTTAATAGACACGGAATTGAAAAAGATGAGAGATCTATAACTATTGAGAGAGCAGAAATAGACTTAGTTCAACAAGATCGAATTGTAGAGGAGGAAATTTTAAATAGAAGTATAAAACAACGAGCTCTTCAAATTCTTGATGGCCATAAAATTACAAAAAAAATTAAAAATCTAAATCAAGGAGATGAAATAAATCATAGTAATATTTCAGAAATTTCTATTTCAGATATTTTTAAAATTGACTTAAATGATGAAAAGAAAAATGAAATTTTAAATAAATTGAAAGATCAATTTGATAAAGCTAACCTTGATATAAAAGAGAGGTTTGAGGATAAAGTATTAAAAATTAGACAGGGAGATGATCTTTTACCAAGCGTTATGAAAATGGTAAAAGTATTTGTTGCCATTAAAAGAAGGTTAAGACCTGGAGATAAAATGTCAGGAAGGCATGGAAACAAGGGTGTGGTGAGTAAAATAGTTCCTGTTGAGGATATGCCTTACAGACAGAACGGTAAACCTGTTGATATTGTTTTAAACCCATTGGGAGTTCCAAGTAGAATGAACGTTGGTCAAATACTTGAAACACATTTAGGTTGGGCATGTACGGAATTAGGAGATAAATTAAAGCATTTAATATACGAAAATCAAAAAAAATTAGAATTAAGCACTAAAATAAAAGATTTTTTAAAATCTGTTTATGGTCAAGAAATACTTGGTAATTCAATAGAGAAATTATCAAAAAACGAATTCTCAGATCTTTGTGAAAACTTAATGAATGGTGTACCTATATCCACACCAGTGTTTGATGGAGCTAAAGAAAAAGATGTTACAGAAATGCTTGATTTAGCAAAACTGCCAAAATCTGGTCAAACTGAATTATGGGATGGAAGAACTGGAGAAAAATTTGATAGAGCTGTGACAGTTGGGACCATTTATATGCTTAAACTTCATCATTTAGTTGAGGATAAAATTCATGCTAGATCAACAGGGCCATATAGTTTAGTTACTCAACAACCATTAGGCGGAAAAGCTCAACTTGGTGGCCAAAGATTTGGAGAAATGGAAGTATGGGCATTAGAAGCTTATGGTGCATCTTATACATTGCAAGAAATATTAACTGTAAAATCTGACGATGTTGCGGGAAGGGTTAAAGTTTACGAAACTATAGTTAAGGGTGAGGAAAATTTTGAATCGGGTATACCAGAATCTTTCAACGTTCTTGTTAAAGAAATAAAGTCACTCGCGTTAAACGTGGAGCTTAATTAATTATGAAAAAGGTAACATTATTGATATCTCTTTTCTTCGCAAATATTTCTTATGCAGAGGAACTAATAAAAATTGGTGAAAACATTTTCTATAACAAAGAGGCTTGCGTAAATTGTCATATATTAAATGCAGCAGATGGTGGGAATAATCAATTATCTATAGATCACGTTATAAATATAGTAACAAATGGTTATGGTGTTATGCCAGCATATAAAGATAAATTAACCAAAAAGGAAATAGAAGCAGTAGCTATATTTGTTTCAACAGAGGGTAAAAATTGGAAAAATAAACTAAGCTCATTTGTACAATAACTATGAAAAAAGATTTAAGCAACATATTCAAAACTAGTGAAATTTCTGATGCACAGAATTTTAATAGTATAAAAATTTCTCTCGCAAGTCCTGAAAAAATTAAATCCTGGACTTACGGAGAAATTAAAAAACCTGAAACTATAAATTATAGAACTTTCAGACCTGAAAAAGATGGTTTATTTTGTGCGAGAATTTTTGGTCCAATAAAAGATTACGAGTGTTTATGTGGCAAATACAAAAGAATGAAATTTAGAGGTATAATTTGTGAAAAATGTGGCGTAGAGGTAACCAAATCTAATGTCAGACGTGAAAGAATGGGTCATATTAATCTAGCAACACCAGTTGCACATATATGGTTTTTAAAGTCACTACCAAGCAGAATATCACTAGCTATTGACATGAAACTAAAAGAAGTTGAAAGAGTTTTGTATTTCGAAAATTTCATAGTTATAGAACCTGGATTAACTGGCCTTAAAAAAAATCAGTTATTGTCTGAAGAGGAATTAATTAAATATCAAGATGAATTCGGTGACGAAGCATTTACAGCTGGTATCGGTGCTGAGGCGATTTTAGAAATTTTAAAATCAATTGATCTTGAAAAGGAAAAAGAATTATTGGTTAAAACTATTAATGAGACAAAATCAAAAGTTTCTGAAGAAAGATCAATTAAACGTTTGAAGCTCATAGATTCATTTATTAAAACTGGAAATAAGCCAGAGTGGATGATTTTAACTGTAATTCCAGTTATCCCACCTGAATTGAGACCGTTAGTACCTTTAGATGGAGGTAGATTTGCTACATCTGATTTAAACGATCTATATAGAAGAGTTATAAATAGAAATAATCGTTTAAAAAGATTAATGGATTTAAAAGCTCCAGATATAATAGTTAGAAATGAGAAAAGAATGTTACAAGAGTCAGTTGACGCTCTTTTTGATAATGGAAGAAGAGGTAGAGTAATAACTGGCACCGGTAAAAGACCATTAAAATCCTTAGCTGAAATGTTAAAAGGTAAACAAGGTAGGTTTAGACAAAATCTACTTGGAAAAAGAGTTGATTACTCTGGTAGATCAGTAATCGTAGTCGGCCCTGATCTAAAATTACATGAGTGCGGTTTACCAAAAAAAATGGCATTAGAATTATTTAAACCTTTTTTATATGCAAGATTAAATAAATTAGGTTTAGCCTCAACAATTAAACAAGCAAAAAAATTAGTGGAAAGAGAGACTAATGCTGTTTGGGATGCATTAGAACTTATTGTTAGAGAACATCCTGTTATACTTAATAGAGCTCCAACATTACACAGACTTGGTGTTCAAGCTTTTGAGCCTAAGTTAATAGAGGGAGATGCTATTGAATTACATCCATTAACCTGTGCAGCTTTTAATGCTGACTTTGATGGTGATCAGATGGCCGTACACATACCTTTAAGTTTAGAGGCGCAACTTGAGGCAAGAGTGTTAATGATGTCAACAAATAACATTTTAAGTCCATCTAATGGAAAACCTATAATTGTGCCTAGTCAAGATATGATATTAGGAATTTATTATTTGTCTTTACCACCATACCAAGAAAAAAAAGTTGAAGGTTATTTTGTGAATAATTCTGAAATTGAACAAGCTTTAGAGTCTGGCAGTATAAAAATTCATTCAAGGATTATATCTAGATTTGAAACTGTTGATGAAAATGGAAAAATTAAAATCGAAAAACATACAAGTACAGCTGGAAGATTCTTATTAGCCAATCTATTACCTAAAGATAAAGACTTAACTTTCAGTTTAATCGATAGAATACTTCCAAAAAAAGTTGTTTCTGAAATAATAGATATTGTTTTCAGATTTACTGGCCAAAAAAGCACAGTTATATTTTGCGATAAACTTAAAGACCTAGGATTTAAGCATGCTTTTAAAGCAGGAATATCTTTTGGTAAAGATGATTTGATTATCCCAAATAGCAAAGAGTCATTAATAGAGGAAACAAAAAAATTAATAAAAGACTATGAAAATCAATATTCAGAGGGTTTAATTACAAGAGGGGAAAAATATAATAAAGTTGTCGATGCATGGTCAAAATGTACAGACAAAGTTGCATCTGAGATGATGAAAGGTATATCGGCTACGGAAAAAACTGATGAAGGACTTAATATAAATTCTGTATTTATGATGGCGGATTCGGGTGCCAGAGGTTCTGCAGCTCAAATGAAACAGTTAGCAGGAATGAGAGGATTGATAGCAAAACCATCTGGTGAAATTATTGAGTCACCGATCACATCTAATTTTAAAGAAGGCCTAACAGCGCTTGAATATTTCAACTCTACACACGGTGCTAGAAAAGGTCTAGCAGATACTGCATTAAAAACAGCCAACTCAGGTTATTTAACAAGAAGATTATGTGATGTTGCTCAGGATTTAACAATTACAAAAAAAGATTGTGATTGTAAAAGTAAAGGAAGTATTACTTTATCTGAAATAATTGAAGGTGGAAATATTATTGTCAGTTTATCAGAAAGAGCACTTGGAAGAGTAGTTGCTGATAATGTCAAAAATCCAATATCTGGTGAAGTAATAATTAAAAAAGGTGAAATGATTGATGAGGCGGGATGTGAAAAAATTGATTCAGCTGGTGTAAAAGCTATTAATGTATACTCAGTTATAACTTGTGGATCAAAAGAAGGTGTTTGTGCAATGTCTTATGGAAGAGATCTTTCTAGAGGTCACATGGTAAATGTTGGAGAGGCAATCGGAATGATTTCTGCCCAATCCATTGGTGAACCTGGTACGCAGTTAACGATGAGAACATTTCACGTTGGAGGTACAGCTCAAATTAAACAAGATTCTCAAATTGTAGTTAAAAATGATGGATTATTAAAAATAATCAATACAAATTTATTAGAAGACTCTAAAAAAAATCAGATAGTTATGGGAAGAAATACACAAATATCTTTAGAAGATGAGAAAGGTATGCAGATAGCGATCTATAAAGTTCCTTATGGTTCAAAACTTTTTTTTAAAAATGGTGATAAAGTTAAAAAGAATTCAAAAGTTTGTGAGTGGGATCCTTATACAACACCAGTTATTGCTGAAAAAAGTGGTATAGTTAATTTTGTTGATTTAATTGACGGAGTTTCACTTTCTGAAACTCAAGATGACACAACAGGAATATCATCAAAATCAGTTATTGACTGGAGATCACAATCCAAAAATACTGAACTCAAACCAAGAATTACTCTAAGAGATGAAAAAGGTAATGTCGTTAAAAAGGCGGATGATAATGAAGCTAGGTATTATTTAGTTCCTGACTCTATTTTATCTGTAAAAGATGGACAAAAAATTAGCGCCGGTGATGTAATTGCAAGATTACCAAAAGAAACCTCAAAGACAAAAGACATTACTGGTGGATTACCACGAGTAGCTGAGTTATTTGAAGCAAGGAAAGCCAAAGATAGCGCTATCATAGCCGAAAACGATGGTAAAGTTATGTTTGGAAAAGAAGTGAGAGGAAAACAAAAAGTTTCAATTGTTTCTGACTCTGGCGAAACATCAAATTATCTAATACCAAAAGGAAAACATATCAATTTTAATCCTGGTGAAGAGATTAAAAAGGGAGAATATCTACTAGATGGACAACCATTACCGCATGATATATTAAGAATTCTTGGCATAAAAGAGCTAACTGAGTATTTTGTTAATCAAGTTCAAGAAGTTTATAGATTACAAGGTGTTATAATTAATGATAAACATATCGAGACAATTTTGAGACAAATGCTTAAAAAAGTTGAAATTAAAAACTCTGGTGATTCAGAATATCTACCAGGTGAAATAATAGATAGGTTTAGATTAGAAAATGTGAATGAAGAATTAGTTAAAAATGGAAAAAAACCTGCTGTTGGAGAGAGAGTATTAATGGGAATTACAAAAGCTTCTTTACAAACAGAGTCGTTTATATCAGCTGCCTCTTTTCAAGAAACAACCAGAGTTCTTACAGATGCTGCAATAAAAGGAAAAGTTGATACATTAGCTGGATTAAAAGAAAACGTAATTGTAGGAAGATTAGTTCCAGCAGGAACAGGCTCAATTAAAAATAAATGGAATAAAAAAGCTCTAGAAGATGATCAAAAATTTTTATCTGAGCAAGAAAAAGTCGAACAAGCAGAAACCCCTGCAAATCCATAATAATAGAGCGTTATTTTAATTGTTTTAATTTGACAAATTCAAAAACTATAGTATTTTCTCCAAGATTTTGGTTGGATAGTAGTACTATTTAGGTACTAAACGCGACCACAGACATTAGACTACTTTAATTTCTTCCTTAATCACTATTATATTATGCCAACGATAAACCAATTGTTAAAAAAAAAAAGGACTAGACCAAAGGCTAGAGACAGAGTTCCTGCGCTTGAAAAATCTCCTCAAAAAAGAGGTGTTTGTTTAAAAGTTTATACAACAACACCCAAGAAGCCAAATTCTGCACTAAGAAAAGTAGCGAGAGTAAGATTATCTAATGGACACGAGGTTACTTCGTATATACCTGGAGAAGGTCATAATTTACAAGAACACTCAGTTGTTCTTATTAGAGGTGGAAGAGTAAAAGATTTACCTGGTGTTAGATATCATATCTTAAGAGGTAACTTAGATACGCAAGGTGTAACAGCAAGAAAACAGCAAAGATCCAAATACGGTGCAAAAAAAGGTAAATAATCATGTCTCGTAAAAAAAGCTCTTCAAAAAAAAATATTTCATTAGACTCAAGATATAAATCTCCAATAATTCCAAAATTAATAAATTCTCTTATGTATGATGGAAAAAAAACCATCGCAGAAAAAATTGTGTATGATGCTATTGAAAAAATTAAATCTAAATCTAAAGATGAACCTATAACAATTTTTAATCAAGCAATTACAAATATAAAACCAACCGTTGAAGTTCGATCAAGAAGAGTGGGAGGAGCGACTTACCAAGTACCAGTTGAAGTAAAATCGAAAAGATCACAAGCTTTGGCAATTAGATGGTTGATAGATGCATCAAGAAAAAGAAAAGATAAAAAAATGTCAGATAAAATTTTTAATGAAATTTTTGATGCATATCAAAATAGAGGATCAGCAATTAAAAAAAAAGAGGACACTCATAAAATGGCAGAGTCTAACAAAGCTTTTGCACATTTTAGATGGTAATATTAAATGGCACGAACACACAATTTAGATAAATATAGAAATATCGGCATCATGGCACATATCGATGCTGGCAAAACAACAACGACTGAAAGAATTTTATACTATACTGGAAAGAGTCATAAAATTGGTGAGGTGCATGATGGTGCTGCAACTATGGATTGGATGGAACAGGAACAAGAAAGAGGAATCACAATTACTTCTGCTGCAACTACTTGTTTTTGGAAAGATCATAGAATTAATATCATCGACACACCAGGTCATGTAGATTTTACAATTGAAGTTGAGAGATCTCTAAAAGTACTAGATGGTGCAGTTGCTGTTTTTGACGGAGTCGCAGGTGTTGAACCTCAATCAGAGACAGTATGGAGACAGGCAGACAAATATAAAGTACCAAGAATATGTTTTGTAAATAAACTTGATAGAACTGGAGCAGATTTCTTTAGATGTGTTGATATGATTAAAGATAGGTTAGGAGCTAAACCTTTGGTTATGCAAATTCCAATTGGTATTGAAGCTTCACTTCAAGGTGTGGTTGACCTAGTAAAGATGAAAGCAATTGTATGGAAAAATGAGGATCTAGGTGCTGCCTGGGAAGAACAAGATATCCCTGCTGATCTAAAAGAAATCACAGATAAATACAGACAAGAATTAGTTGAGACAGCTGTTGAGCAAGATGAAAAACTTATGGAAAGTTATTTAAATGGAGATGAAATAAAAAATGAGGATCTAAAAAAATGCATAAGGAAAGGCTGTTTAAGTTTTAATTTTGTTCCTGTTTTAACAGGATCAGCTTTTAAAAATAAAGGAGTACAGCCCTTATTAGATGCAGTAGTAGATTATTTACCGAGTCCTGTAGATATTGGTTCAATCAATGGAACTAAACCAAACTCCGAGGATGTTGTAGAAATGAAATTTGAGGATAATGCACCTTTTTCTGCTTTGGCGTTTAAAGTTGCAAATGATCCTTTTGTTGGATCTCTAACTTTTATAAGAATTTATTCTGGAACAGTAAAGTCTGGAACTGGAATTTACAATACATCTAAAGATAAAGAGGAGAGAGTTGGCAGAATGTTGTTAATGCACGCTAACTCAAGGGAAGATATAAAAGAGGCAAACGCTGGGGATATAGTCGCTTTGGCAGGCTTAAAATATACAATCACAGGACATACTCTTGCAAATGAAGATAGTCCGGTATTACTGGAGCCAATGGAATTTCCTGATCCAGTAATAGAAATAGCCGTAGAACCAAAAACTAAAGGTGATCAAGAAAAAATGGGAGAAGCATTAGGCAGATTGGCAAAAGAGGATCCATCGTTTCGAGTTACTTCAGATGAGGAGTCTGGACAAACTATAATAAAGGGTATGGGTGAGCTACATTTAGATATTATAGTTGATAGAATGAAAAGAGAATTTAAAGTGGAAGCAAATATTGGCGCTCCACAAGTTGCTTATAGAGAAACAATTTTAAAAAGTTCTGAATTTGATTACACCCATAAAAAACAAAGTGGTGGGGCTGGACAATTTGCAAGGGTAAAACTATCGATAGAACCTTTAGAACCAGGAAAGGGTAGAGAAGTTGAAAGCAAAATTAAAGGTGGAGCAATTCCAAAAGAATTTATTCCAGGAGTTGAAAAAGGAATAGAAAGTGTTTCAGATTCAGGAATTTTAGCAGGTTTTCCAATAATTGATTACAAGGTAACTATTTTAGATGGGTTACATCATGATGTTGATTCAAGTGTGTTGGCTTTTGAATTAGCATCAAGACAATGTTTTAAAGAGGCATGCAATAGAGCAACATTAAAATTATTAGAACCTATTATGAGAGTTGAAGTTGTTACTCCAGAAGATTATATGGGAGATGTTATTGGAGACCTAAATAGTAGAAGAGGTCAAATAAATACTCAAGAACAGAGAGGTAATGCAACAGTCATTACAGCGATGGTTCCACTGGCAAACATGTTTGGTTACATCAACGCTTTAAGATCCATGTCTCAAGGTAGAGCGCAGTATTCGATGTTCTTTGATCATTACGATAAAGTTCCTCAAAATGTTCAAGATGAAGTAACTAAAAAAACGGGATCTTAATAAATGGAAAAACAAAACATAAGAATTAAACTAAGAGCATACGATAATAAGGTTTTAGACCAGTCCACTGAGGAAATTGTCAATACAGTAAAAAGAACTGGAGCTAATATAAAAGGGCCAATTCCACTCCCGACTAAAATTGAGAGATATACAGTATTACGTTCTCCACATATTGATAAAAAAAGTAGAGAACAATTTGAAACTAGAACACACAAAAGACTAATAGATATAATTGAACCTACACCTCAAACTGTTGAGGCATTAATGAAACTAGATCTTGCCTCAGGTGTAGATGTGGAGATTAAAATTTAATGATTGAAATTGGCTTAATTGGTAAAAAAATTGGTATGACTAGAGAATTCTATAAATCAGGACATTCCGTTCCTGTAACTGTAATTAAATTTGATACTGGTAGAGTAATAAACCTAATATCAAAGGAAAAAAATGGATACAACGCTGTTCAAATAGGTTTTGGAAAAATAAAAAACTCAAAACTATCAAAGCAAATGAAAGGATATTTTGCAAAAAAAAATACAGAGCCAAAAAAAGTATTAAAAGAATTTAGGGTTAAAAGTTTAGAAAATTTTAAAGAAGGAAATGAGATCGGTATAGAAATATTCAAAGATACAAAATTTGTAGACATTAAATCAAAAACAATTGGAAAAGGTTTTGCAGGGGCAATGAAAAGACATAACTTTGCTGGTTTAAGAGCATCACACGGGGTTTCAATATCACACAGAGCACATGGATCAACAGGTCAAAACCAAGATCCAGGCAAAGTATTTAAAAATAAAAAGATGGCAGGTCATATGGGTGACAAAATAAGAACAATGCAAAATATTGAAATAATTAAATCTGATCCAGAAAATAATTTATTATATTTAAAAGGATCTATACCAGGTTCAAAAAATACTCAAGTGGTAGTAAGAGAGTCAGTTAAAAATGTAAGAAAACTTACAATGGCTGAAAAAATTGAGAAAATTGAAAAATTAAAAAAAATACCTGAGAAAAAGAAGAAATAAATGAAGATAGATAAGTTAAGTATAGATGGAAAAAAAACCTCAATTGAGGTCAAAGATAATATTTTTTCCTCAAAAATTAATGAAACTTTAATTAGTGAAGTAATATATAAAACCAATTCAAATTACAAAGGTAGAAAATCAAAAACAAAACAAAAGAATGAGATTATTGGATCCACATCCAAAATTTATGCTCAAAAGGGTACAGGTAATGCTAGACACGCGAGTAGAAAGGCCCCAATATTTGTTGGCGGAGGTGTGGCTCATGGTCCAAAAGGTGAGACTAAATATAAAAAAAGAAAGTTAAATAAAAATGAAAAAAGATTAAGTATTGCTTCAATATTAACAAAAAAACATAAATTGAATGATTTAATTATATTTAATGATTTTTCAAAAGAAATCAAAAAAACTAAAGAAATGAACTTAATTTTAAAAAAATTTCATGCTGTAGATAGTATTCTTATTTTAGATAAATCATCAAAAAACAATATTGATAAAGCTGTTAGGAATATTCCAAATGTAAAATGCACTGATGTAAATCATTTTAGTGCATTTGATATAGTTAAATATAAAAAAATAATATTTACTGAGAGTTCATTAAAAGAACTAGAAAAAAGGTATAATTAAATGGGTAAAATAAATTTATATGACACAATTGTTGGTCCAGTAATAACTGAAAAATCTACTAATTTATCGTCATTTAATAAAGTTGTTTTTAAAGTTATTGACACCGCAAATAAAAAGAGCCTTAAAAAAAATATAGAAAAAATATTTAAGGTTAATGTTACAAAAATAAATATTATTAATAAAAAAAACAGAACTAAGTTTACGAGAGGAAGGACTGTAAAAATTAAAGGCTACAAAAAGGCAATCGTTACCCTAAAAAAGGGACAGAGCATTGATTTAACAACAGGAATATAATGAGTTTAAAAACATTCAAACCTTATACAAAATCTACTAGAGGAACAATTCTAGTTGATAGAAGTAAAGTTTGGAAAGGCAAACCTTACAAACCTCTTACTTCTGTAAAATACTCCTCAAGTGGAAGAAATAATCAAGGGAGAATTACGGCTAGAAATATTGGTGGTGGTCATAAACAAAAATATAGAATAATAGATTTTTATAGAAAAAAGAAAGGATTAAAGGGTGAGGTAGAAAGAATCGAATACGATCCAAATAGATCTTGTCATATAATGTTAGTAAAATTTGATGATGGTGAAAAATATTATTATTTAGCTCCACAGGGAATAAATATTGGAGATAAAATATCAAATGGAGAGGACTCGGAAGTCAAAATTGGTAACTGTCTACCATTGTCTGAAATACCAGTTGGTATTGATATACATAATGTAGAAATAAATCCTGGTGGAGGAGGAAAAATAGCACGGTCAGCCGGTACCTCAGTATCAATTTCTGGTACAGATGGAAATTATTCAATAATAAAAATGGCTTCTGGTGAAATCAGAAAAATTGACTCCAGATCATTGGCTACAATAGGTGTTCTGTCAAACCCTGATCAAAAAAACATTAAAATAGGTAAAGCTGGTAGATCAAGATGGTTGGGTAGAAGACCTCATACAAGAGGTGTTGTAATGAACCCAGTTGATCATCCTCATGGTGGAGGTGAAGGAAAAACTGCTGGTGGAAGGCATCCAGTATCAAGAACGGGACAATCTGCTAAAGGATTAAAAACAAGAGATAATAAAAGAACAGATAAATATATAATTAGAAGAAGAAAGAAGAAGAAGGGATAATTTATGGCTAGATCAGTCTGGAAAGGTCCATTTGTTGAAGAAAGCTTAATTAAAAAAGCTGAAAAACAAAAAAATGAAACTAATAAAAAACCTATAAAAACATGGTCAAGAAAATCGACTATAATACCAGACTTTATAGGATTAAGTTTTCTAATATATAACGGTAAAAAATTTATTCCACTAACAGTATCAGAGGATATGGTTGGTCATAAATTTGGAGAATTTGCACCAACAAGACAATTTTTTGGACATACACCAGCAGATAAAAAAGCTAAAGAGGAAGTCACAAAAGATAAAAAATAATATATGAGTAAAACAAAGAAAAATAACGAACAAAATTTGGTAAGATCTGTAAACAAGAACGTTAGGTCAAGCACTAGGAAACTGAAACCAATTTTAAAAGCACTTGTTGGAAAAAAAGTAGATTTTGCATTAAGAGATCTTGAATTTTCAAATAAGAGAATATGTGGCGATGTAAAAAAAACTCTTGCTTCAGCAATTGCTAATGCAGAAAATAATTATCAATACGATATAGATAAACTTGTTATAAAAGAAGCCTACTGTGGAAAACAAGTGATAATGAAGAGATTCAGACCAAGAGCCAAAGGTAGAGCAGCTCCAATAATAAAACCTTACTCAAATTTAACTATTATATTATGGGAACAAAAACTTAACCAAAAGGAGAAACATGGGTCAAAAGGTTAATCCAGTTGGTTACAGACTTGGCGTTAATAGAGGATGGGACTCTGTTTGGTATGCCAAGAAAAAAGACTTTGGAAGGTTCTTAATTGAAGATTTTAAAATAAGAGATTACATAAAAAAAAATGTAATTAATTCCGGCGTATCCAAAGTGATGATTGAAAGAACTTCTAAAAAATGTTTTGTCACAATTTACACATCAAGACCAGGTTTTGTTATTGGAAAAAAAGGAAGTGATATAGAGAAAATTAAAAATAAACTTTCAGCTTTGACTACTAACGAGGTTAATTTAAATATTAAAGAAGTAAAAAAACCAGAAACCAACAGTTTTTTAGTAGCTGAGAATATAGCACAGCAACTAGTAAAAAGAGTGTCCTATAGACGAGCTATGAAAAGAGCTATGCAATCTGCTTTAAGACTTGGTGCAAAGGGTATAAAGGTTTCTGTTAGTGGAAGATTGGGTGGAAATGAGATTGCAAGAACAGAATGGTTAAGAGAGGGTAGTATACCTTCACATACACTTAGAGCCGACATTGATTATGCTGAATCAGAAGCCTTAACAACTTATGGCATTATAGGTATTAAAGTATGGATTTATAAAGGAGAAATATTCTCAAAAGAATTTAGTCAGGAGACAAATAAAAAATAATTATGCTACAGCCAACTAGAACAAAATTTAGAAAAGCGCACAAAGGAAGAATTCATGGAAATGCATCAAGATGTAATATTATGAATTATGGCTCGTTTGGTCTTAAAGCTTTGCAACCAGACAGAGTTATATCGAAACAAATAGAGGCAGCTAGAGTTGCATTAACGAGACATATGAAAAGACAGGGAAGAGTATGGACTAGAGTTTTCCCTAATATACCTGTATCAAAAAAACCCACAGAAGTTAGAATGGGTAAAGGAAAAGGATCACCAGAGTTCTGGGCTTGTAGGGTTAAACCAGGTAGGATTTTATTTGAGGTAGATGGCGTTTCAGAGCAAATTGCTAAAGAAGCACTTTATAAAGCTTCTGCAAAACTACCTATTAAAACAAAATTTATTAGGAGATTTTCTTAATGAAAAAAAGTGAATTTAAAAAACTAACTTTAGATAAAGCTAAAAAAGATTTGGAAAAAAATAAAAAAGATTTATTTAATTTAAGATTCCAACAAATAAACGGACAGCTTACTAACACTTCAAAATTTAACCAAATTAAAAAAACTATAGCAAAATTACTAACTTTTATAGAAAGGAAAAACAATGCCTAAAAAAATTCTAAGTGGAATAGTTGTAAGCAACAAACCAAATAAAACAATTACTGTTCTGGTTGAGCGAAAATATCAACATCCTTTATTTAAAAAAGTAATTAAAGTTAAGAAAAAATTTAGTGCCCATGATGAAAATAATAAATTTAAAAATGGTGATAAAGTAAAAATTATAGAGTGCAGACCTTATTCAAAGACAAAAAAATTTCAAGTTATGGAGGACAACAAGTGATACAAGTTCAAACAGAGCTGAATGTAGCAGACAATACTGGTGCTAAAAGAATAGAATGCATAAAGGTTCTAGGAGGTTCTAAAAGAAGATATGCAAGCATTGGTGATACAATCGTTGTAGCTGTTAAGGAAGCCATACCAAAAGGAAAAGTTAAAAAGGGCTCTGTTCATAAAGCTGTAGTCGTAAGAGTTAAAAAAGGAATTCATAGAGATGATGGGTCAAAAGTAAAATTTGATAATAATGCGGCTGTATTAACTGATGATAAAGGTGAACCAATCGGTACCAGAATATTTGGACCTGTCACTAGAGAACTAAGAAGTAGAGGACAAATGAAAATAATATCGCTAGCACCGGAGGTAATTTAAATGATTAAAAAAGGATCAGATGTAAAAATATTAACAGGTAAAGATAAAAATAAAACTGGTGAGGTAATCGAAGTAGATGTGAACAATGACAGAATTAAAGTTAAAGGTGCAAACATGATAAAAAAACATGTAAAAACTACAAAAGATAAAAAAGGTGGAATATTTGAAAAAGAAAATTTTATACATGTTTCAAATGTTGTTATTTTAAAAAAAGAAAATAAAAAAGAAACTGGTAAACAAAAATGATACCAAGATTAAAAGAGCTATATAAAAATGAAATCAAAAATTCTCTTAAAGAGAAGTATGGTTTTAAAAATCTGAACATGTCCCCAGAACTAGAAAAAATTGTGATAAACATGGGACTAGGTATAGATGGTAACGATAGCAAAATTATGAAATCCTGTGAAGAGGATTTATCCAAAATTACTGGTCAAAAGCCTGTCATGACTAAGTTTAAAAAATCTATTTCAAACTTTAAAACGAGAAAAGATACTAAAGCTGGTTTAAAAGTAACTCTAAGAAAAAATAAAATGTATGAATTTATTGATAGACTTGTGAATATTGCTTTACCACGTATTAAAGACTTTAGAGGGTTATCATTAAATGGTTTTGATAGATTTGGCAATTATACTTTTGGTGTGAAAGAACATATAATCTTTCCTGAGGTTAATTTTGATAAAGTAGATAAAATTAGAGGTCTGGATATTTCAATTGTTATAAGATCAATTTCTAATGAACATAGTTTGGAATTATTAAAAAAATTTAATTTTCCATTCAGAGCTGAAAGGAGTAACTAATGGCAAAACTAAGTTCAGTAAATAAAAATAACAGAAGGATCAAACTTTCAGACAAATTTTTTAAAAAAAGAGAAAAATTAAAAAAAATAATAATGAATAAAAAATTAACTTTAGAGGAAAGGTTTAAAGCACAACAAAAATTGTCTAAATTACCAAGGAACTCTGCAAAAAATAGAGTTAGAAATAGATGTCAGATTACTGGCAGACCACATGGTGTATATAGAAAACTAAAAATTTCTAGAATTGCTTTAAGACAATTGGGTCTACAAGGCAAAATTCCAGGAATGGTAAAATCAAGTTGGTAGAAAGGGTATATTATGAGTTTAAGTGATCCAATAGGAGATATGTTAACTAGAATTAAAAATTCACAGATGAGAAATCATAAAAAAGTAGAAATGCCATCATCAAATTTTAAAGCTAAAATAGCTGATGTTTTAAAAAACGAGGGTTATATAAATAATTTTAATGTAGCAAATAATGATAATAAAAATATTTTAACAATAGATTTAAAATATAATTCAGGTTCCCCAGTTATTTCCGTAATCGAAAGAGTTTCAAGACCTGGTAGAAGAATATTTTCTAGTGCAGAAAGTTTACCAAAAATAAATAATGGTCTTGGTATTGCAATTGTTTCAACACCAAAAGGTGTGATGACGGATATTGAGGCAAGAAAGCAAAAAATTGGCGGAGAAGTAATTTGTAAGGTTTTTTAATGTCTAAAATAGGAAAAATAAATATCTCAATACCTGAAAAAGTAAAAGTGATACTTTCAGGTTCTGATATAAATATAGAAGGTCCTTTAGGAAAACAGTCTGTAAAAATTAATTTAGATGTTTTCGATTTAAAAGTGAATGAAGGAAAAGATATATCTATTAAACCAAAAAAATTAGACGATACAACTAAAAGACTTTGGGGAATGAATAGAAGTTTAATAAATAATGCTATTATAGGATCAAGTGTAGGGTTTGAAAAAATTCTTGAATTAAATGGTGTGGGATATAGAGCTACTTTAAAAGGAAATCAATTAAACCTTCAGCTAGGTTTTAGTCATGATATCAATTTTGATATACCAAGTGATATTAAAATTGCTGTTGAAAAACAAACTACAATAAAGATTTCAGGCATGAATAAACAAAAAGTTGGTATGACAGCCTCACAGATAAAATCTTTTAGACCACCAGAACCTTACAAAGGAAAAGGAATAAGAGAAAAAGGTCAATATGTTCTAAAAAAAGAAGGAAAAAAGAAATAATGAAATTGAACACTATTCAAAGAAAAAAATTCAGAATTAGAAACAAGCTTAAAAGAAACGCAGGAAAAGATAGGTATAGATTAAGTGTTTCAAGAAGTTTGAAAAACTTTTCAGCTCAAATTATTGATGATATGAATAATAAGACTTTGTTATCAGCCTCTTCAATCGAAAAAGAGATTAAAAGTGGTGCTAAAATAAATAAAATATCAACTTCTAAAATTGTTGCAGAAAAATTAGCTAAAAAAGCTTTAGACAAGAACATAAAGAAAATTTACTTTGATAGAGGTAAATTAAAATATCACGGTAGAGTTAAAGTGTTTGCAGAAACTTTAAGAAAAAATGGAATGGAATTTTAAATGCAAAAAGATGATTTTATAGAAAAATTAGTTCACGTTAATAGAATAACCAAAGTTGTAAAAGGTGGAAGAAGATTTGGATTTTCAGCTTTAGTGGTAGTTGGAAATCAAAATGGAAAAATCGGTATAGCTCATGCTAAGGCAAAACAAGTACCTGATGCAATTAAAAAGGCAAATGAATTAGCTAGACGAAATTTAGTACAAATACCACTAAGAGAAGGTAGAACAATCCATCATGATATATTTGGAAAGGATGGTGCTGGTAGAATTAAGATGAGAGCTGCGCCTAAAGGCACTGGAATTATAGCTGGAGGACCCGTTAGAGCTGTTTGTGAAGTTTTAGGTATAAGAGATGTTGTTGCGAAATCTTTAGGAACAGCTAATCCACATAACGTAATAAGAGCTTGTTTAAAAGCTTTAAAAAGACAAAATTCACCTAAACAAATCTCCATTATTAGAAATAAAAAAATTTCAGAGATAATAGAGAAAAGAGGATAAATGTTAAATAATTTAAAAAAAATTAAACAAAAAAAAATAAGAGTTGGAAGAGGAATTGGATCTGGCAAAGGCAAAACATCTGGTAGAGGAGTTAAAGGACAAAAATCAAGATCTGGTGTTGCTATAAAAAGTTTTGAGGGAGGTCAAATGCCTCTATATAGAAGATTACCTAAAAGAGGTTTTAATATTATTGGCAAAAAAAAGACAGGTTCATTAAACCTAGCTGAAATTCAGTCTTTTATACAATCAAAAAAAATTAAAAATACAGACAAAATTGATTTAGCTCTTTTAAAAAAACTAAATATAGTCAAAAAAAAATTTAAAAAACTTAAAGTTCTTGGTAAGGGTGAAATAAAAGAAAAATTAAATCTTGAAGTTAATTATCTATCTAAATCTGCAAAAGCTAAATTAGAAAAATCAGGCTCAATTATCAAAATTATTAATAAGTAATTTAACATGAGTTCAATCGCCCAATCTGGAGATCTAAAAAATCGTATAATTTTCACAATTTTAATTTTAGCTATATATAGATTTGGTACTTTTGTTCCTTTACCAGGAATAGATCCTGATCAATTAAAAATAATGATGGAAGGCAATCAAAAAGGCCTATTAGGAATGTTTAATGTTTTTGCTGGAGGTGCAGTAAGCAGAATGGCAATTTTTGCTCTTGGAATTATGCCATACATATCTTCAGCTATTATTGTTCAATTATTAACAGGTGTTTCTGATTATTTTAAAAATTTAAAGAGTCAAGGCGAAATTGGAAGAAAAAAGATTACTCAAATTACTAGATACGGAACTGTATTGCTTGCTACTATCCAAGGATATGGTCTTTCTGTAGGTCTAGAAGCTTCGGCTGGTCTAGTAATTAATCCAGGAATTTTTTTTAAAATTTCAACAGTTACTACAATTGTTGCAGGAACTGTTTTTCTTATGTGGTTAGGTGAACAAATAACGCAAAGAGGTATAGGTAATGGAATTTCTTTAATTATATTTTCAGGTATTGTTGCAGAGATACCACGTGCATTAGTTACAACATTTGAGCTAGGAAGGACTGGAGCGATTTCAACGGTAATGATAATATTTATATTTGTATTATTGATTGCAACAATCATGTTTGTAGTCTTTATGGAAAGAGCTCTCAGAAAAATACTAATTAATTATCCTAAAAGACAGATGGGAAATAAGATGTATGGTGGAGAGTCATCTCATTTACCTTTAAAAATTAATACAGCAGGGGTTATACCTGCAATATTTGCATCCGCTTTGTTACTTTTACCCGTCACGATGTCAAATTTTAATTTTTCATCAAATGATACAGTTACATCATTTGCATCTTATTTCACCCAGGGTCAACCTTTATATATGCTACTTTATGCAGCTGGTATTATTTTTTTTACTTTTTTTTATACTTCGATTACATTTAATCCAGTTGAGACTGCAGAAAATCTTAGAAAATATGGTGGCTTTGTACCTGGTATTAGACCTGGTGAAAGCACGGCAATATACATAGAACAAATTTTAACAAGATTAACAACTATCGGAGCTTTATATTTAACATTAGTATGTTTGATGCCTGAATTTTTAATTTCTAAATATCCAATACCTTTTTATTTAGGTGGCGCATCAATTTTAATTGTTGTTGTTGTTGCTATAGATACTGTTACACAAATTCAAACTAGATTAATGAGTGCACAGTATGAACAATTAATAAAAAAAACTAAATTCGGTAAATAAAAGTGAATATTATATTATTTGGTCCCCCTGGTGCAGGGAAAGGAACACAAGCAAAAAATCTAGAAAAAAAATTGAATAATTTTCAGGTATCCACAGGCGATATGTTAAGAGAAGAAATTAAAAAAGAAAGTGATATAGGAAAGAAAATAATTGATTATATGAACGAAGGTAAATTTGTTGACGATGATATTGTAAACAATCTTATGAGAAAAATTGTTTTTGATCCAAAAAAAAAAAATAAACTTATTTTTGATGGCTATCCAAGAACACTAGAGCAAGCAAAAAATCTAGACTTATTATTAGAATCGAGTAATCAAAAAATAGATTTTATTTTTTTCTTAAACGTAAACAAAGAGACAATAGTACAAAGAATCAAAAAAAGAAAAATTATTGAAAAAAGATCTGATGATGATTTAAATACTACTTTAAAAAGATATGATACTTATATGTTAACAACAAAACCAGTTTTAGAATATTACTCTTCTAAACCTAATTTTAATGAAATTGATGGTGCGTTAAAAATCACTGAAATTACTAGTAAAATCAACGATATTTTGGGGGTTTAAAAGTTGACATTAAATTAACTTCTTATATAAAAGGCTAGATTTTATCACTTAATTATGGCTCGTATCGCAGGTGTAAACATTCCACAAAATAAGATTGTCCAAGTAGGCCTAACCTACATATATGGAATTGGTGATAGATTTTCTAAACAAATTTGTAATGATTTAAATATTACAAAACCTACTAGAGTTAATCAATTAACTGATGATCAAATTTTAAAGATAAGAGAATATATCGATAAACATTTTTCTGTTGAAGGAGACTTGAGAAGAGAAAACTCAATGAGTATTAAAAGATTGATTGATTTGGCTTGTTATAGAGGCTCGAGACATAAAAAAAAACTACCAGTTCGTGGTCAAAGGACTCGATGTAATGCAAGAACTAGAAAAGGTAAAGCTATAGCAATAGCTGGTAAAAAATTAACACCATTAAAAAAATAGTTTATGGCAAAAATTAAAGAAACTGAAAATAAAAATGAAAATAAAGAACAAAAAGAAATAAAAAAAAGTTCTTACTCAAAAAAAAAAAAAATTAAAAAAAATATACCTAACGGTATAGCATACGTGCAATCTAGTTTTAATAATACTATAATTTCAATAGCAGACACCCAAGGAAATATAATCTCATGGTCATCTGCAGGACAGAAAGGTTTTAAAGGGTCAAGAAAATCTACACCTTATGCAGCACAAATAGCCGCAGACTCTGCTGCAACTAAAGCATTAGAATATGGAATGAAAACATTAACAGTTGAAATTAAGGGCCCTGGCTCTGGTAGAGAAACAGCTTTAAGAGCATTACAAGCGAGAGGTTTTAAAATTTTATCAATTAAAGACACAACACCAATGCCCCACAACGGAACAAGGCCACCAAAAAAAAGGAGAGTTTAATGGAAAACACAGAAGTAAATATAAAGAATTGGAAGTCACTAATTAAACCTGGTAAGATAGATGTTAACCTTAGTGATGATAAATCTTACGCTAAGATTGTTGCCGAACCGTTAGAGAAAGGTTATGGTTTAACTTTAGGAAACTCATTAAGAAGAATATTGCTTTCTTCCATTAGAGGTACAGCTGTCACATCTATTCAAATTGATGGTGTTCTTCACGAATTTACATCAATTAAAGGTGTTAGAGAGGATGTAACTGACATTGTTTTAAACGTAAAATCTTTGGCGCTAAAAAGTAATTCTGAAGGACCAAAAAAATTAATTTTAGATGCAAAAGGTCCAGGCATCATAAAAGCTTCAAATATAACACCTGTTAATGAAATAGAAATATTAAATCCAGATTTAGTAATTTGTAACTTAGATGAAAATACAAACTTTCATATGGAGATGTCAGTTGGAAATGGGAAAGGATATGTCTCTGCCGATTTAAATAAACCAGAAGAACCACCATTAGGGCTTATACCAATTGACTCTTTATTCAGTCCAGTGAAAAAAGTTTCATATTCTGTGAGTACAGCAAGAGAAGGTAAAGCTTTAGATTACGACAAACTTACTATGGAAGTTGAAACGAATGGATCGATATCTGCAGAGGATGCACTAGCTTATTCAGCAAGAATCTTTCAAGATCAACTTTCAATGTTTGTAAATTTTGATGAACCACAAGAAGTCAAAATCTCTGAAGCTCCAAAAGAACCAGAATTTAACAGAAACCTTTTAAGAAAAGTCGATGAATTAGAACTTTCAGTTAGATCAATGAATTGTTTAAAAAATGATAATATTATCTATATTGGAGATTTAGTTCAAAAGTCAGAAGGTGAGATGCTAAGAACTCCTAATTTTGGAAGGAAGTCTTTAAATGAAATTAAAGAAATCTTAAATGGAATGTCTTTATATCTTGGAATGGAAATACCAAATTGGCCTCCTGAAAATATAGCTGAATTGTCTAAAAAGTTAGAAGAAAGTATGTAAAATGAGACATAAATTAGGTTACAAAAAACTTAATAGAACATCAGAACATAGAAAAGCTTTAATTAAAAATATGCTTAATTCGCTCATTAAATACGAGCAAATTATAACAACTTTACCAAAAGCAAAACTCATAAAGCCTCAAGCAGAAAAGCTAATAACTTTAGGAAAAAAAAAAAATTTAACAAACACAAGAGTTTTAATTTCTAAATTGCAAGACAAAACAAACGCTAATAAAATCTTAAATACCCTATCAAAAAGATATGAGAAAAGAGCTGGTGGTTATACTAGAATAGTTAAAGCTGGTTATAGATATGGAGATAAATCACCTATGGCAGTTATAGAATTTGTAGATAGAGATGTTGAGGCTAAAAGAAAATTTAAAAAGAAAAAAAAAGAAGACCCCAAAGCAGAAGATAAAAACAGAAAACAAATACCTGCATAACCAATCTAAGATAAATGAATAGGTCTTATAAAATAAAACCAATTCATGCAACTATGCGTTTAGATAGATGGATTAAAAATAATATAGGTAAATATCCCCAATCATTATTAGAAAAATCAATTAGAAAAGGGAAAATCAAGTTAAATAAAAAAAAAACAAACTCCTCCCACAAACTTAAAATTGGCGATGAAGTAAGTTTTTATAATTTCAATTATGAATTCAAAACAATAAAAAACACCAAGTATACACCTTCAAAAAAAAATTTGGATGAAAATGAGAAATCATTAATTGAAGATAATGATGAATTTATAGTAATAAATAAAAAGGCCGGCATTTCTGTGCAAGGTGGAACAAAATCAAAAAATAATTTGATAGACATCTTTTCTAATAGTAATGTATTTAAAGATACTAAACCCTATTCAGTTCATCGTTTAGACAAAGAAACATCAGGTGTTATGATTATAGCTAAAAATTATAGTAGTGCAAAAATATTAACTTCATTATTTAGGTTAAGAAAAGTTTACAAAACATATCTTGCTATTTGTCATGGCGTATTTAAAAATAAAAAAGGTGAAATAAGAAGTAACTTAGTTAAATATGAAAAAGAAAAAAAAATTTCAGAACTGGCAATTACTAATTACAATGTAATTAATTCTAACAATTTTTTTAGTTTTGTTGAACTAAAGCCAATTACTGGCAGAAAACATCAACTAAGAAAACAACTTTCTTTTATGGGTAATCCTATAGTTGGAGATACTAAATATAATATTATTAAATCTAGAAATAAAGATCAAAAAAAATTAATGCTTCATTCTTATAAGATAAAATTTTTAATAAATAATAAGAAATTTTATTTTAAAGCCAAACTCCCTTATTATTTTGACAATTATTTAAATAAAAAAAGATTAATAATCTAAATTAATTAATAGATTCTTTTTTAATTTTTTCAAAATACTTTCTTTACTTACTTTTTTGATATTAAATATGTTTATAATACCTTTATCATGTATTCCGCATGGAACAATTTTTTTATATTCTTCTAAACTGTTCCTATAGTTTATAGAAAATCCGTGAAATGCAATCCATTTTTTTACCCTAATACCTATAGCTGCGACTTTTTTAATTTTATTATTATGATTTATCCATATTCCAACATTTTTTCTGTCATTAAAAGATTTCATATCCAATTCCTTTAAAGTATTGATAATACTTTTTTCAATTGCTGATATAAATTTTCTAATGTCTTTTTTTCTTTTATTTAGATCTATAACCAAATAACAAATTATTTGACCTGGCCCATGCCATGTAATTTTTCCACCTCTGTTTGTTTTAAAAATTTTTATTGATTTTTCAATAATCTCATTTTCTTTATAACTTGTACCTGCTGTAAAAATTGATTTATGTTCCAAAAACCAAATGAGCTCTCTTCCTTTATTTAGTGCTAAATTATGAACTCTTTTTTCTAATATATTAATTGCTGTTTTATAATTTACTGGTTTTATTGATTTTTTGATCTCTATGTCCATTTAAAAATTGTATTATATGTATTTTGCATTAATAGTTCTAATAAATTTTTAAAAAGTAAGAAAATGTCCACTTTAAAAAAAAAAAAAGATCAAAAAGTAAATTTTGAATTTAATAAAGAATATATAAAAGTTATTGTAGAAAAAATTCAAAATAATGATGTGGATTTCCTTTCAAATTCCTTTAAGGAAATGCACCCTGCTGACGCTGCTGATATTATCGAACATTTAAATCAGAGTGATCGTGAAAATTTGATCAAGTTAAACAATTTTAATATCAACCCTGAGATATTCGTTGAATTAAACGAAAATATTCAATCCGAGATAGTAAAAATGCTATCTTCTGAGTCGATTGTTTTTATACTTAAAAATTTAGAGTCAGATAACGCTATTAAAATATTAGAAAATATAGAGGAAGAAAATAAAAACCAAATTCTATCTTCTCTTCCTCCTAAAGACCGATTTGTACTTTTAGAAAGTTTAAGTTACCCAGAAGATACTGCAGCTAGAATTATGCAAAGAGAATTCACAGCTATTCCTAGTAATTGGTCTGTGGGTCAAACAATTGATTATCTTAGAGAGAACAAAGATTTACCAGATCAATTTTTAGAAATCTATATAATTGACAGTGAATTTAAACCACTCGGAACTGTTCCTTCATCTAAGGTTTTGCGAACTTCAAGAGAAACAAAAATGATTAACATAATGCTTGAGTCACAAGTTACAATACCAGTAGAAATGGACAAAGAAGAAGTTGGAAGGTTATTTGAAAACTATAATTTAAATTCTGCTGCTGTTATAGATAAAAACGGTAAATTAGTAGGCATGATTACAAGTGATGATATATTAACTGTTTTGAAAGAGGAAGCAGAAGAAGATACTTTAAGATTAGCAGGGGTAGGCGATGAAGAAATTACTGATGGAGTAATTAAAAAAACACAAAGACGCTTCAATTGGTTATTACTAAATTTATTTACTGCTTTTCTAGCAACATGGGTAATTAGTAAATTTGGTGCAACTATAGAACAAATGGTTGCTTTAGCATTTTTGATGCCAATAGTTGCTTCAATGGGTGGTAATGCTGGTATGCAAACTTTAGCTGTAACAATAAGAGGAATTGCTACGAATGACTTAACAGATAGTAATTTTTTAAAGATTGTTTTAAAAGAATTTAATATCGGAGTTCTTAATGGAATAATTTTTGCAATTATCAGTGCTTTAATTGTACAGTTATGGTTTAAAGATTATGTATTATCTATAATTATTTCTGTATCTATGATCTTAAATATGATTGTTGCTGGCTTATTTGGAATTTTGATACCAGTTACACTAAAAAAATTTAATATAGATCCTGCAATAGCTTCTAGTGTTTTCGTAACAACTATTACAGATGTTATTGGCTTTCTCTCATTTTTAGGAATAGGTGCTTATTTTTTTTATAACTAAAAGTTATCAATTAACCGTATTCCATTAATATAGAAAGCAATAAAAATTTTTACATTTTTTTTACTTATTTTTTTACTTAAGTTATCTTTATTTCTTAATTCTAAATACTCAATATTAAATTCTTTATTTTTATTTAAAAAATTATTTATTATAATTTTATTATTTAAATTTTTTCTTAAAAAAATAAATAATTTTCTCAATTTTGAAATAAGCAAAGCAGATTTATTTATAGAGCTTCGATTTAATAATCCATTTCTCGATGAATAAGCTAGCCCATTATTCATTCTAATTGTTTTGCACAATATGGTTTTTACATTTGTTTTTTTTTTTAAAAAATCTCTAATAAGTATGTATTGTTGATAGTCTTTTTCACCTAAAAATATTTTATTTATTTCTAATTTTTTTATAAATTGATCTATTACTCCTAAAACCCCTTCAAAATGACCAGGTCTATACTTGGCACATAATATTTTATTTGATTTGCTTATTTTAAATTTTTTTTTACTCTTATTTCCATATACATCTTTAACAGTAGGTATTAAAACATAGTCTACTTTGAGGTTTTTTAACAATTTAAGATCTTTTTGAATATTTTTTGGGTATTTTTTATAATCTTTTTTATTATTAAATTGAGCAGGGTTAACAAATATACTTACTAATGTTTTTTTACATTTTTTTTGTGATTTCTTTATTAAACTCACGTGTCCTTGATGCAAGGCTCCCATGGTTGGTACAAAACCAATATCTGCCTTAAAATTAACTTCTTTGTTAAGTTTATTAATGCTTTTAAAAATAATCATTTATGGTACTTCACTAATAATAGTTATTTATGATTAGACAAGCAATAATACCTTTAGCAGGTCTTGGTACAAGACTACTGCCATTAACTAGCGTTTTTGCAAAAGAATTGTTACCAATGAACGGTAAAGCTGGCATTGAATATATACTAGATGAATGTATTGATGCCGGCATTAAAGAAGTTGTATTTATAATTTCCAAAAAAAAAATGATGTTAAAAGATTATTTTTATAAGGATAGTTTTTATAAAAAGATTATAAAAAAAAAGAAAGATAAAAGAATAATTAACGAGTATAAAAAAATCCTAAAATACAAAAAAATGATAAAATTTGTATATCAAAATAAACCTTTGGGTACTGGTGATGCCGTACTTAAGACAAAAAAAATTATAAAAGATAAATATTTTTTAATGTTGTTACCTGATGATTTAATCGTAAAAAATAATTGTTCAAAAGATATGATTAGCATAAGTATGAAAAATAATTGCTCTGTGATGGCTAGTATGAAGGTTAAAAAAAATAATGTAAGTAGATGGGGTATATATTCGCTATCTAAAAGACTTAATAAGAATAATTTTTTTATTAAAGATGTTATTGAAAAACCAACTATTAAAAGTGCACCTTCAACAAATGCTGTTATAGGTAGATATATCCTTCCAAAAAAAATATTTTCTAAACTAAAAAATCTTAAACCAGGCAAAGGTGGTGAAATTCATATTACTGACGCAATCAAAAAGTTAATAAATGAAGGTGATAAATTTATTGGACATAAATTCCGTGGAAAATATTTAGATTGCGGGAGTATGTCCGGGTATATTAAATCAGGAATAGAAATATCAAAGTTATGAAATTATGTATGATAGGAACAGGCTATGTTGGCTTGGTTAGTGGAGTTTGTTTTTCAGATCTAGGAAATACTGTTTATTGTGTAGATAATGATATTGAAAAAATTAATGCACTTAATAAAGGAATACTCCCAATATATGAACCAGGTCTAGAGGAAATTTTAAAACGTAATTATAAACAAAAAAGATTAATTTTTACAAATAATCTAAAAGAGGCAGTAGAAAACTCTGATATTATATTTATTTGCGTAGGTACTCCTACTAAAAAAAATAGTAACTCAGCTGATTTGAAATATGTTTTTGATGTTGCCAATAATTTAAAAAAATTTATAAAAAAATACAAAGTTGTTATCACAAAGTCTACAGTACCTGTCACTACTGGTGATAAAATTGAAAAAATTTTGATAAAACAAAAAAGAAAAAAATTAGTAGATGTTGTTTCTAATCCTGAATTTTTAAGAGAGGGTGAAGCAATAAGAGATTTTTTGAGCCCTGATAGAGTTGT
The DNA here is from genome assembly GCA_902622545.1 of uncultured Pelagibacteraceae bacterium. Taxonomy (GTDB): domain Bacteria; phylum Pseudomonadota; class Alphaproteobacteria; order Pelagibacterales; family Pelagibacteraceae; genus Pelagibacter. The sequence goes on from CACNQD010000003.1 coordinate 116,590, forward strand.
AGTTGGAACTGATAGTAATAGGGCAAATAAATATCTTAAAAACCTTTATTTACCTATAGTTAAAAAGACAAGCAGATATTTTAGAACTTCAAGACGTGGAGCTGAACTAATTAAATATGCATCAAATGCTTTTCTAGCCACAAAGATATCCTATATCAATGAATTAGCAAATCTTTGTGAAAAAACGAATGTTGATATTAAAGAAATTTCTCAAGGTATGGGCTCAGATCAACGAATAGGGGATAGATTTTTAAGAGCAGGCCCAGCTTATGGTGGTTCTTGTTTTCCTAAAGATACTAGAGCAATAATAGATACCTCAAATAAGTTTAAATCAAATTTATCAATTATAAAAGCTGTAATTAAATCAAATGAAGATAGAAAAAAATTACTAACAGAAAAAGTATACAAAATTTTAAATAATAATCTTAAAAATAAATTAATAACTTTTTTAGGGGTTACTTTTAAGCCTAACACTGACGATATGAGAGAAGCATCAAGTTTATATATGATACCAAAATTATTAAAAAAAGGGGCTATTATTAATTATTTTGATCCATCAGGTAAAAAAAATGAATTCAAAAAATTTAAAAGAGTTAAATATTGTAAAAATGTATCTCAAGCATGCCTTAGATCAGATTTAATATTGCTTCACACTGAATGGAATGAATTTAAGACTTTAAATTTCAAAAAATTAATTAAAAAGAGCAATTTTAAGGTATTTGATATGCGTAATCTATATTCTCCAAAATCAATGAAAAAAAAAGGTATTATTTATTTTGGTGTAGGAAGATAGTCATTTTATTTCAAAAATTGCATCAATCTCAACTGCAACACCTAACGGTAAACTATTTACACTAACTGCTGCCCTAGTATGCATACCTTTATCTTCAAGAATCTTCACCAACATATCAGATGCACCATTAATAACCTTTGGTTGCTCTATAAAATTATCTGTTGAATTAACAAAACCTACAATTTTTATACAAGATTTTATTTCGTCTAGATTTCCAGATAATATTTTCTTTGCTTGAGCTAAAATACTTAGTGCGCATCTTTCTGCTGCTTTATATCCATCTTCGGTATTTAAATCTTTACCCAATTTACCTTTTATCAACTCACCTTTTGAGTTCATAGAGATTTGCCCTGAAATATATAATAATTTTCCAACAATTTTACTTGCTACGTATGATCCTACTGGCGCGGGCGCTTCAGGTAAAACAATGTTATTTTCTTTTAATCTTTTATCAGCACTCATTTATTTTTTTTCTTTTTACTTCTATCGTATTCTTTTCTTTTCTCAATCAAAATCAATGCCTCTTCCATTGTAAGTTCAGCTGGATCTTTCTCTTCAGGAATTGTAGCGTTTAATGATTTGTATTTAATGTAAGGACCGTACTGACCCTTCATAATTCTAACTGGTTTTTTGTCTTCTGGATGCTCACCTAAATCTTTTATCATAGAAGATGAAATTCTTCCTGGTTTAGCTTCTGATATTAAAGTTATTGCTCTATTTAATCCTATGTTAAATAATTCATCGATACTTTCTAATCTTGCAGATTTATTATCACATTTTAAATATGGACCAAATCGTCCAACGTTAATTGTAATGTCTTTATCTAAGTCTGGATGTTTACCTATTATTTTAGGAAGTGAACATAAATATTTTGCTTTTTCTAAATCAATATTTTCTATATCTAAACCTTTTGGTATTGATACATTTTTAAAGTTACTTTCTTCTTTCTTTTTCTTTTTGGTTTTAGTTCTCGGTTTTTTAATATTTTCTATTTCTTCATCGCTTAGTTCGTATTGTAAATAAGGTCCAAATCTTCCATTTTTTAAATAAATATCCTTACCGATATCATTTTTTCCTATTAATTTAGGTTCCGACAGATTTGCTTGAGCAGCAGCTTTTGCTTTTGATAATGGTCTTGTATATTTACAGTCTGGGTAATTAGAACATCCAATAAATGCGCCGCCTCTAAAGCTATTTTTTAAGCTTAATGTTCCTTCAACTGAAAACTTACAATCTTTATTATATAATTTACAGCTTCTATCCACCTTACCATTACTATTTTTGTCAAAAATTAAACTTCCTAAACTATCATTAAGTAAATCTAAAACTTCTCTAGTCCTTTTCTCTTTAACATTAGAGACATTTTCGTTAAAATCTTTCCAAAATTGATCTAAAACTTTTATCCAGTTTTCTTTCCCTGATGTAATATCGTCTAATTGATCTTCAAGTTTTGCAGTAAAATCATAGTCAACATATCTGGAAAAAAGTTTCTCCAAGAAGGCAGATAGTAATTTTCCTCTATCAGTTGGAAAAAATCTCTTATTTACTATATCAGCATATCCTCTATTAGATATAACAGAGATTATACTTGCATATGTTGAGGGACGACCAATTCCTAATTCTTCTAATTTTTTAACTAAACTTGCTTCTGAAAAACGTGGGGGTGGTTGTGTAAAATGTTGCTCATCATTAAATTCTTTTATTTCGATTGGTCCTTTAGATACTTCAGGTAATATTTTTTCATCATCATTTTCATCAATTTTTTGAAGTTTTAAAAACCCATCAAATTTTATAGTTGAACCACTAGATTTTAATATGTTCTTTCCATCTTCTGAGGTAATTAATATAGTTTTTCTATCAAATTTAGCTGGTTGCATTTGAGATGATAGAGCTCTCGACCAAATAAGATCATATAATTTATACTGATCTGTACTTAAATATTTTTTTATACCTTCAGGTGAATTTTTTATTTCCGTTGGTCTGATTGCTTCATGCGCTTCTTGTGCATTTTTTGCTTTTTTACCAGAATAATTATTAGCTTGTTCAGGAAGATAATCGTTACCATAATTTTCCTCTATATATTTTCTAAATAATGGAATAGCTTCTTTAGATATATTGGTACCATCGGTCCTCATATAAGTTATTAAACCTTTGGTATCCCCATCTATCTCAATACCTTGATAGAGTCTTTGTGCAATTTGCATTGTTCTTGAAGCACCAAAACCTAATTTACTTGAAGCAGATTGCTGGAGAGTTGAAGTTGTGAAAGGACCTGACGGGTTCCTTGTATATATTTTTGAAGTTATATCTTTAATTAAATATTTTTTTTCTTTAATTTTTGATATAGCATTATTTATATCTTCTTTATTTCTAAAACTAAATTTTTCAATTTTTTCTCCGTTTAATTCAGATATTGACGAAGTTAAAATATTTTTTGAAGAAGTAATAAAATTTACATTTATTGTCCAAAATTCTTCTGGATTAAATACTTCTATTTCATGCTCTCTTTCAGTTAACAATCTTAAGGCTACTGATTGAACTCTACCAGCAGATTTAGAGCCTGGTAATTTAGTCCATAATATTGGTGAAATGTTAAAACCTACTAAATAATCTAAAGCTCTTCTTGCCATGTATGCGTCAACAAGTTGACCTTCAAGCGATCTAGGATTTTCTATACCATTTATAACTGCTTTTTTTGTGATTTCGTTAAATACTACTCTTTCAATTTTTTTATCTTTAAGTATTTTTTTTTCATCTAAAAATTCTTTAACATGCCACGCTATTGCTTCTCCTTCACGATCAGGGTCGGTAGCTAAAATAATTTTATTAGAATCTTTTGCAACATCTGTAATTTCTTTTAAATATTTTTTCGAAAAACTATCTACTTCCCATATCATTTTAAATTTATTTTCTGGATCTACAGATCCATTTTTAGATGGCAAATCTCTTATATGACCGTAGCTTGCAAGAACTGTGTAATCTTTTCCTAAATACTTATTTATTGTTTTTGCTTTAGCTGGACTTTCAACAATGACTAAATTCATTATAATAAAAGTACATTAAAGACCTAGATAGTCAAATTAATAAATTTTTGTCTTAGATTCTGTCTTATTTATTAGGCGTTTTATATTTTCCCGATGTGTATAAAAAATCATTATGAACATTATAAAGTAGAAATAATAAAAGGGATCTGAAATAAAAAAAAATTGAAAAATAGGTATACAAAAACTTGATACAATTGAACTTAAAGAAGAGTATTTAAATATAAAAAAAATTAATAACCAAGTTACACAAAACACTATTCCTGACAAATAATTTAAACAAAATAAAATTCCAACATAAGTCGCTACACCTTTACCACCTTTAAATTTAAGCCAAACCGGAAAAACATGACCTATAAAAACTGATAAAGAAGCTAAGTATAATTGATCATTATAATAAAAATTAATAAACAAAATAGGCACTACAGCTTTTGAAATATCAAGAGCTAATGTTAAATATCCTATAAATTTATTTCCAGATCTTAAAACATTAGTTGCTCCAATATTTCCAGAACCTATTTTTCTTATGTCTTTACCGATAAAAGTTTTAGTTAAGATAAGTCCGAATGGAATAGAACCAAACAAATAAGAGATTATAATAATCGAAGTAATTTCTAAATTTAGCATTTAAATAACTCTACTCCATTAATAAAAGTGCTTAACACTTTGCCTTGTAGTTTTTTGTCCTCTATACAAGTATTCTTAGATTTTGATATCATTTTTTCTTTTTTAACTACCCATGGCTTATATATATCAACAATACATAAGTCAGCATCACTTCCTACAGAAAGATTTCCTTTATTAATTTTTAGAATTTTAGCTGGATTGCTTGTCAGACACTCAATTATCTTATTTAATTTTATTGATCCATTGTGAAATAATTCTAATGCAAGTGGTAAAAGAGTTTCTATACCAGAGGCACCTGTAGCAGCTTGTGAAAATGTTAATCTTTTTGACTCCTCATCTTCAGGTTTATGATCTGATACAATTACATCTATCAAATTTTGGTTTATACCCTTTATTAGAGACAATCTGTCCTCTTCTGTCCTTAGAGGAGGGGATAATTTAAGGAAAGTACGAAAGTCTCCTATATCATTTTGGTTTAATGATAAATTATTAATTGAAGCACCAGTTGTAAATTTTACAATTTCTTTTCTATTTTTAATTATTTCAACAGACTTTTCTGATGATATTTGAGCAATATGATATCTACAATTGAAATCCTCTAGCAAAGTTAAATCTCTTTCGATAATAATTTTTTCTGCGTAGTCAGGTATGCCTTGAAGACCAAGTTTAGTTGCGATTATCCCGTCATTTACTTGTCCATCTTTTGATAATTCATTATCTTCTGCATGTTGTATTACTAATGCATCTAAATCAAAAGCAGATCTCATAATTCTGGACATCAATCTTGTATTTTGAATAGTTTGCGTGCCATCTGTATATCCTATTATTCCTTTTTTATTTAAAAGCCCAAATTCATTCATGTTAGTTCCTTCCAGACCTTTTGTTAAACTTGCGGTTGGAAATATATTAATTTTTGATTTATCTCTTCCTCTTCTTTTAAGAAAGTCAACCATAGAAACATTATCTATAACAGGAGAAGTATTAGGCATTGTAACAACAGAAGTAACACCTCCAGCTAGAGCTGCGTTACTTAATGTTCTAAAATTTTCCTTATATTCGTAGCCTGGCTCACCTACAAATACCCTCATATCAACAAGACCAGGAAATATAAATTTTTCTTTAAGATCTATATATTTTTCTCTAGCAGGAATATTATTCTGTTTTACTTTTTTACCTATCGCTTCAATTTTTCCATTTTCACCAATAATCAAACCTCCTATCTCATCTATAGAGTTTTTAGGATCTATTATTTTTGCATTTAAAAAATATTGTTTTTTCATCATTCACAAAATAACTTTAGGCAGGCCATTCTTACAGCAACACCTAATTCAACCTGTTCTTTAATTACACTTTTATTAATATCATCAGCTAATTTTGTATCTATTTCTATTCCTCTATTCATAGGACCAGGGTGCATAATAATCGCATCACTTTTTGCTTTCTCTAATTTATCTGGTGTAAGACCATAATATTCATAATACTCTCTATTTGATGAGAGAAATGAACTTGTCATTCTTTCATTTTGTAATCTTAACATCATCACAATGTCACAATCTTTCACTCCTTCTTTCATATTTGTAAAAGTGTTGACACCAAATTTTTCTAGATCTTTTGGCATCAAATTAGATGGTGCAACTATATTTATATCTGCACCCAACATATTTAATAAATAAATATTTGACCTAGCAACTCTTGAATGAAGTATATCTCCACAAATTGCAATTTTAAGACCTTCTATTTTATTTTTCTTTTCCATAATTGTTAAAGCATCAAGCAAAGCTTGAGTTGGATGTTCTCTTCTGCCATCGCCTGCATTTAATACCGCACAATTAACTTTTTGTGACAATAAATTTGAGGCACCTGAGTCTTGATGCCTTACAACAATAATATCAGGGTGCATTGCATTTAAAGTCATTGCAGTGTCAATTAAAGTTTCTCCTTTTTTAATTGCTGAATTAGTTATATTCATAGACATAACATCAGCACCCAATCTCTTTCCAGCAAGCTCAAATGAACTTTGAGTTCTAGTAGATGGTTCAAAAAATAAATTTATTTGTGTTTTACCTCTCAAAATATCTATTTTTTTATTTTTACTTTTGTTCAAAGCTATGAAGTTTTTTGATTCTGAAAGAATAGTCTTTACATCAGAGATTGATAGATCTTGAATACCTAGAAGATGTTTTTTAGAAATTTTAACAGCATTTTTTGAATTGGCCATTAAAACTAACTCTATAACTTCAAAGCATATTTAATGCAAGCTTAATTATTGAGATAATCGATTGCGCCTTGTAAAATGAATGATGCAGCATTTTCATCAATTTTTTTCTCTCTTTTTGTTACATTAACGTCTAATTCTTTAGAGATATTAAAAGCGCCTTTGGTTGACATTCTCTCATCCCAAAGTACAACATCGATTTTTAAGTTTTTTGATATCATATTTGCTTTATCTGCAACAGATTGAGCTGCTCTACCTAACCTGCCATCCATATTAATTGGGAATCCAATTATAATTCCAGACACGTTATTTTCATAAATAATATTTGTTAATTGATCCAATAGATATTGCATATTCTTATAATCTATTGTTTTAAAAGGAGTAGATATTTTTCTTTTATCATCACAAATTGCTACACCTATACGTTTTGACCCTAAATCCAAACCAATTAATCTCGCATTACTGTCAATTTTTTTCTTAAGATGCTCAATAGTGATCATATTGTATTTTTTAGATTTAATGATAGTTTTTGATATTCATATCATATGACAATTGATCTTAAAACAGTAAAGCACGTATCTAAATTATCTAGGATTTCAATCGATGATAATAAAGCTAAAAAATTAGGTAAAGATTTAAATTCAATATTTTCTTTTATTGAAAAATTAAATGAACTAGATACAAAAAATACTGAACCATTAACTTCAATTGCTGAAACTACATTAAAACTACGTAAAGACGAGATAAAATCTAAAAATATTCGTGAGGATATTTTAAAAAATTCACCAAACAAAAATAAAGATTTTTTTGTTGTACCTAAGGTAGTTGAATAATGAGCAATATAACAGATTTAAAATTAGTTGAACTTGTAGATAAAATTAAAAAAAAAGAATTATCATCAACGGAGGTAACTATTGCTTTTATCGAAAGATCAAAAAAATCAAAAAAACTTAATGCTTATATTTCTGAAAATTATGAAAATTCAATTAAAAAAGCAAAAATATTTGATCAAAAACCAGACTTTAAAAAAAAATTACCTGGCATACCTATTGCTGTAAAAGACTTGTTTTGTACAAAAAATATTAGAACTACAGCTGGAAGTAAAATTCTTGAAAATTTTGTTCCAACTTATGAATCAACAGTAACTCAAAATATTCTTGATGAAGGAGGTATTATAATTGGGAAGTTAAACTGTGATGAATTTGCAATGGGTTCTTCAAATGAAACAAGTTATTTTGGAAACGTTCAAAATCCGATATCTGAGAATTTAGTACCTGGTGGATCTTCTGGTGGATCATCATCAGCACTGGCTGCAAAATTAACTCCAGCAACAATAGGTACAGATACAGGTGGATCTATTAGACAACCAGCGTCTTTCACTGGCACAGTTGGTTTAAAACCAACATACGGCAGTTGCTCCAGGTATGGTATAGTAGCATTTGCATCATCTTTGGATCAAGCAGGACCCATGACTCATGATGTTAAAGATTGTTCTTTGATGTTAGAAATTATGAGTAATTACGATACAAAAGACTCAACTTCTGTTGAATTCAAAAGAGAAAATTATTTAAATAATTTAAATGAGAATATTAAAGGAAAAAAAATAGGCATACCAAAAGAATATAGAGTTGATGGAATGCCAAAAGAAATTGATGAGCTATGGGAAAAAGGAATAAAAATTATTAAAGAAAATGGTGGTGAAATTGTTGAGATAAGTTTACCTAATACTAATTATGCTTTACCAACATATTACATTGTAGCTCCCGCAGAAGCCTCATCAAATCTTGCTCGATACGATGGTGTAAAATATGGTTTTAGATCAAAAGGTGAAAATCTTATAGATATGTATGAAAAAACAAGATCAGAGGGCTTTGGTGATGAAGTAAAGCGAAGAATTATGATTGGAACATATGTTTTATCATCTGGTTATTACGATGCATATTATTTAAAAGCACAAAAAGTAAGAAGACTAATCAAAAATGATTTTGATGAGGCTTATAAAAAAGTAGATGCTATATTAACTCCATCTACACCAAGCTCTGCTTTTAAGATTGGAGAGAAATTAAACGATCCAGTATCAATGTATTTGAATGATATTTTCACAGTTCCAATTAATCTTGCAGGCTTACCTGCTATATCAATTCCAGCGGGTCATGATAAAAAAGGCTACCCACTAGGTTTACAGGTTATAGGAAAGGCATTTGATGAGCAAAGTATTTTAAATATCGCATTTGCTTTAGAAAAAAATATAAGCTTTAAAAATAATATAACTGATTGGTGGATTAAGTGAGCAAAAATAATGGTGAATATCTAATAATAAGAAATGATAACAAATATGAAGTTATTATTGGTCTTGAAGTTCATGCACAAGTCTTATCTGAGTCTAAATTATTTTCAACTTCATCAACAAAATTTGGATCAGAACCTAACACCCAAGTTAGCTTGGTCGATGCAGCATTTCCAGGAATGTTGCCAGTAATTAACGAACATTGTATTAAACAAGCTGTTAAGACAGGTATTGGATTAAAAGCTAAGATTAACAAAAGATCAATATTTGATCGAAAAAATTATTTTTATGCTGATTTGCCTCAAGGTTATCAAATTTCTCAATATAAAAATCCAATTGTTGGTGAGGGATCTGTTACATTAGATATGCCAAATGGGGAAAAAAATATTGGTATTGAAAGACTTCATTTGGAGCAAGATGCAGGAAAAAGTATCCATGATATAGATCCTCAAAACACATTAGTTGACTTAAATAGATCAGGCGTAGCTCTAATGGAAATAGTTAGCAAACCTGATTTAAGATCTTTAGATGAGGTAAATGCATATATAAAAAAATTAAGAGCTATTATGAGATATTTAGGAACTTGCGATGGTAATATGCAGGAGGGCTCATTAAGAGCTGATGTAAACGTTTCTGTTCGAAAAAAAGGAGATAAAAAACTAGGCACTAGATGTGAAATTAAAAATGTCAATTCTATAAAATTTATGCAAATGGCAATAGATTTCGAAGCTAATCGTCAAGTAGACGTAATTGAAGAGGGTGGCTCTATTGATCAAGAAACAAGATTATTTGATACCAAAAAAAATGAAACAAGATCTATGAGATCTAAAGAAGACGCACATGATTATAGATATTTTCCTGATCCTGATCTTTTACCGCTTGAATTAAATGATAATTATATAGATCAAATAAAAAAAGATATACCTGAGCTTCCTGATGAAAAAAAGAAAAGATTTATTGAAAAATTTAAACTATCACCTTATGAAGCAAATAAACTAGTGTCAGACATAGAAATATCAAAATATTTTGAAGAAGTTTCAAAAAACTCTGATGTAAAATTAGCTACAAACTGGATAACAGGAGAGTTATTTGCATTATTAAACGAAAAAAATATTGAAATAACAGAAAGTCCAATTTCCTCAAAAAATTTATCAAAATTAATTAATTTAATCAAAGATGGAACCATTTCAGGCAAAATTGCTAAATCTGTGTTTGAAATAATGAGAGATGGAGATAAAGATCCAATAACTATTGTAGAAGAAAAAGGTTTAAAACAACAAAGTGATCCTAAGGAATTAGAAAATTTAATTAATAAAGTAATTGCTGAAAACCCAAAAAATGTTGAAGCTTATAAATCAGGAAAAGACAAATTATTTGGTTTTTTTGTTGGTCAAGTAATGAAAAATTCAAATGGTAAAGCAAATCCAAAACTTGTTAATAAAATTTTGAAAAAAAAATTGAATTAAAATGGGTTCAAACATTAAGATTACAAACGAACTCGAAGAATATATAAACAATCATTCTTATAAACTAAATCCGATTCAAAGAGAGATTATTAAATATAACAAAACTTTGGGTGAAAAGAAAAAAATGCAAATTTCATTAAGTCAATGTCATCTATTACACCTAATAATAAAATTATATAATCCAAAAAAAATTTTAGAAATTGGAACATTTACAGGTTTAAGTGCTTTAACAATGGGATTAGCTATGAATTATGACTCAAATTTAATAGCTATAGACAAAAACAAACAAACTTCTGAAATAGCTAAAAATTTTTTTATTAAAGCTAATCTTGAAAACAAAATAAATCTTTTAGTTAACAATGCCAGCGACGGTCTAGACGAGCTTCTTAAAAGCAAAGAAGTTTTTGACTTAGTATTTATTGATGCTGATAAGGAAAATTATATAAATTATTTTGAGAAATCTTTAAAAATGTTAAAAAAAACAGGAATAATTATAACAGATAATGTTTTATGGTACGGTGATGTTGTAGATAAAAATAAAAATGACAATCTTACAATTAAAATTAGAGAATTTAATTCACATATCAATAAAGACAATAGAGTAGAAAATATCATTCTACCAATTGGAGATGGTTTATCAATTTGTAGAAAATTATAATGTATAATATTTTTGGTTTTTACAAATTTAAAAAAATTACAAATCTTAAAAAGAAAAAAAAAATACTTGATAATTACTTAAAACAAGAAAATTTTAGAGGGACTATAATATTATCCTCTGAAGGTGTAAATGGAACAATAAGCTTTAAAATTGATAGATATATTACAATAAAAAGAAATATAAAAATAATTTTAAATTTAAAGAACTTTGATAGCGAAAATTTATCACATTATAAATATCAAGCTTTTCACAAAGGCAAAATCAAAATTAAAAAAGAACTTGTTCCTATCGGTATTAAATTAAAAAAAAGAATTATTAATAATCAAATTGATCCTGAAAATTGGAATAATTTTATTAAAAAAAAAAACACTGTCATTATTGATACAAGAAAAAGTTTTGAATTTAGAGTTGGTACCTTTAAAGGATCAATAAATCCAAAACTGAATAATTTTAGAGACTTTCCAAAATATTTTAAATCATTAAAAAAAAATAATAACATAGGCATGTTTTGTACCGGTGGTATTAGATGTGAAAAGGCAAGTTTTTATTTGAGAAATAAAGGTTTTAAAAATGTTTATCAATTAAATGGAGGTATCATTAATTATTTAAATAAAATTGATAAAAAAAAAAGTTTATGGAAAGGTGATTGTTTTGTCTTTGACAATAGAGTATCGGTAAAACATGGCCTAAAACCTGGCAATTTAAAAATTTGCGCTGGTTGTAGAGAACCTATTACGAAATTAGAAAAAAAAAACAAGCAATATGAGGAAGGAGTTAGCTGTTCTAATTGTTTTAATAAATTAACTGATAAACAAAAACAAAGATTTCGTATGAGACAAAAACAAATCAACCTATCTAAAAAGAAAGGTCAAAAATATTTTTATCAAATTGAAAAATAAATAATATGTATAAAAAAATTAATTTACTAAGAGATCCCATTTGGCCATTATTAAGAAAAGTAACAATTCCTGCTAGCATAGGATCATTATTTCAAACTTTTTATAATTTAGTTGATACTTATTTCGCTGGTAAAATATCACCTGAAGCTCTTAGTGCTTTGGCTAAATCTTTTCCAATATATTTTATAATAATTGCAATTGGTGTTGGAGTAGGTGCTGCTACAAATACCTTAATCGGAAATTCAATTGGTGAAAAAAATGAAAAAAGAGCATCAATGTTCGTTGGCCAATCTTTTATATATGCTATTTTCGTTTCATTTTTAGTCACCTATGTTGGTTTAAATATTTCAGATTTTTTATTGGGACTAATGGGATCTAGTTTAGAAAATATTTTATTAACAAGAGAGTATCTTGATATAATATTTTACTGCACTGTTTTAGTTTTAATACAAACATCTTTAAATGGTACCCTAAATGCTCAAGGAGATACAAAGAGTTACAGAAATGTTTTAGTTTTTACCTTTTTTTTAAACATAATCTTAAATCCTATATTCATATTTGGATATGCTTTTATACCTTCCTTTGGTATTTCTGGAATTGCTATAGCAACAGTTATATGTCAATTCTCAGGTGCAACTTATTTAATTTATAAAGTTTATTGTTGTAAATTAAAAAAGTATCTATTTTTTGAATGCTTTAAACCAAAAATTTTTTACCTTAAAAACCTAATATTTCAATCTGTTCCAGTTATGTTTAGTATGCTTTTAATTGGTGTTGGTTTGTTTAATGTTTTATATTTTGTAGGAAAATTTGGTGATTTGGCTGCAGCTGGTTATGGCACTGCTTTAAGAATTGAACAAGTCTTTTTGTTACCAGTTATTGGATTAAATACAGCTGTACTTTCTATCTCAAGTCAAAATTTTGGAGCTAAAAATTATGAACGAATTAGAGAATTATATTTAAAAGCTCTCAAATTTGGTTGTTCATTTATGACATTAGCAGGTATCATAATCTATTTTAATGCATCATTCCTCATAAGTTTATTCACAGAAGATTTGAATACAATTAGCTATGGTACAATTTATTTAAAAATTGCAGCTTTAATAGGTCCGATTTATCCTACTTTTTTTATAACAACAGCCTTATTTCAATCAGTAAAAAGGCCAATATATAGTTTATACCTTGGTATCTTAAGATTAACGGCTCTACCATTTTTATGTTTATGGTATGTAATAAATATTAAAGATGGATCATATGAAGATATTTTCTATACTTTATTATTCACTAATTGGTTTATGGGATTTTGCATATTAATCTTTATTGGATCTTTTTTTAATGCGGTTTTAAAAAAAACTAGTTAGACTTTGCTAACTTTTTTTCAAATTTTCTTACAAAATAAGAAACTATTAAAATTAAAATTAGATATTCAAATATTAAAAAAGTATAAATTTCCAATGGTCTATATGTTGTAACAACAAGCTCATTTGCTTTTCTTGTTAAATCACCAATTCCTATAATTGAAACAAGAGAAGACATTTTTAAAACATATACAAATTGATTACCAATAGCAGGAAGTATATTTTTAATAGCTTGTGGTAATATTATGAGTCTTAATTTTTTAAAAAAAGAGAACCCAAGAGAGCTACCAGCTTCCCATTGAGATTTTTTAATTGAATTTATTCCAGCTCTAAATATTTCAGCTTGAAAAGCACTTTCACTTATTGATAAAGCTATAATACCAGACACAAATGGACTAAAACTTATGCCTGTCATTATTGGTAAACCATAATAAATCCATAAGATTAAAACTAATAATGGTATCGCTCTAACGATTTCTACATAGCCTATATTTATATAAGTAAGAAATTTATTTTTTGCTAATGATGGAATTGCAATTATTAGACCTAGAATTATTGAGATAAATATTGAAACTAGGGATATGTATATTGTTGTTGTAAATCCACTTATGAGAAATTTAAGGTTTGTTAATCCATCTACATTATTTGGAGATAAAATTAACCAGTCTAACTCTTGTTTTGAACAAGAATTAAGAAATAATAATATAAATATTAGAAAAATAATATTTTTCACACATATATTTATAAAGTATTAAATATTAATATCTAATTTATTATAAGCTCTTTAGATTATATTTTGCTAAAAGTTCTGTAAAAAAACCAGATGATTTTTTATTACTTATCCATTCATTAACGTACTTTTTCCATTTATCATCATCTTTACCAACCATCATTGCTAAAAATGCAGGATTTTTTTCTCCATCTGGAACTATTGCCAATTGAGGATATTTAATGACTAATTTATTAGCCTCTGTTGAGCTGGTTATATTTCCATCTGCTCTACCTGCTAAAACTTCTTGAAAATCTCTTGCAGGTGCTTCAACGGAATTTAGTTTTGATTTTGGAAAAAATTCTTTTGCTTTTTCCTCTTGTGAAGTTCCAAGTGTAGTTGCAATCGTTACTTTACTATCATTTAAAGAGTCCCAAGTTGGAAATTTTTTTAAATTTTTCTTAAGAACAAGGGGCACTGTTCCATATTTATAGTAAGTGTCAGTAAAGCCTGCAACCTCTGCTCTTTTAGGTGTTTTTGTAACACTCGTTGAGATATCATATCTTCCTGAAGTAATTCCAGATACTATAGTTTTCCACTCTGCAGGCACAAATTTAATTGTTACACCCATATCTTTTGCTAATTCATTCATGACATCTATATCAAAACCTCTATATTTATTAGTTGCAGGATCTTTAATAGTCATAGGATCCCAATCGCCAGTTGTTCCAACTCTTAGCTCACCAGAGGACAAAATTTTATCAAGACTTGATGAATAAGAGGGTAATGCAAAGAATAAACTAAATAAAAATACTATAATTTTTTTCATATATTATTTAGTACTTAATAAAGGAGAAGATTTCCAGGTTAACCTTGACGCACTAAATAATCAGATGAATCTAGCACTATCATTCAACCATAGCCATAAATCTTCTGAAAACGACCTTCTTACAAATAGATTAAGGTTGTTATCCTCTTTATTGTGAAGGATTACATCTATGTGATTAACAATTGTTTGAGCAACAGATCCTTTTTTCTTTTTATATTCATTAAAATTATATGGGCAACTTTTAGACAGTAAATCGTAAACTTTATACCCTTTTAGATTAATCATTATCCAATGATCAGATACATTTGTTACAGCTCCTTGATTTAATTTTGAAATTTCATTAAATAATTTATCTTCTAAATTTATTTGATCATCTAAAGTCATTATTTTATAATTAGAGTAAATTAACCATTCGTCTGGACTCAACCATAATAAATTAAATTTTTCGTTACCAGACGAAGTATTTGCTTCATTTGGTGGTAAAATTGATAATATTTTTCCAATTTTTGTAGAGAATTCTCTTTTATTACTTCTAAGGTTAATTTTAATTATAGGTTCAACCTCAATAATATTTAGATCATTGAATTTTTTTTCTTCTTTAATTGGTGAATTAAAATTAAGCATTTAATCTTTTATTTTCCTTATCATAAAAAACAGTGTCTGTAATAGTTACATTGATATTTTTATTTTCCATAGGAACTATTAATTTTTTACCTTTTAGTTTTTTTCCACTCCTTACTACAGCTAAAGCAATAGATTTATTAAGATTTGGACTAAAATAACTAGAGGTTACATGACCTAACATATCAATTGGTTTCTCTAAACTTTCAACAAGTTGTGCCCCCTCTTCTAAAACTTCCTTTGGATCATCAGTTAATAAACCAACTAATTGTTTTCTATCTTCTCTTATCGTATCACTTCTGTATAATGATCTTTTACCTATAAAATCATATTTCTTTTTTCCAATAATCCAGTCCATTTGAAGATCTGAAGGTGTTAATGTTCCATCAGTATCTTGACCAGTAATTATGAAACCTTTTTCAGCTCTTAGTAAATGCATAGTTTCAGTTCCATATGGTGTAATATTAAATTCTTTACCTGCCTCTATACATTTCTCCCAAACATCTTTAGCGTAATTAGATTGAACGTTAATTTCGTAACTATGCTCTCCGGTAAAACTAATTCTCATAATACGACAATTAACATTATCTATTTTTGTATTTTTAAAAGACATATGTGGGAAACTTTCATCTGATAGATCTAAACTTGGTATTATTTTCTTAATAATTTTTTTTGAATTTGGTCCACAAATACTCATTGTTGAATATTGATCTGTAACAGTAGTTAAATATACATTTAATTCTGGCCATTCTGTTTGTAAATAATCTTCTAGTTTTGATAAAACATTTGCTGCACCACCAGTCGTGGTCGTCATTATATAATGATTTTCCCCAAGTCTTGTTGTAACACCATCATCATAAACCATGCCATCTTCATTTAGCATTAAACCATATCTACATTTACCAATACCAAGTTTTGACCATGCATTGGTATATACTCTATTTAAAAATTCAGACGCATCCTCACCTTGTATATCAATTTTTCCTAAAGTAGAGGCATCAAGTATTCCCGCACTTTCTCTTGCAGCTTTACTCTCTCTTTGAACAGCCTGGTACATAGTTTCTCCATTCTTAGGAAAATACCAAGGCCTTTTCCACTGTCCAACATTCTCAAATTCTGCTTTATTTTCCACATGCCAATCGTGAATAGCTGTTCTTCTTGTATGATCGAAAAACTCGCCAACGTTTCTTCCTACTATTGCTCCAAATGTTAACGGTGTATAAGGAGGCCTAAAGGTAGTTGTGCCTAGTTCTCCCATATTTGTACCAGTTGTATCAGCGATTATACCCAGTGCATGCATATTAGATAGTTTACCCTGATCAGTTCCCATTCCTGTTGTGGTGTATCTTTTTACATGTTCTATCGATTTAAAGCCTTCTCTTAGAGCTAGTTTTACATCTTTAGCAGTCGAGTCATTTTGAAAATCTAAGAATGGCTTTGATTTAGATATAGGCTTATTCGAAGGTAACAACCATATATTTCTTTTTTGTTTTTCTTTTGAACATTTAATATCTAAATTTTCATAATCATTTTTATCTAAGTTAAGAAAAATTTTAATTTTTTTGATAGTATTATTTATAACATCATCTAATTCAAAGTCTCCATTTGATGATCCCACACTGATTTGTTCTGATGGCGTTTTATTTTCATCTGGAATAAAAACATTGTCATTATTCCTAAACTTTAATTTACCACCTGATTGAGTAAACAAATGTACCATTGGTGTCCATCCACCAGAAATTCCCAAACAATCACATTTATAAGTAGTTTTGTTTCCAACAACGTTTTCACCATCTTTTGATAACTTCATAACATCTATAGATTTAATTCTTTTGTACCCATCAGTATTAGTTATTGTATGTCCTCTTAATATTTTTATTCCTATTTTTTCTATTTTTTCTGAAAGTATTGAGCTAGGATTTTCTCTAATATCTATAATTACTTTTACTTTAACTCCAATTTTATTTAATGAAATTGCTGTTTCATAAGCACTATCATTGTTAGTAAATAATGAAATATTTTCTCCAGTTTTTACACCATAGTAATCAATATATTTTTTTATAGATGATGATAAAATTATTCCTGGTCTATCATTGTTACTAAAAATTAAAGGTCGTTCAATAGCTCCAGTTGCTATCACAACTTTTTTAGCTCTTATTTTTAACAATCTTTGTCTAATTTTTCCTTTTCTTTCATGAGCACCTAAATGATCAGTTAAATTTTCTCTTGCTAAAAGATAATTATAACCATGAAAAGCAGCAACACTTGTTCTGTTTTTAATTGTCAAGTTTGGTATTTTTTTTAGTTTCTCTATTTGATTTTTTAACCATAAATTTGAGGTTTCACTATTTATTTTAAAAATATCATCATCTTGATATATTGTTGATCCTCCAAGATAACTTTTGTCATCTATTAGTATTGTATTGAGACCTTTTTCTGCCGATAATTTAGCTGATAATATGCCAGAGATACCACCGCCAATTATTAAAACATCACAATGTAAATATTGATGATCATACAAATCTTGATCTGGTTTAGTTGGAGATTTGCCTAATCCAGCAGAATGTCTAATAAAAAATTCATATTTTTCCCAAAAACTAGCGGGCCACATAAAAGTTTTATAATAAAATCCTGCCGGTAGAAGAGGGGATAGAAAATTATTTATACCTCCAATATCGAAATTTACACTTGGCCAACAGTTTTGGCTAAAAGCTTCTAAACCCTCATATAATTCAATTTCAGTAGCTCTTACGTTTGGATCAGTTAATGCAGGATCTTTCGCAACCTGAACAATTGCATTAGGCTCTTCTGAACCACAGGTCATTATTCCTCTAGGTCTATGATATTTAAAACTTCTTCCCACTAAATGAATATTATTTGCCAATAAAGCAGAGGCCAATGTATCACCTTTGTAACCAAAAAGCTTTTTACCATTAAACTTGAAGGAAATTCTAACAGTTTGATCTATAAAATTGTTTTTATTAATTCTTAAGTTGTTACTCATAATTATTTTACGGGTGGTCTTTCTCCCATTTTATAAACTGCATGTATCTTATCATTTGAAGTATCTCTGACCACATTGAACCATTTTCTGCATCCATGAATGTGGTTCCATCTTTCAAATTGAATACCTTTTATGTTTTTTCTCATAAAAAGATATTCAGCCCACTGATCGTCGCTTAATTCTGTAGGTTGTTTTGGTCTTTCAATGTGAGCTTCACCACCACAAGAAAATTCTGTTTGATCTCTTTCACCACAATACGGACAATTAATTATAAACATTAGTGTGCTACTGCTGCTGCACCATGTTCATCTACTAGATCACCGCTAACAAATCTATTTAAGTTAAATGCAGCATTTAATTTATGCGGTTCATCATTAGCTATAGTGTGTGCGAATAAATCTCCAGAACCTGGTGTTGCTTTAAAACCACCAGTACCCCAACCACAATTAAAATATAAACCTTTAACTTGAGTTTTACTAATTATTGGACTTGCATCTGGGCAGATATCTACAATACCTCCCCATTGTCTTAACATTTTCATTCTACTAAATATTGGGTATAGTTCTAATATTGCTCTTAATGTTTCTTCAACAATATTATGACTACCTTTTTGAGTGTAAGAAACATAAGAGTCTGTACCTGCTCCGATAACAAGTTCACCTTTGTCTGATTGACTTATATAAGCATGTACAGCATTTGACATTACAACCGTATCAATTATTGGTTTAACTGGTTCAGAAACTAATGCTTGTAGAGGTTTACTTTCTAAAGGCAATCTTATACCAGCCATATTTGCTATAACACTAGAATGTCCTGCAGCAACAACACCAATTTTATTTGTTTTTATAAAACCCTTTGTTGTCTCTATACCTTCAACTGTATCACCGTTTCTTTTTATACCTTTAACTTCACAATTTTGTATAATATCCACTCCCATTTCATCTGCTCCACGAGCATAACCCCATGCAACAGCATCATGTCTTGCTGTCCCAGCTCTTTTTTGCAAAGTTCCTCCTAGCACAGGATATCTAATTTTCGGAGATGTATTAATAATTGGGCAAAATTTTTTAACTTGTTCAGTATTTAACCAAACAGCATCGATACCATTTAATCTATTTGCATGAGTTCTTCTTTTTAGGTCTCTGACATCTTGAAGATTATGTGCAAGATTCATAACACCTCTTTGACTAAACATAACATTGTAATTTAATTCTTGAGATAATCCCTCCCAAATTTTAAGCGCATGATCATAAAGTCCAGCACTAGCATCCCATAAATAATTAGATCTTATTATCGTTGTATTTCTCCCAGTATTACCGCCACCAATCCAACCTTTTTCGACAACTGCAATATTAGTCATATTGTGTTTCTTGGCTAAATAGTAAGCAGTTGCAAGTCCGTGACCTCCACCACCAATTATTATTGCATCATACTCTTTTTTTGGAGCTGGATCTCTCCAGGCTCTTTGCCAATTTTCATGTCCACTAAAAGCATTTTTAATTAGTGAAAATATTGAATATTTATTTTTCATTTTGATCAAAATTACTTCATAAATATTGAATATTCAATGATTTCAAGTTACACAGTTAAATACGGAAGGATGGGTGAGCTGGTTTAAACCAGCGGTTTGCTAAACCGCCGTACGCTTGAAAAGGTGTACCGAGGGTTCGAATCCCTCTCCTTCCGCCATTTTCGATGAGAATAAAGTTAAAAATATATTTTAATTAATTATGTTTTTTTAGGTATTTTAATAGAGGGAATGTTAAATAATAAAGTAGTAATATTAGCTGGTGGTTACGGTACTAGACTTGGAACACTTACCAAACTTAAACCAAAACCGATGGTTGATGTTTGTGGCAAACCTATAATTGAACACATCATGCAAATATATTTAAAACATGGTTTTTCTAATTTTATTATATGTTCCGGCTATAAGGGGGATGTAATAAAAACATATTTTAAGAAAAAATATAAAAAAAATATTTTAATAAATAAGAAAAGATTAACCCTTATAAAAAACAAAAACATGTCAATAAGAATTGTAGATACAGGTAAAAAGACTTTAACTGGAGGAAGGGTTAAAAGAATAAAAAAATATATTAAAAATGATAAATTTTTTCATATGACATATGGTGACGGGTTATCCAATGTAAATATAAATAAATTATCTAAATTTCATTTGAAAAATAAAAAGATTGCTACTGTTACAGCTGTTAAAATTCAAATTCCACAAGAAAGATTTGGAGTTGTTTATTTCAAGAATAAAAATGTTGTTAAACAATTTGTAGAAAAACCAGATATAAAAGAAATTTTTATTAATGGTGGTTTTTTTGTCTTAAGTAATAAAATTTTTAAATATATAAAAAATGATAATACTAGATGGGAAGCCTCTCCAATGGAAAAAATTGCAAAAAAAAAACATTTAGCAGCCTATAAACATACTGGTTTTTGGAAATGCATGGATACGATAAGAGATAGAAAATTTTTACAAAATTTTAAAAATAAAAAATTACCATGGGTTTAAAAAAATTAAAAAAATTTTATAAAAATAAAAAGGTTCTCATAACAGGCAACACAGGTTTTAAGGGTATGTGGTTATTTTTAATCCTTAAATTTTTAGGTGCTAATGTAAGAGGTTATTCATCAACATTAAAAAAAGACGATAACTTCTTTTTTTTTAAAATATTCATAAGTGAATTAAAAAAAAAAACTTATTTTAATGACATTAATAACTATAGATTTTTAAAAAAAAAATTAAACTCTTTTAAACCTCAAATTATATTTCATTTAGCTGCACAAAGTTTAGTAATTGAAAGTCAAAGAAAACCTTTTGAGACATTAGAAACGAATGTAATTGGAACAAATAATATTATTGATGCATGTCTTAATTTAAAATCAGTTAAATCATTAATTATAGCTACCAGCGACAAGTGTTATCTTAATAAAAAAAAATCAAAACCTTTTACAGAAAACTCACCACTTGGAGGCGTTGAAGTTTATTCATCTTCAAAATCCATATGTGAACAAATGATCAATATGTATCTATTTAAACTTAAAAAAGATATAAATTTTGGTTTAAGTAGCGTTAGAGCTGGTAATGTAATAGGTGGGGGTGACTTTGGTAAATATAGAATTATACCTGATATAATTAGAAATTTTAAATCTAAAAAAATTATTTTGCGAAATCCTAAACATGTAAGACCATGGCAACATGTTCTTGATGTATGTTATGGCTATTTATTAATACCTATTTTTCATTATAAAAATTCAAAGAAATATAGCGGACCTTACAATATAGGTCCTCAAGAGAACAAATTTATTAATGTATTAAATTTATCTAAACTTTTTTGCAAATCTATTGGAATAAACTATAAAATCTCAATTACTAAAAAAAAATTTATTGAGTCGAGACTATTATTATTAAATTCAAAAAAGATAAAAAAATCATTAAATTGGTTTCCCTTATATAACTTTAAAAAAAGTCTAAGTATTACTAGTTTTTGGTATAAAAACTATTTGTTAAAAAATAATATTAAGAACATCACTGTTTCGCAAATAAAAGAATATTTTAGCTATCGATAATTTCTTCGACGATATAATTTGGTCGTTGTTTAACCTCATTATAAATTCTTGTAACATATTCCCCTACAATTCCAATCATCATAGTATTTAGAGAGAAAAGAAGTAATATTAAGATAATTGTGAAAGAGAAACCTTCATAAGGATTAAAAAAGAATTTATTTATAAGAATAAAAGTTAAAAAAGCAAATACCATACTTAGTGAAAAGACACCAAATTTTGTTATTAAATTTGCTGGTCCTGCGGTAGAGGATAACAAAGCGTCAAAACCGTACTTAATTAAAAAAAATAAGTTTGATTTTGATTTGCCTTTTTTTCTAAATGGTCTATCGAATTCAATTGATTTTTGTTTAGCGCCAATAAATGACACCAAACCTCTTAAAAATCTAGTTCTTTCTCGCATATTTTTTAATTGTTCAATAATTTTTTTATCTATTAATCTAAAATCACCTGTATTGTGAGGTATTAAAAAATTTTTATCAACCAGCGTTTTATATAAAAAATAAAATATCGACCTCATTATTTTTTTCAAAAATGTTGTCTTCATAGTCTTTCTAACAGCATAAACTACATTAAATCCTTTTTTCCATTCATTTACCATTTCCTTTATTAACCCAGGTGGGTCCTCTAAATCTGGATCAATAATTATACAAGATTCTCCTTTACAATTATCTATACCAGATAATATTGCAGCTTCTTTTCCAAAGTAATTAGTTAAACAAATAATTTTCGAATTTTTAAATATCTTAAATTTATCTTTTATCTTAAAAACAGTTTTATCATTGCTTTTGTTATCTATAAAAATTACCTCAAAATTCTCGTCTATTTCTGAAATATTTTTATTAAGCTCATCAATAAAATCATCTATAATTATCTCTTCATTAAAACATGGAATAACTATTGATATCATAAAATTAATAATTACAAATGATTATAAATGTCTTGTAAAAATTGTAAATCACGAACTCTGAAAAAAATAATACCTATTGGAAAACAGCCTATAAGTAGTCATTTTTACAAAAAAAAAATGTATAATTTAAAAAATTATTCTTTAGATTTATATATTTGTAATAAGTGTGGACTTGTTCAGTTTAAGACCTTACCAAAATTAGATCATATGTACGGATTGAACTATGGTTATAGAACATCTTTAAGTCCATTAATGATTAATCACATAAAACAAAAATATTTAAAGATTACTAAAGAAATTAAAAATAAAAAAATTAAAATTTTAGATATAGGATGTAATGACGGTACTTTTTTAAATTTTTTTAGCAAAAAAAAAATTTCATTGTATGGAATTGATCCATCATCTGAAAAATTTAAAAAATTCCATTCAAATAAAATTAACTTAATAGTTGATTACTTCAGTAAAAAAAAAATTATCAATAAATATAAAAAAATTAAATTTGACTTTATTACTTCTTTTGCAATGTTTTATGACATAGAAGATCCAAATTCATTTTGTAGGGATATCAAAGATTTATTAAACGATGATGGTAAATGGATTCTTGAATTATCCTATTTTCCATCACTTCTAAAAAAATTAACCTATGATCAGATTTGTCACGAACATGTTACTTATTATACCTTAACTACTTTTGAAAAAGTTATTAAAAAAAATGGCTTAAAAATTTTAGATTTTAATTTAAATGATATTAATGGTGGCAGTATAGAAATAACTTGTTGTAAAAAAAATTCAAATCATAAAACAAATAAATTAAAAATAGATATACAAAAGAATTTTGAAAAAAAAATTAATTTAGAAAGTTATAATAATTTTAACATAAGAATAGACAATGTTAAAAAAATACTAAATATATTTTTAAAAAATAATAAATTTAATGTAATAGGTTATGGGGCTTCAACAAAAGGAAATATAGTATTAAATCATTGTAAAATTGATAATAAGAACTTGAAATACATTTGTGATGCTAACCCTTTTAAGTTTAACCGTTATACTCCGGGAACGAACATTAAAATTATATCTAAAGAAAAAATGAGAAAATTAAAACCAAAATACCTTTTAGTTTTAATTTGGTCTTTCCGTAAAGAGGTAATAATACAAGAGAAAAAATTTATTTTGAATGGTGGTAAATTAATATTTCATTTACCTATGTTTCATATAATTGATAAATTCAATTATAAATTTTTTTTAAATAACAATTTTGAAAGTCTTTCTTACGATTTCTAGTGAAAAATATTCTTATTATAGGTCAAAAATCTTTTATTGCGAAAAATTTTATAGAAGACTATTCACAAAAATTTAATTTATTTTATTTTGAAAAAAGGTTTGAAAATAAAAATAAAAAAAAATTCATAAACATTCTTGACAAGTTTATTAAGAAAAAAAAAATAAAAATTGTATTAAATTTTGCTGCTAATAATGATAATTCTTATAGCAGTAATTATAAAGATATATTAGAATCTAATTTTTACCTTCCAGCATCTTTGTTAGAATTATCTGAAAGAAATGCAGTTACATTATTTCTATTTTTATCAAAAGATATGGAAAATAATAATAAAATTAAAAATTTCTATTCAATTAGCAAGGAAATGTTGCATGTATTGATTAAAAACAAAAAACATGATTTTAAATTAAGGGTTTTAAATATTGATAGTATTTTTGGACCTCATGATACAAATTATAAAAGAATATTTCCTTCGTTATTTAACAATCTTTACAATAAACAAAAAGTTAAAGTTAAATTAAAACAGATTAAAAGATTTTCTTATGTTAAAGATTTAAATAAAATAATTTTCAAACTAACTTTTAATAAAAAAAAATTTATTTATAAAGATGTAAAATCTGATCAATTAAATATTAAGGATATTTATTCTCAT
Source organism: uncultured Pelagibacteraceae bacterium (assembly GCA_902622545.1). Lineage (GTDB taxonomy): Bacteria > Pseudomonadota > Alphaproteobacteria > Pelagibacterales > Pelagibacteraceae > Pelagibacter. The sequence goes on from CACNQD010000003.1 coordinate 141,520, forward strand.
TTTAAAATAAAAAAAAACAATACAACAAAGAAATTTATAAATTATGATGCTTTATTACTAACCGCAAAATGGTATAAAAAATATTATGGAAAAAAACAATCTTAAAATATTCTTTATTAAACTCGCATCTATAACATTCGCTATAATTATTATAATAAATGTCATATATAATTTATTTCTAGCAGAAAGAATTGAAAAAATAGATAACATTCTTTCACTTGATAAAAGCAAGTTCAGAAGCGAGTTAAGAAATAAGATTAGAAATGAAATTCGAAATGGCCTTGAAAAGGATAATATGATTAATGAAGAGGATAAAATTCTCATTTATAAATTATATAAAAAATTACAAAAAGAGTTTGCAGATATTGAAAATAAATAGATTTAAATTATTTTATTTCATTTTATTGATTTTATTTTCAACATTTTCAATTTTTTGTATAATTTCAATTGGTATTTCATATGACCAAATTTTTCATATTGAAAATGGAGAAAGAAGATTAAAATATTTATTAAGTTTTGGGAGATATGATTATTATGACATACTACATTTAAGATATTATCCAGGCATATATGATACAATTTCTGCTTTTTTTGCTACTTTTTTTCCACGGAAATTTTATTATGAAAGTTTCCATCTAATAAATTTTTTATTTGGTTTAATCGGTATAATTGGTTTAAAAAAGATTATAAAAATTTTTTTTAATAAAAATATTTCAAAGATTTTTTTCATTATTTCAATTTTTTCACCAATTTTTTTTGGACACTTATCTATAAATCCCAAGGATACAATTATCGCTACATCAAATTTTTGGATTATGTATTATGTTATTAAATATTTAATATGTAATAATAATCTTATTAGAACAAATATAGCTGTTAAATTAGGCTTATTTCTAGGTTTGGGTATAGGTGTTAGAATTATTTTTCTAGGTACGCTTATACCTATTTTATTATTTTTATTTGCAGAAATTTTCATATTTAAGAAAATAATCAAAGAAATAAGTGTTAAAAATTTTATAAAGCATATTGTTGTTGTCTTTATAATTTCTTATACTCTTTTGATATTATGTTGGCCCAATGTTCACAATAACATTATAACAGAACCATTTAAATTATTTTCTGAATCTCTGACTGATAGTTCTCAAGGTGTTCAACTTAGTTATTTCTTTGGTGAATTTTATCTAACTGAAAATACTCCTTGGTATTATTTAATCATCAATTTTATTTTTAAAACTCCAGTTTTTTTGTTAACTGCCTTTATTTTATTTTTTATTTTTTTTAATAAAGTTAAATTATATTTCAATAACATAACTAATTTTAATTATAATATTTGTTACTCATTAATTTTTTTTTTTCTTCCTATAATTATCAGTATTTTTGTAGGACTTAAAATACATGATGGTATTAGATATTTTCTTTATTTAGTACCATTATTCAATATTTTACCTGCTATCTTTATTTATTACCTCATGAATAATTTAAATAAATATTATAACAAAATAATTGTTATTTTTTTAATACCCGTATTATTATCCTTTTTAATAAAATTTATTTCAATTACACCTTATCAATATACTTATCTTAATATTTTTAATGATTTATTTTTAAAAAAAAATTACTTTGAAAATGATTATTGGGGAGTCTCAATAAAGGAATTAATTAAAAAATTTTCAGATAATATTGAGAATAATAATTCGATTAAGATAGCATATTGTGGTGTGAACCCAATTAATATCAAATATTATTTGAGGAAAAATGATATCAAAAATTTTGTTTTGGTTGATTTAGATTCAGAATTCGATTATGCAATACTTATCAATAGGGCTATTTATAAAGATAAAATAGATAAAACATATAATACTTGTTTTTCAAAATTTAAAAATAATCAAACATTTTTATCTATAAATAAAAATAATAATGTTTTATCTAAAATTATTAAATATTGATAAACTAAAAAATTTAGTATCCGGTTTGTTTTTTAAGTTTTAATATAAAGGATCGTTTAGAAAAAAATCTTTTATGTTTATCGGTTCTTGTTTGAGAATGTATCTATACACATTATAATTTTCTAATACTCTTTGAACATAATTTCTAGTCTCTTTAAATTTTATAAGTTCAATCCAATCTACATAATTAATTTGATTTTTTTGAGGATTTTTATTTAATTTTTTCCAATATCTGACTCTTTTAGGACCTGCATTATATGCTGCGATTGCGAATGGATATGATCCGTCATATTCTAATATTAAACCTGCCAAATAATGAGAGCCTAATTTAATATTATAATTTGGATCTTGAGTTAATCTAGATTTTGAGTAAGGTAATTTGGCTTGTTTTGCTACGACTTTAGCCGTATATGTCATAAGTTGCATCATGCCTTTTGCTCCAGCATGACTATTTGCTTTAGAATCAAATTCACTTTCTTGTCTTATAACTGCTAAAATCAAAGCTTGATCAGGTATTTTTCTTCCTGCAACATATTTTGGTGTGTTAATTATTGGATAATTATACTTGTTATGAAATCTTTTTTCATATGATGCTATTTTAGAAATTTGTATTGCAAAATCATACCTTCCTATATCTGTTGCAAGTTGTGCAGATAATAGTTCACTTCCTAATTCAATGTTATCTAGAGCTAGATGTCTTAAAATATGCTTTGTATATTTATCTTTATCTAGTTCATAAAGTAAATATACAAGTTTATATAAATCCTTTTTTAAAAAAGTCTTTCTGTAATTTTCATCTACATCTAAAGATTTAGATAAGTTATATTTTTCATTTTTGAAAATTTTTAGATGAGATAATTGACCATAATATGTAGTAGGATATGTAGATGCAATTTTATAATATTTGTTTGCAGTAACTGTGTCATTTAAAACTTCATAACTTCTAGCAAGCCAATAAGCGCCTCTAGATAAACTTATAGGATATCCCACATTTTCATAAAAAGATTTAAAATGTTCACGGGCTCTTAATGGGTCGTTTAAAAAACTTAGAGAAATCCAACCACTTAACCATTCGGCTTCAGCAAACTCAGGTGTACCTTTGTCTAAGGCATGATCATTGACAATTTCATAAGAAGTTTGATATTTTTTTTTGTATATAAGAGATCTGGCGATAATTGATCTTTCTTTCCACCATTTATCAGGTCTTACCAAATAATTTTTGTTATTTTTTATTTTTAACAATATTTCTAACGAACTATCGACTCTACCTCTTTTTCTTCTCCATTTTAATCTATCATAATTTAAACCTGAATCATCTTTAAACTTTTCTGGAACTTTTGATATTGCAGCATCTACTCCATAAGATTTACTCATCAAAAGCTGTCTTGCGTTATAAAGTGCTTGATAGTCTTTAGGCAAATATCTTAACATTCTTTTAAGATCCCAATATTTATTTTCCCATGCTAAATAATCGGCTCTTTTAATATGATCCTCAGATTTTAGATATTTATTAAATTTTTTCTTATATGTTCTTAACTCATTTTTGTTAAGTTCTGCTCTGATCCATCCTTTTTTAATTAAATTTATACCACCCGCTATATTTCCCTCTTTTATTAAACTTTCTCCTAGTATCATCTCACCGAATCCACTCAGCGGCTCCTTTTCTTCGAATATTTTGAGAATTTTTTTTGGACTTATGTTTTTTGTAGATAATTTTTTTTCAGATAAATATTCAACTCTTCCAATTCTTGGATATGTCTTATTTTTTTCAAGGAATTCACGATAAAGGCTATAATCAGCATTATTGCTTCTTTCTAATAAATATCTCCAAACAATAAAATTATATATTGATTTATCCTTTGCTTTTTTTGATAATTTAATTGCTGTTTCCCATTTTCTTTTTTCCATAAGAGAAATAGATTTTTTTGCTATTTCAAAGTCTTTTTTGCTATAATATTTTGATTTTAGAATTTTAGTTTTCTTTTCAATTTTTTTGGTAATCACCAATGGTTTGCTTTCAGGTAAAATAATTCCTAAAATATTTTTCTTTTCGTCTTCCTTTTTGGCATTGATCTCGTCTTTTTTATCTAATGCAGGTTTTTTTAACGGTAAAATTTCACTTTTAAGCTCACTAATAACTTTTTTTTTAGTACTAATTTCTGGTTTTTTCTTTGGTATAATTAAACTTTCACTAAACACATTAGATGATAAAATTACGAAATAGAATATTGTAATTATAATGGGTATTTTTTTATATTTGTTCATAATTTTAGTAAATGAATCGATAATTTATGTTATAAGTTCATATGTTTAAAGGATCAAATGTTGCTTTAATAACTCCTTTTAAGGATAATATATTAGACGAAGAAAACTATATAAAACTAATTAATTTTCATATCAAAAACGGCACCAATGGGTTAGTTCCCGCAGGAACCACAGGAGAGTCTCCTACATTAAGTCATAATGAACATGAAAAAGTAATTGAAATATGCATAAAAGAGTCTGGAGGTAAAGTTCCAGTAATAGCCGGAACAGGATCAAATTCAACCGAAGAAGCTGTTTCATTGACAAAGCATGCTGAAAAAGCTGGAGCTGATGGAGTATTGGTAGTTACGCCTTATTATAATAAACCTACACAAGAAGGTTTGTATCGTCACTATAAAGCCATTAATGACAACACCAGCTTACCAATAATAATCTATAACATACCAAGCAGATGTGTAATTGACATGTCAGTAGACACAATGGCCAAATTGTTTGAACTTAAAAATATAGCGGGAGTTAAAGATGCTACTGGAGATCTAAATAGGTTAGACCAAACTATTAAAAAGTTAGGACCAGAATTCATTCAGTTAACAGGTGAGGACGGTTTAGCGTTTGAATTTAACAAAAGGGGAGGAGTAGGTATAATTTCTGTTACAGCAAATATTGCTCCAAAACAGTGTTCTGAAATGCAGAGATTATCAAAATCTAATAAAGACCAAGATATTAAAGAAGCTGAGACGATTGATAAAAATTTACAACCATTACATAAAGCATTGTTTATTGAAAGCAATCCTGCTCCAGTAAAATATGCCGCAAAAATTTTGGGATTATGTAGTGATGAAATTAGATTACCATTGGTAAATATTAAAGAGGAAACTAAAAAAGAAGTTGATAAAGCATTGTCAATGGCAAAATTATTAAGTTAATGAAAAATAAAGCCAATTCTGGTTTAAAAATAATTTGTTTAAACAGAAAAGCGTCTTTCAATTATTTTTTTGAGGATTTGTATGAAGCAGGATTAATTCTCAAAGGTTCAGAAATTAAATCAGTAAGAAATGGCAAAGTAAATATTGCAGAAGCATACGCGATTGAAAGAGATGGTGAGTTATATTTGATTAATTCTCATATATCATCATATAAACAAGCAAGCCTATTAAATCATAATCCCATTGATGAAAGAAAACTATTACTAAATAAAAAAGAGATTAATAAATTAATAGGTAAAATGCAAAGAGAAGGGTTTACATTAATACCTACAAAAATGTATTTTAAAAAAGGAAAAGCAAAAATTGAAATAGCAGTTGCAAAAGGTAAAAAACAATATGATAAAAGACAAGCAATTAAAAGAAAAGATTGGAATAGAGACAAAGCAAGATACTTTAGAAAATCCTCATAAAGCAGTTTATTTAGGAATCGGTTCAAATGTTGGAAATAGAATAAATAACATCAATAATGCATGCTATTTATTAAGTAATTTTTGTTCAATATATAAAGTCTCATATTATTATGAGACCAATTCCTGGCCAGATGAAAATTATCCAAAATATCTAAATATAATTTTGAAATGTAAAACTAAATTAAATCCATTTTTATTGATAAAGAAACTTAAAAAAATTGAAAAAAAACTCGGTAGAAAAAAAAATATAAAGAATTTTCCAAGAACATGCGATATTGATATAATAGATTTTAAAGGTCTTAAATTTCAAGAAAAAAATCTACAGGTACCACATCCTAGTTTATCAAAACGTAATTTTGTATTAGTGCCTTTATTTGAAATTGAAAAAGGGTGGATATATCCTAAAACTAACACAACAATTGATAAATTAATTAAAAATCTTGATATAAAGTCTCTTAGAAGTATTAAAATTTATTAAAAGAAATGGTATAAATAGACATGTTAAAATCCGAAGAATTAATTAATAAAGTAAAAGAGTACAATAAGTTTTTAAATCCTGATGCATTAACAAAGGCATACAATTTTGCTCTTGATGCTCATAAAAAACAGAAAAGGGACGAGGGTGTTCCATATATTAATCATCCCGTTGCTGTAGCAGATATATTGTCTGATTTGAAACTGGATAGTGCTACAATAACAACAGGTCTTCTCCATGACACTATTGAAGATACTCATGCCACGTATCAAACTATTAAGGTGGAATTCGGTCAAGAAGTTGCTGATTTAGTTGAAGGTGTTACAAAAATATCTGTTTTTGAAAATCAAGCAATAGCTGATCAAGATAAAAAAAAATTTACTAAAGCAGAAAATTTTAGAAAGTTAATCATAGCTACATCTAAAGATATCAGAGTTTTGTTAGTTAAAATTGCAGACAGATTACATAATATGAGAACTATAAAATATCTTAAAGATGATAATAAGAAAATTAGAAAGGCACAAGAAACTATGGAGATTTATGCACCCCTTGCAGATAGAATGGGTATGAACAGAATAAGAGATGAATTGGAGGATCTTTCTTTTGAAGTATTAAATAATGAGGCAAGAACATTAATCAAAAATAGATTAGATGAAATAAAATATAATAATTTAATTAACTTCAAATCTCTATCAGAGGAATTTACTAAAATTCTTAATAATTCAAATATAGAAGTTAAAATTTTTGGAAGAGAAAAAACACCTTTTTCTATTTGGAGGAAAATTCAAAAAAAAAGAACTTCTTTAGAACAAATAACTGATATAATAGGTTTTAGAGTGATTGTTAATAGTGTAACTGATTGCTATAAAGCTTTAGGTGTTTTTCATTCAAAATGGAATTGCATACCAGGGAGGTTTAAAGATTATATATCTTCTCCAAAAATTAATAAATACCAATCATTACATACTGCAATAATTGGCCCGAATAAAAGACCTATTGAAATTCAATTAAGAACAATGCAAATGCATGAATTTGCACAAAGAGGTATAGCCTCACATTGGAAATATAAATCAAATGAAAGATTTAATTTATTAACCTGGAAAGAATATGATTGGCTTAAAGACTTAGTTGATATTATTGAAAGAAATGAAAATCCTGAACATTATTTTGAATATACAAAACTCCAAATGTTTCAAGAAAATGTCTTTTGTTTTACTCCAAAAGGATCTGTAATAAAATTACCAAAAAATGCTACACCTATTGATTTTGCCTATGCTGTTCATACACAAGTAGGAGACACAGCCATTGGTTGTGAAATTAATGGTAAAGAAAGCCCTCTACAAAGTGAGTTGAGGAATGGAGATGTAATTAAAATTTTAACATCCAAAAAAGTTTCACCATCACTACATTGGCTTTCATCGACTAAAACTGGAAAAGCTCGCTCTGCAATAAGAAAATATTGGCAATATAGAGAAAATACAAAGCATATCGATAAAAAATATAATACATCATTGTGGGTATCGTTACCAGATAAACCAGGAATTTTAGGTGATGTTACCTCTTTAGTTGGGCAAAATGAAATTAATATCTCCAGTGTAGAAATGACAGAAAAAACCAAAACCTCAATAAATTTTAAATTTAATTTGATTATTTCTGATCTCAAGAACTTTACAAAACTTTTAAGTGAGTTAAAACAGAGGCAGTATAGGTTTAAAATAATTAGACATACTAATAAAAAATATGCTTTCTTTAAAAAACTCTTTAAAGGTCTTAAAAAAAACTAATGCCTTATTGGAAGGCCATTTTATTTTGTCTTCCGGTCTTCATTCAACACAATATATCCAATGCGCTAAACTTTTAAGTTATCCAAAACTTTCTGAAAAATTTATAAGATCGCTTGCATCCAAGATTAAAAAAAAAATCAAGAAAATTGATATTGTGCTTTCACCAGCTATGGGTGGTATTATTATTGGTTATGAAATAGGAAAATTACTTGGTAAAGAAACTATATTTTGTGAGAGAGTAAATAAAAAATTTACTTTAAGGAGAGGATTTTCTATTAAAAAAAATTCTAACGTTCTTATTGTTGAAGATGTTATTACTACAGGTAAATCAAGTTTAGAGTGTGTTAAATTAATTAAAAAATCTAATGCTAAACTAGTTGGTTTTGCCTGCTTAATTGATAGAACATCAAAGACAAAATTAAAAAATAGAATAATTTCTCAAGTTAAATTAAAAATACCAACTTATAACAAAAAAAGCTTACCTTCTTTTATTAAAGAAATACCTGTAACCAAACCAGGTAGCAGGTTTTTAAAATGACCAAATTAGGTATAAACATAGATCATGTAGCTACTTTAAGGAACGCTAGGGGAGAAGATCATCCAAACATTATTAAAATTGCTAAAATCGTTAAAGACTCAGGTGCAGACTCTATTACAGTTCACCTAAGAGAGGACAGAAGACACATAAAAGATAAAGACTTAAAAATGTTATGTAGAAAAAAATATCTAATAAATATGGAAATGGCTGCCAACATTAAGATGATGAATATTGCAATTAGAAATAATCCTAAATTTGTTTGTATAGTACCTGAAAAACGAAATGAAATTACAACGGAAGGCGGTTTAAACTTAAATAAGAATTTTAATTTATTAAAAAAGATAGTCAAAAATTTAAATAAAAAAAAAATAAGAACAAGTTTATTTATAGACCCTACAATTAAAAATATCAGATTATCTAAAAAAATAGGTGCAAAATGTGTGGAGCTTCACACTGGAAAAATTTCTAGACTAGTTAAAGATAACAAAAATTTTTTAGACGAATTAAATAAAATTAAAAAATGTTCCAAATTTGGAACAGATAATAATATAGAAATTCATGCTGGCCATGGACTAGACTATAAAACAACAAAATTATTAACTAAAATTTCTAATATTAGTGAATATAATATTGGTCATTTTATTATAGGTGAAAGTATTAAAGTTGGTATATCTAAAGTTATACGAAATTTTAAAAAAATTATTAAATAAAAATGAAAATTTTTGGTATTGGTGTCGACATTGTAGAAAATAATCGTTTTAAAAAACTAATTAAAAAAAAAAAATTTATTAATCGTATTTGTAGTCCCAAAGAAATACATAATTACAAAAAGAATAATAAAAAAATTTCCTATTTGTCTAAAAGATTTTCTGCTAAAGAAGCATTTGTAAAAGCTTTAGGTAGTGGTTTTAGAAATAAAATATGTTTTAATGATATCTCAATTTTAAATGATAAAAGAGGAAAACCATATTTTTTATTTAATCAAAAAATTAAAGGAATATTAAAAATTAAATATAAGCTGATTAAATTTAAAGCACATTTATCATTATCAGATGAAAAAAAACATTCGATCTCATATGTTATTTTACAAAAAATAAAATGAAAAAAATAATTATAGATAATTTAATAACAATAATTTATGCCTTGATTATAGCGGTCTTAATAAGATCTTTATTGCTTCAGCCTTTTTATATTCCATCTTCATCTATGGAACCATCTTTATTGGTAGGTGATAGATTATTTGTTACTAAACTATCATATGGTTATAGCAAACACTCATTTCCTTTTAGCTTAGGTCCAATTAAAAATAGAATTTTATTTTCGGAACCTAACCGTGGGGATGTAATTGTTTTTAAAACACCTGCTGATAATAGAACAGATTATATAAAAAGATTAGTTGGTGTTCCTGATGACAAATTACAATTTATAGATGGTAATTTATATCTAAATGATGTTCAAATTTTAAAGTCAAAAGTAGTTCATAAATCTAAAATATATTGTGGAAAATCTCCGGTGGAATCTTTTGTTTTTAAAGAGAAATTACTAAATGGAAAAGAATATTTAACCAGCTATTTTAAAAAAGGTTCTTATCAAAATTCTGATGTTTTTTATGTTCCAAAAGATCATTATTTCTTTTTAGGTGATAATAGGGATTGCTCTAAGGACAGTAGATTTCTTGCAAGTGTTGGGTTTGTACATAAAGATAATTTAGTAGGGAAGGCGCAATTTATTTTTTTTTCAACCAACATCAGAGAAGGAAGTATATTTGAAATTTGGAATTGGAAAAAGATTCTGAGAATTGAAAGGTTTTTTAAAAAGATTAATTAATGATTAGAAATCTAACTAATTTTCAAAAAAAAATTGGAATTAATTTTAATAATCAAAAACTACTTACGAAATGCTTTACTCATAAAAGTTATGATCCGGTGGAGAATAATGAAAAATTAGAATTTTTAGGTGATAGAGTTTTAGGTTTGATTATATCACAAAACTTACTTAAATTTTTTCCTAATGACAAAGAAGGTGATTTAGACAAAAAATTAGCTTCTCTAGTAAATAAAAAACAATGCGCATTAATTGCAAAAGATATAAATCTTCAAGAATATATTTTAATAAAAAATTCAAATAATAGAACTAATATTGAAAATAAAGTTTTATCTGATTGTTTAGAGTCAGTCATTGGTTGTATTTATTTAGATCAAGGTTTAGAGATAGCAGAAAAATTTATAATTAAAAATTGGCAAAAATATCTAAATAAAAGTCTAATTACTGAAAGAGATTCAAAAACAAAATTGCAAGAATATTCCTTAAAAACTTACAAATTGCTTCCAGTTTATAAATTATTAGATAATAGAGGACCAAGACATAAACCATTAATAAAAGTATCAGTAAAGATAAAAAATTCTAAAAATATTACAGCAACTGGGAACTCAAAAAAAGAAGCAGAGCAAAAAGCTGCGAAAAAACTTTTAACAAGTTTAAAGCTATCATGATTTGGTCAGACAAAGGTTTTTTATTATCGAAGTTAGCTTTTCAAGAAAATTCTATTATTGCTAATTTTTATACAAAAAATCACGGTAAATGTTCAGGTATTATATATGGTGCTACGTCTAAAAAAATTAAAAAATATTTAGAGAAAGGTAATGAGTTATATTTAGAGTATAGTTCAAAAAATGAAAACGCGCTTGGTTATTTTAAGGTTGAAATTATCAACCCTAATACATCAAAATTCTTTTCTGATAAAATAAAATTAAACTGTATAGTATCGACTTTAGAATTAATCAAAATCTTGACTGTGGAAGGCCAAGAAAATGTTAAAATATACAAACTTATTGATGAATTGTTCATATTGCTTAACAAAGAAAATTGGTCGTATGAATATATTTTCTTGGAACTTAATTTATTAAAATTTATAGGTTTTGATCTTAATATCAAGGATTATTGTAAACATGAAATTGTAGATAATATTAAAAGATATTATATAGAAAATTCACAAAAAAAAATTATTGTACCTAATTTTCTAGTTGAGGATCATAAAGCTAACAAAATATTTAATAAAGATATATACAACTCACTAATTTTGATAAGCGAATATATGAAAAAAAATATATTTACACCAAATAATATAAATTTTCCTATTTCTAGGAAGATTTTTATTAATCAGTTCAAATAATTATTTTAAAATTTTATCTAGGTAATCTGCGTAATAACTAATTATAGCATTTGCCCCAGCTCTTTTGAATGATAATAGAGACTCGTAAATTGCTTCTTTATTTAGTATTTTATTATTAATTGCACTCGATATAAGACTATATTCTCCGGATACTTGGTATGCTAGAACAGGTATTTTAAAATTGTCTTTTACTGCTTTAATAATATCTAGATATGGTAAACCAGGTTTTACCATAACCATATCTGCTCCTTCCTTTATGTCCATTGATACCTCTCTCAAAGCCTCGTTTAGATTACTATAATCCATTTGATACGTTTTTTTATTTCCTTGTAATGCTTTTTTTGATCCTACGGCGTCTCTAAAAGGTCCATAAAAAGAAGATGAATACTTGACCGCATATGAAAGTAATTGAATATTTTCATAACCGTTCTTGTCTAGCTCTTTTCTTATTTCTCCAATCCTTCCGTCCATCATATCTGATGGAGCTATTACATCACAACCCATCTGAGCTTGCATTAAAGATTGTTTAATTAAAATTTCAATGGTCTTGTCATTTAAAATTTCGTTTTTTTCTAATATACCATCATGACCGTGAGTAGTGTATGGATCAAGTGCTACATCACACATAATTCCGATTTTATTATTATATTTTTTTTTAATTTTAACTATAGCTTTAGAAACTAAATTATTTTCGTTTAATGCTTCAGACCCGCTTTTATCTTTTAATTTTATTTTAGTATTGGGGAATAACGCTACCATTGGAATTTTATTTTTAATTGCTCGATCAATAATTACTGATAAATTATCGACACTATATCTATAGACTCCTTTCATTAACTTTATTTCCTGCTTCTTATTTTTCCCATCAGTCAGAAATATAGGTAAAACAAAATCGCTACCAGAAAGAGTATTTTCTCTAACAAGTCTTCTTGACCATTCTTCTTTTCTCGATCTTCTCATCCTTAAATTTGGGTATTTTCCAGTGATAATCATTCTCAAATAATTTTTATTAATGCGACAATAGTAATATATATAATTTTAGTCTATAAGTTATTAATAAAAAGTAATTATGTCACTATCATTTAATGATTTTAAAAAACAAAAAATAAAATTTGATATTAATAAGTTAAAAGAAGCTTATAAACAGGTTCTTATGATAAAAGATTTTCAAGGTGTAGAAGGAGTTACTAATTTTGGAGCTATCTCTCTAACTCAAATCCCTGGGGACCCAGACTCTATAAAAGGAAACAAAGCAAGAGGTGTTTTCTGGACAAAACCTGATCAAACAGGAAAAGAAGTTATAAGAGATCAAATGATAGATGAAGCAGCTTATTCAGAATTTATAAGTGATTATGAAGATACATATTTTAAAGAAGTAGTAGAAACTTTACAAAAAAATTATAAAATAGGACGTGTTAGAATTTTATTAAAAACACCAAGATCAACATTAAGTTGGCATAGAGACCCTGAACCAAGATTGCATATTCCAATTATAACTAATCCTGGTTCAATAATGGTTATAGATAATGTTGCAAAGCATATGCCAGCTGATGGATCAGTTTGGATTACAAATAATACAAAATATCATAATGCTTTTAATGGTGGTGAAGAAAATAGAATACACCTAGTAGCATGTGTTTTAGACTATAAATTTAATTAAATTGAAAATTTTTATTTCATCAGATCATGCAGGTTTTTATTTAAAAAATTGTATTTTTGAAAATTTAAAAAAAAAAAATTATAAGATTGAAAATTTAGGACCTTTTAGCAATAAATCTGTAGACTACCCAATTTATGCAAAAAAATTAGCTAATAAAGTATCCAAAAATAATACAAATTTTGGAATACTCGTTTGCGGATCTGGGACGGGTATGGCAATGGCAGCTAATAAAGTAAAAAATATAAGAGCTGCAGTGTGTTATAATACGAAAAACACGAAATTATCTAGATTGCATAATAACGCAAATATTATTACAGTAGGTTCTAGGCTAATTAGTAAAAATTTAGCTTTTAAATTAGTTAATATTTTTTTGAAAACTAAATTTGAAGGTGGTAGACACTTAAGGAGAATTAAAAAAATTTAAATATATGTCTAGTGAAAAAAAATATATAAATCCAGACTTTCAAAGCTTTTTTGAAAATAGTTTATCTTCATCTGATCCAGAGATTTATAAAGCTATAAATGATGAATTACTAAGACAACAACAACATATAGAACTTATAGCTTCCGAAAATATTGTTTCAAATGCATTACTGCAAGCACAAGGCTCTGTTCTTACCAATAAATATGCAGAAGGTTATCCTGGCAAAAGATATTACAATGGTTGTGATCATGTCGATACAGCAGAAAGTTTAGCAATAGAAAGAGTTAAAAAATTATTTAATTGTAAATTTGCAAATGTTCAACCGCACTCTGGTGCACAAGCTAATGGAGCTGTTTTTTTAGCATTATTAAAACCAGGTGATACAATATTGGGCATGAGTTTAAATTCTGGTGGTCACTTAACTCATGGTTCAAAAGCATCTGTATCCGGTAAATGGTTTAACGCAATTAGTTACGAAGTAGATAAGGAAACTGAATTATTAGATTACAAAGATATTGAAAATAAAGCTATGGAACATAAGCCCAAGCTAATAATTGCAGGTGGAAGTGCTTATTCTAGATTTATAGATTTTAAAAAATTTAAAGAAATTGCTGAAAAAGTTGGAGCCTATTTGATGGTGGATATGGCACATTTCTCTGGACTAGTAGCTGGTAAGGGTTATCCAAATCCAGTTGACCACGCAGACGTAGTAACATCAACAACTCATAAAGTTTTTAGAAGTGCTCGAGGTGGAATAATTCTAACAAACAGAGAGGATTTATCTAAAAAATTTAATTCAGCAGTTTTTCCAGGATACCAGGGTGGACCATTAATGCATGTCATAGCTGCAAAAGCAGTTGGTTTTTTGGAAGCGTTGAAGCCAGATTTTAGAAATTATATATCTAACGTTCTTGCAAATGCTAAGATGTTAGCTGAAACATTAAAGAATAATGGATTTAAAATTTATTCAGGAGGCACTGATACACATTTAATGTTAGTTGATTTACGTCCATTTAATGTAAAAGGGAATATGGCAGCAGATAGTTTATGCAGAGCTAACATAACTTGTAATAAAAATGGAATACCTTTTGATACAGAGAGTCCAATGATTACATCTGGTATAAGATTAGGAACTCAAGCAGCAACAACAAGAGGATTTGGATTAGAGGAATTTAAATTAGTAGGTAATTTAATTACCAAAGTAATTAAAGGATTATCAACTAATCAAGAGGATAATAGTAAAGTTGAGAATGAAGTAAGAAAAGAGGTTATCGATCTTTGCTCGAAGTTTCCGATTTATAAAAATTTAAAATAACTTAAAAATGATTTGTCCCTGTGAAAAAAAAGGTGAAACATCTGTGGTTGACTCTAGGCCTACAGAAGATGGTACTGCAATTAGGCGAAGAAGACTTTGTACTGTTTGTGGAGAAAGATTTACTACATTCGAAAGAATTCAAATAAGAGAACTATTTGTAGTTAAAAAAAATGGGAGAAAATCACCTTTTGATAGAGATAAATTATCGAAGTCAATTTATATAGCTTTAAAAAAAAGACCTATCGATAGTGACACTGTAGAAAAATTTATTACGAAAATTTCAAATTCATTAGAAGAGATGGGACAAAATGAGATATCATCTAACACTATAGGAACTATGGTTATGGATGGTCTTAAAAATTTGGATCCAGTTGCTTATGTTAGATTTGCATCTGTATATAGAAATTTTAGGGAAGAAAAAGATTTCGTTCAATTTGTAGACAAGATAGATGTCTTCAAAAAAAGATAAATTTTATCTCAAATTAGCTTTAAATTTGGCCAAACAGCATGAAGGTCTGACCAACGAAAATCCTTCTGTTGGTTGTGTTATAGTTAAAGATGATAAGATTTTATCACTATCAAAAACATCAATTAGTGGACGACCTCATGCAGAAGATAATGCTATTCGTTTAGCAAATACAAATGATCTTAAAGGTTCTACTATTTATGTAACTTTGGAGCCATGTACACATCATGGAAAAACACCACCTTGTACCGATTTAATAATTAAAAAAAAAATATCAAAAATTGTTTATGCATCTAATGATATTGACGAAAGAACTGCCAATAAATTAAAAAAAGTTTTGAAAAATCATAATATTTCTACAAAACAAATTAGAATGAAAGAGATTACTGATTTTTACAAAAGTTACTTTTTTATTAGGAAAAACAAATTTCCTTATATTACAGCTAAATTAGCTTGCTCTAATGATTATTATATTTATTCAAAAAAAAATAAAAACATAACTAATGAATTATCTCGAAAAACCTCACACTTATTGAGATATAAGAATAACGCAATATTAATTTCATCTAAAACTTTAAATAAAGATAATCCACTTTTAAATTGTAGAATCGAAGGTCTAGAAAATTATTCACCTACAAAAATTATTTTAGATAAAAACTTAAATTATAAAAAAAATCTTAATATCTTTAAAGATAATATAAAAAAATGTATTTTTTTTTATAACGTATCCAATAAAAAAAAATTATCTGTACTTAAAAAAAAAAAGATAAAGCATTATAAAGTTAATTTAGATAGTCAAAATAATTTAGATTTTACAGAAGTTAAAAAGAAATTATTTAAATTAAATATAAATTATCTTTTAATTGAAGGTGGCAAAGAGTTAACTAAATCTTTAATACAAAAAAAACATATTAATCAGTTTTTTTTGTTTAAAAGTGGCAAAAACCTAAATAAAAATGGACAACTGAGGATAAAGGAAATAGTTAATCAGTTAAATAAGAAATTTAAAAACAAAATAAATTTAGATATTTATCTAAATGAAGACAGGGTTATTTATTACAGTTAATTATGTTTAATGGTATTATTTTTAATAAAGGGATTGTAAATAAGATTAAAAAAAGCACTAAGGGTGTGAATATTTTTGTTAAAAGCAATCTAAAAGTTAAAAACAAAGACTTAGGTGTTTCAATATGTTGTGACGGTGTTTGTTTAACAATGGTATCTCTTAAGAATAAAGTAATGGAATTTTATTTATTAAAAGAGACAATGAATAGATCTAAATTTAAAAATATATCAATAGGTGATAAGATAAATCTTGAGTTGCCCTTAAAATACGGTCAGAAAATCTCAGGTCATTTATGCCAGGGCCATGTTGACTGCACATCAAAAGTAAATAAAATTATTAAGAAAGGTAATTCAAGAATTTATGATTTCACAATTGATAAAAATAATTTATCATATTTAATACCTAAAGCATCTATTCTTTTAAATGGTGTATCTTTAACAATATCCAAGGTTACGAAAAATGGATTTCAAGTGTGGTTAATTCCTCACAGTTTAAAGCTTACAAATTTATCAGATCTTAAAAAAGGACAAATTGTCAATGTTGAAATTGATATCTTATCAAAATATATAAAAAAACATTATGGTAAAAAGTAACTACACACCAATAGATAAAATTATAAAGTCTGCAAAAAAAGGTGAAATGTATATCCTTGTAGATGATGAAAATCGTGAAAATGAAGGAGATTTAGTCGTCCCAGCATCAAATGTATCATCCAATAAGATTAATTTTATGGCCAAATATGGTAGAGGATTAATTTGTTTAGCTATTACAGACAAGCAAGCGAAAAAATTAAATTTATCATTAATGTCTCCAATAAATAATTCAAGAAATCAAACGGCTTTTACAGTTTCTATTGAGGCAAAGAAAGGTGTTACAACCGGTATTTCAGCCAAAGATAGATCCAAAACTATCAAAACAGCCATTAAAGATAAGGTTAAGAAAGATGAAATTGTTTCTCCTGGACATATTTTTCCAATTATTTCAAAAGAAGGTGGTGTATTAGTTAGGGCAGGGCACACAGAAGCATCAGTAGATATTTCAAAACTTGCAAATAAAAATCCATCGGCAGTTATATGTGAAATAATGAATGATGATGGTGTTATGGCAAAAGGAAAAGAGCTTTTTGATTTCGCAAAAAAACATGATCTTAAGATTGGTAAAATTGAAGATTTAATTTCTTATAGACTTAAAAATGAGAAATTAATCAAGTTAAAAAAAAAGGATCATATATCAATAAATAATCAAAAATTTTCAATTAAAGTATTTGAAAATATATTGGACGGATCTGAGAATTTTGCTTTAGTGAAAGGCAAAATTAAATCTAATAAGAATATTAGAGTAAGAGTTATATCTTCAAATATTGTTGAAAATTATCTTACGGGAAAAAATCTACCAAATTCATTTAGTAAAACTTTAAAATACTTTCAAAAATTTAATAATTGTGTTCTTATATTTATTAGAGACACTAACATTAAGTCTGTATCTGCAACTTTACGTGATTTAAAATCAGAGAAAATTAAAAAAAGACCAGATCAATTGATAAGAAATTACGGTATAGGTGCACAAATAATAAAATCATTAAATATTAAAAATATGATTTTAGTTACAAGATCCCCAAAAAAAGTTGTAGGTCTAGAAGGATTTGATATAAAAATTGTAAAACAAGAGATTATAAAATGAAAAAAAAAGTACTTATAGTTGTATCAGATTATTATAAAGATATTAGCAAGACTTTATTAAAAAGTACTAAAAAATACCTTAACAAAAAAACTAGTTTAAAAATTATTAAAGTTCCTGGTGTTTTTGAAATACCGGTAACAATTTCAAAAAATATTAAAAAGTTTGATGGTTTTATTGCTATTGGTTGCGTAATTAGAGGAAAAACTGCTCATTTTGATTTGATATCGAGATCAGTAATTGATGCAATCATGAATATAAGTGTAGAAAGTAAAAAACCTGTAGGTAACTGTATTTTAACATGCTTTAATTATAAACAAGCTGTTTTAAGAAAAAATAAAGGTAAAGAAGCGGCATTTGCATTAAATTCTATCCTATATAAATAAATTAATTGTAAAATGAAGCCAATTTTTAGTCCTAAAAATAACCCCAGAGTTATAATTATCCAAATTTTATATGGGAAGTATTACAATAATGATCAAAATATAATTATTCCTAAACATAGGTTCAAAAAATTTATAAAAGATGTTGTTTTTGGAACAATTGAAAGAAATGAAGTAATAATTAAAGAAATAAAAAAATATTTAGATGCGGATATAAATTTAAAAAACCATGACAATGTTTTTTTAATTATTCTAAAAAGTGCTATTTATGAACTTCTTTACAAACCAACAACATCATCAAAAATAATTATTAAAGAATATTTGAATGCATCAAATTATTTTATTGAAGATGCAAAGACAAAATATTTAAATGCATTACTTGATAAGATTTCTAAAAATTTAAGATTAATTAATGAATGAAAAAACTTTAATAAAGAATTATCTATCTAAACTAGTTAAGAATAATCCATCTGCATTAAAATTAAACGATGATGTTTTTTTTGACAAAAAAAATAGAAATGTAATTTCTATTGATACTTATGTAGAAAAAATACACTTTTTGAACTTTAAAAAACCAAATTTATTAATAAAAAAGATAATCAGATCTTCAATATCAGATTTAGTATGCAAGGGTGTTATACCTAAATTTTATTTTATTTCAGGAAGTGGGAATAAACAGTCTTTTAGTAGCAAAAACTTAAAAAAAATAATCAATTCATTAAAGTCAGAACAAAAGAAATTTTCTATAAAACTATCAGGGGGCGATACAGTTTTTTCTAAAATAAATTCATTCACTGTAGTTTCATTAGGATTTAGTGAAAAAATAGTTAAAAGAAATAATGCCAAAATAAATGATGATATTTATATAACTGGTGACTTAGGTGATAGTTATCTAGGTTTAAAATATTTACAAAAAAAAAAATTTAATAAAAATATTTACCAAAAATATTTTATAAATAAATTTTATTTACCAACGATTAACTTGAATTTTTCAAAGTACCTAACAAAAATAGCAAATACATCAATTGATATTTCAGATGGTCTTTTAATTGATTTAAATAAAATGATTAATGCCCAAAAAATATCATCAGAAATTTATTATGACAAAATACCTATATCTAATAAATTAAAAATTTTTTTAAGTAAAAATTCTTTAAAAAAAAGCAAATTTATTTTCAATGGGGATGATTATCAGATTTTATTTACTTCAAACAAATCTAATAGAGATAAAATCAATAATATTTCAAGAATAACCAAAACAAAAATTAGCAGAATAGGTAAAATTTTACCAAAAAAGAATTTCAAGTTTAGGCTACTAAATGTTGATAAAGTACTGAATTTCACAAAAATACCAGGCTATGAGCATCTTTTCACTTAATATTTTATTGCCTTTTATGTTTTATTTTGTATTGTCCGATTTTTAAAATACAAAATTATGTCAAGTAATACTGAAACAATATTAATTTACACAATATTAGCCGGACTTTTATCAATCGTTTATGGTTTTTTTACAGGTAAAAGTATTTTAAATTCCAGTGCTGGTAATTCCAAAATGCAAGAAATTGCATCTGCCATACAAATTGGAGCCAAAGCTTACTTAAATAGACAATATAAAACTATTGCTATTGTAGGTGTAGTAGTTTTAGTAATTGTTAGTTATTCTTTCAGTATACTTGTTGGTTTAGGTTATCTTATTGGTGCAACACTCTCAGGTATTGCAGGCTATGTAGGTATGTTAGTTTCCGTTCAAGCAAACGTTAGAACAGCAGAAGCGTCTAGAAAAGGTTTAGCCAGTGGTTTAAATGTAGCGTTTAAATCAGGAGCGGTAACAGGAATGTTAGTTGCAGGACTGGCACTGCTATCAATAGCTGTTTATTACTATATTTTATTAATTTATGAAGTTGATGAGAGAGAAATAGTAAATGCTTTGGTCGCTTTAGGTTTTGGTGCATCTTTAATTTCAATTTTCGCTAGATTGGGTGGTGGTATATTTACGAAAGGTGCTGATGTTGGAGCAGATCTTGTTGGTAAAGTCGAAGCTGGAATTCCTGAAGATGATCCTAGAAATCCTGCTGTCATTGCCGATAATGTTGGTGATAATGTTGGAGACTGCGCAGGTATGGCTGCTGACTTATTTGAAACATATGCGGTAACAATTGTTGCAACTATGGTTTTATCATCAATATTTTTTCCTAATGATATGAGTATGATGATATATCCATTAACAATTGGTGGAGCATGTATTTTAACCTCTATTATTGGTACATTCTTTGTCAGGTTAGGTAATAGTAAAAATGTTATGAACGCTTTATATAAAGGATTTATAGTTTCTGCTATAGCCTCTCTAATAATTTTATATCCTGTTACAGATCAAGTTTTAGGATTAGAAAATATATATAAACTTAAAAATAAATCCTTTACAGGGATAGATTTATATTATTGTGGGGTGATTGGTTTAATAATTACAGGACTTTTAATTTGGGTTACAGAATATTATACAGGTACTAATTATAGACCTGTAAAAAGTGTAGCAAGTTCATCAACAACTGGTCACGGAACAAATGTTATTCAAGGTTTAGCTGTATCATTAGAAGCTACAGCAATACCTGCTTTAATAATTGTTGCTGGTATACTTTTAACAAATAATATTGCTGGATTATATGGAATTGCAATAGCTGTAACTACTATGTTAGCTTTAGCTGGTATGGTTGTGGCCTTAGATGCGTATGGTCCTGTTACGGATAATGCTGGTGGAATTGCTGAAATGTCAAAATTACCTAATAATGTTAGAAAAACAACTGACGCATTAGATGCAGTTGGAAATACTACTAAAGCTGTAACAAAAGGTTATGCTATTGGTTCTGCTGGTTTAGGAGCATTAGTATTATTTGCAGCATATACTGAGGATATAAAACATTTTTCTAAAGTTGCTGGATCGAAATTAGAGGGAATAATAGTTACATTTGATTTATCAAATCCTTATGTAGTTGTTGGTTTGCTTATAGGTGGTATGTTGCCATATTTATTCGGATCAATGGGAATGCAAGCAGTAGGAAGAGCAGGTGGTGCGGTCGTAGTAGAAGTTAGAAGACAATTTAAGAAATATCCTGGTATCATGAAAAGAAAACAGAAACCTGACTACGCTAAATTGGTGGATTTATTAACAGTTGCTGCGATCAAAGAAATGATAATCCCATCCCTATTGCCAGTGCTATCACCAATATTTTTATATTTCATAATACTATCAATTGGAGGCCAGGTTGCAGCACTAGCATCCGTTGGAGCAATGTTGTTAGGTGTAATTATAACTGGTTTGTTTGTAGCAGTTTCAATGACTGCTGGTGGCGGTGCGTGGGATAATGCTAAAAAATACATAGAAGATGGCAACTATGGTGGAAAAGGATCTGAAGCTCACAAAGCAGCAGTTACCGGTGATACAGTTGGTGATCCCTATAAAGACACTGCAGGACCTGCAGTTAATCCAATGATTAAAATTACTAACATTGTAGCGTTATTGCTATTAGCAGTAATAGCTGGATAGATAATCTTAGATAATATTTAACGACTTCCTTCTTCTCTTTGCTTCTTTCTTACACCCATTGGATCATTAACACGTTGTCTTAGACTTGATAAAAAGTTATAGACAAAATTTCTTTTTTTAAAACTTTCAGATCTTTGATTGTCAAATTTTAAATTTTTCATATCATTAATATCATAAAAATCTTTTTTTGCTAAAATTCCTCTATTGTCTATTTCTAAAACCATTACATTATTAACAATTAATTTCCTTCTACCAAAAAAATGTGTATTTGATATTTTTCTTTCTATATAAATCCAAACATCATTATCGAAAGAACTTTTGGTTGAAGGTTCGCCAAAAATTGACAAAATATCATTTTTATTTGATTCTTGTACGGTTATATTTTTTTCTTTTTTTTCTAAAAAATAAACACCATGATGGTCATCTACAAGATTAAATGAACAATTTGATATTAAAAAAAAAAAGGATATAAAAAATAAATATTTCATGAATTTAGAATATTTAAATATATATAATAATTTAGTTAATCTCTCTAGAAATAAAACTCTTTTTTTCTTTTTTACTAAAAAAGATACTTTCTCGGACAGATTATTAATATTTCTTTTTCATTTGGCTTTTTTTTTAAAGCATTTTAAATCGAAGATAGGCCCAAAATATCTACAAAATTTTTATGATTACGTTTTTAGACAAATAGAATTAGATATAAGAGAAATAGGTTATGGAGATCAATCTGTAAATAAAAAAATGAAAACTTATGTAAATTTACTTTATTCGATAATTAATAAAATTGATAAATGGGAAAATTATAATTCAAAGATTAAAATCGACATTTTTAAATTATATATAGAAATTGAAGACAATAACGAAAAATTTCTCGAATATTTTGATAAGTATTCAGATTATTTGACAAAAATATCTTTCAATTCATTTACAAAAAGTGTATTAGATCATAAATTTTAAATTATGGCTGTCCCAAAACGTAAAACAACAAAATCAAGGTCTGGAAAAAGAAGATCTCATATTAAATTTTCAACAAAAAATATAGTTGAAGATAAAAAGTCTGGTGAATATAGATTATCACATCATATAGATTTAAAGACAGGAACTTATAAAGGTAGACAAGTTTTAGATCCTAAGGAATAATCTTTATATGTCGGAAAAAATTAAAATTGCAGTAGATGCAATGGGGGGTGAAAATTCTCCGAAGAAAGTTATCTATGGAATACTAGATAATTATAAAAAAAATAAAGATATTAACTACAATATTTTTGGAGATAAGAATAATATAGAAAAATACTTACCTAATAATTATAATAAAGAAATTTTTAAAATATTTGATACAAAAAATAAAGTTTTAGATACAGATACTCCGCTGGCTGCAGCAAAAAAAGGCAAAGATACAAGCATGTGGCTTGCTATAGAGAGTGTAAAAAATAATGAATCGGATGTTGTTATATCTGCGGGTAATACAGGAGCACTTTTTGTAATTTCAAAATTAAATTTAAAAATGATTGAGAATATTGATAAACCTGCATTGTCTGCACTCTGGCCTAATAAAAAGAATTTCAATGTAGTTTTAGACCTTGGAGCAAATATTGAATGTAACGATAAAAATTTAATTGACTTTTCCATTATGGGTTCATCTTTATTTAAAGCTTTATACCCAAATGAGGAGCCTACTGTTGCTCTTTTAAATGTTGGATCTGAGGAATTAAAAGGAAATGAAACTATTAAAAAAGCATATCAAAAATTACAAAATAAGAAAAATACAAATTTTAATTTTTATGGTTATGTTGAGGGAAATCAAATAATGGATGGTGAAGTCAATGTAATAGTAACTGATGGTTTCACTGGAAATATTGCTTTAAAAACAGCAGAAGGAACAGCTAACTTTATTGTTAAAGAATTCAAAAACTCAATGACTGCAAACATATTAGGCAAACTTTCAAGTTTAATTAATTATAAGAATTTAAAAAAGATAAAAAAAAAATTAGATCCAAGACTTTATAATGGTGCGATTTTAATTGGATTAAATTCGCCAGTTATTAAAAGCCATGGCTCAACAGACCATATTGGTTTCTCCAATTCTTTAGACGTATGTATTAAAATTGTTAAAAATAACTTAATACAAAAAATAAAAAATAATATTAATAAATGAGAATTAATTTAACAAAAAAAGATATTATTAATTCTATTTATATGCAAATTGGTTTTTCTAAAAAAATTTTAGATATTATTTTAGAAGATATATTAAATATTATAGTCGATAATTTAAAAAAAAAGAAAAAAGTTAAAATTTCTAATTTTGGAACTTTTGAAATAAGGCATAAAAAACAGAGAGTAGGGAGAAACCCTAAAACAAATGAAATTAAAAATATTACAGCTAGAAATGTAGTATTATTTAGACCATCTAGAGAATTTAAGAGATTCATAAATACCCAAGATGACAAGTAAATTTAAAGATTCTTATAAAACAATTGGAGAAGTTATAAACATCCTAAATTATAATAATCCAAAAAGTAAAAGCAATCATCCGCATACTTTGCGATATTGGGAAACGCAATTTAAACAAATAAAACCTAAAAAAATTAATAATAGACGATATTATGATAGAAAAAATATAGATTTAATATTAAAAATACAATACTTATTAAAAAACCAAGGATTAACTATTAACGGTGTAAGAAACATTTTAAATGATAAAAGTTTTAAAATTGAAAGTAATAATAAAAAAATTGCAAATTCTTTAAATATTAAGTATAGACTTAATAAAATAAATAATTTGATAAAAAATTTAAAAAATAATTAGATGGCAAAAAAATCACATATTAAAGTAAGACTTGTCCCTGAGTCTAAGCCGGATAGTGCTTTTTACTATTATGTGAAAAAACCTTCAGGGGGAGAAAAAGCGAAAATTAAATTAAAAGCTAAAAAATATAATCCGGTAACAAGAAAACATGAAATTTTTGTTGAAAAAAAACTTCCTCCACATAGCAAATAGTTACTTCTTTCGTTTTTTAAAATTTCTAAATTCGTAGTCTATGAAAGCATAGATCATGTTCTTCCATATTCTATAGCTGATTTTTGTATCAATACCTTTTTTAATAGATTTTCTTTGTATATTTCTAAGTATTATTTTTATTCTTTTTCTATCTATAATTTCTTTTTTAAATTCTTTAATAGAAAGTACTTCCTTAACATAATTTGATCTTATCTTTAATATACTAAGCAATCTATCATCAACTTTATCGAGTTTTTTTCTTAAAATTAACAATTTTTTTTTATTATTAGGCGACATTTATTCTTTTGGAATTTTATTTAGATATTATATCTATTTAATTATGTACTTAAATGATAAAAAAACAAACCAATATTTATATTATTGGTTAGTTACAATGTTTATACTAGTTTCTAGTATAATTATTGTTGGTGGCTTGACTAGACTAACTGACTCTGGTTTATCTATAACAAAGTGGGAACTTTTTGCAGGTTTTATACCACCCTTATCAAATTTAGAATGGGAAAATTATTTTAATTTATATAAACAAATTCCAGAATACAAATTACAAAATTTTAATATGAGTTTAGAAGAATTTAAAATTATATTTTGGTGGGAGTGGGCCCACAGATTTCTGGGCAGAATTATAGGATTATTTTTTTTAATACCAATGATTTATTTTGTATATAAAAAAGGGTTCTCTAAAACCAGATCACTTTTTTTTATATTTTTTTTAATTTGTTTTCAAGGTTTTCTTGGTTGGTTCATGGTTTCAAGTGGATTAGTAAATCGAGTCGACGTAAGTCATTTCCGATTATCATTACATTTAGTTACTGCCTTTATAATCTTATCATTAATTTTATGGCAGATACTAATTTATAAATATAAATGCGAAATTATTAAACATTCCATTAGATATAAACTTCCCTCAATATTTGTATTCATAGTTTTTTTACAAATTATATTTGGAGCTTTTGTTTCAGGAATGGATGCTGGTAAAATTTACAACACGTGGCCATTAATGGGAAATAATTACTTTCCCGATGATAATATTTTTTCTAATCTTTTTCAATTTGCAGCACTAAGTGATCCTTCTTTAGTACAATTTATTCATAGGAACTTAGCGTATCTAATAATGATTATATTTTCGATTATTTTATATTTTGTAATTAAAGATAAACTATTAAATTTTTATAATACTATAAAGCTATTAGGTTTGGCTTTAATATTTCAGATAATTTTAGGAGTATTAACTATTTTAAATGGTGCACAAATGTTTTTAGCATCTATGCACCAAATTGGATCAATAGCCTTAATAAGTACTAGTGTTTATCTATTATTCTTGAACAATAGAAAATTAACTAACAGCTTTTAAGCTTGGTTTGCCAGATGCATCTAAAGCTTGATTTAAGTCAGCTATTATATCGTCCGGATGCTCAATTCCAATCGATAAACGTACATATCCTGGTGTAACTCCTGCTGCTAATAGCTCTTCTTCTGTAAGTTGACTATGTGTAGTAGTTGCAGGATGTATTGCCAAGCTTCTTGCATCTCCTATGTTGGCCACATGATAAAACATTTTTAATGCTTCTATAAATTTTTTACCAGCTTCAACACCACCTTTTACCTCAATGCCTATTAAAGCGCCATTTCCACCAGAAAAATATTTTTTCGTTCTATCTCCAACAGCACCTTTATGAAGGGTAGGGTAAATTACTCTTTCTACATTTTTATGTTTTGTTAAAAAATCAACAGCTTTTTCTGCATTAGAACAATGTTGTTTCATTCTTAATGGTGCGGTCTCTAATCCTTGTATAATTCCCCATGCATTATCTGGTGCTAGAGGTGCCCCTAGGTCACGTAATAAACAAACTCTAGCTCTTACAGCAAAAGAAACATTCGCTCCTGTTAATTGTGGAACTACTTCCCCCCATTTTGCTCCACCGTAACTCATATCTGGTTCATTAAATAAGGGTTGTCTTTTTGGGTCTGCCGTCCAATCAAAATTACCACCATCAACTAAACAACCACCAATAACAGTGCCATGTCCGCCGATAAATTTTGTTAAAGAATGAACTACTACTGCTGCACCATGATCTAAAGGTTTGCAAATAATCGGTGCTGCTGTGTTATCCATTATTAATGGTATATTATGTTTTCTTCCAATATCAGATACTTCTTTGATTGGAAAAACTCTCAATGCTGGGTTTGGCAATGTTTCTGCATAGAAACATCTTGTTCTCTCATCGATTGCCTTTTCAAAGTTTTTAGGATCTGAAGGGTCAGCGTATCTTACTTCAATACCTAATTTTTTTAAAGTATGCGTAAAAAGATTTACAGTTCCACCATATAAATCTGTTGAACTAACAAAGTTATCTCCGGCTTGACAAACATTAACAATTGCAAATGTTGATGCAGCTTGACCAGATCCTACTGTTACGCATGCCAATCCATTTTCTATCGCAGCTACTCTTTTTTCTAGTACATCATTTGTTGGATTCATTATTCTCGTATAAATGTTTCCAAATTCTTTTAATGCAAAAAGATTTGCGGCATGACCAGTATTATTAAATTGATAAGAGGTTGTTCTATAAATTGGAACAGCAACAGCCGTTGTTGCTGGGTCACTTCTGTATTCACCTCCGTGCAATGCTATTGTTTCTGGATTTTTTGATTTACTCATAATTTACTCCTTTTTTTGTGTTTTTGCTTATGCTGGGTTCACAATAAAGTTCAAACACCCATTTAAAACCCTTTTAGGGTATCATAATGATAATAGATATAACAAGCTAAATATAATAAATTGACAATATAATATTATTAAGTATTAATCCGCCTCAATATGACGAAGTTTGTTAAAAAAGACGAAATCAATTCTAAGTGGTATGAAATAGACGCTAAAAATGCTGTCGTTGGTAGATTGGCTACAATAATCACAAAAATATTAAGAGGCAAGAATACTGCTAAATTTACACCACACATGGATCATGGTGATTTTGTTGTTGTGAAAAACATTGAACACATAAAATTCACGGGTAATAAATTTTTAAATAAAAAATATTATAGACATACTGGCTATCCAGGAGGAATAAAAGAGACAACCCCAGAAAAAATTAGTGTAAAAAAACCAGAGGAAATTTTAAAGTTAGCAGTTAAAAGAATGCTACCTAGTGGACCTCTAGCAAAAAAACAACTTTCAAAACTTAAAATTTATATTGGCGAAAACCATCCACACTCAGCACAAAATCCAGAAATCATAGAAGTTAAAAATTTAAATAATAAAAATATAATAAGAAATTAAAATGGAACAGACACCAAATATTGAAAATTTAGATTTTAAAGAAAGCAAATATGCTACAGGAAGAAGAAAAAAATCTATCGCTAAAGTTTGGTTAAAAAAGGGAACAGGTAGAATAATAGTTAATGGGAAAAATTATCAAGAGTATTTTAAAAGAGTAAATCACAAAAGTGAATTAACTAAACCATTTGAAATAATAAATCAAACAACATCATATGACGTAAAATGTTCAGTTAAGGGAGGTGGTCATAGTGGACAAGTAGGTGCTATGATACACGGTATTTCAAAAGCATTATTACAGTTTGACTCCACTTTAAAACCAACACTAAAAAAAGAAAAACTTACCACGAGAGACTCTAGAGCGGTTGAACGTAAAAAATACGGTCATAGAAAAGCTAGAAGAAGTTTTCAGTTTTCTAAAAGATAATATCTTTTTAAATTTCAACTGTTAATATAATCAATATGAATCGTCTTAATGTTTTAGTTGCAGGCTCTACTGGTTACATAGGTGTCCAACTTGTAAAACTTTTATGCAAACATAGATATATTAAAATTAAATATCTTTGTGCGAACTCATCTATTGGTAAAAAAATACATTTTTACGATAAAGAACTAAAAAAATATGATTTACCAAAAATCAATAAGATTAATTACAAATATTTTAAGGAAGTTGATGTTATTTTTACAGCTTTACCAAACGGAAAAAGTCAAATAATTGCAAACAACTTAGATAAGAAAAATGTATTGATAGATCTGTCAGCTGATTTCAGAATTAAAAATCCAAATATTTATGAAAAATTTTATAAAATTAAACACAAATCAAAAAAACTATTAAATGAAAGTGTATATGGTCTATCTGAATTAAATAAAAAACTAATAAAAGATAAAAGAATTATTGCTTGTCCTGGTTGTTACCCAACGTCAATAATCGTCCCGTTATTTCCTTTATTTAAAAAAAGATATTTAAAAAATAATAATTTTATTATTGACTCAAAATCAGGATATTCAGGTGCTGGCAGATCAATTTTAAAAAAAAATAAAGAAATGAATTTGTTTAAAACATTAAGCGCATACGGTATCTCTAATCATCGGCATAATGCTGAGATTAATCAACAACTATCTTTTTTATCGAAAAAGATAATATTTAATTTTACACCTCATATTTTACCTATGTTTAGAGGAATTTTATCTACGATATATGTTGAAAAAGAAAAGACTATAAGTACTGAAAAAGTTGTAAAATTTTTGAAACAGTTTTATAAAAAACATAAATTTATCCGAATTTATAAAAAAAATGCGCTTATTGGCACTAAAAATGTTATAAATACTAATTATTGTGATATTTCTATATGCGAAACAAATGATAAAAATAGATTAGTGATATTATCGGCTATTGATAATCTAATAAAAGGTGGTGCGGGGCAAGCAATACAAAATTTGAATATTAAATTTGGCTTTAAAATTCACGAAGGTTTAAACTGATGAGAATTTTATTACTATTTATTTTCACAATTTTATTATCGTGCACCAATAATGACGCTGATAATAAATCTATTAAAATTGATATTAATAACAACTTAACATTTGAAGAGTTTAAAAAGTTAATAGAGGAAAAAGGATTAGAAAAGGATTATCCTGATATCAATAAATGAAAAATAAAATTAATATCGCTGTAATTGGTCTAGGACAAATTGGAAATTATCTTTTAAAAGAATTAAAGAATAAAAAAAAAGAGATAAAACTATTAACTGGTAAAGATATAAATGTTGTAGCTATATCTGCTAAAAGTATAAATAAAAAAAGAAAATTTAAGATTAATAAAAATATTTTTTACAAAAATCCGCTTAAAATTTTAGATAATAAAAAAATAAATATTTTATTTGAATGTATTGGTCAATCAGACGGAATATCGAAAAAAATTGTAGAAAAAGCACTCAAAAATCAAATACATGTAATAACACCAAATAAAGCATTAATATCTAAGAATGGTGATTATTTAAGCAGAATCGCAGAAAACAAAAAAGTAAATCTTGAATTTGAAGCATCTGTAGGGGGTGGAATACCAATATTAAGAACTATAAAAGAAGGTTTATCAACAAATGTAATAACAAAAGTCTATGGAATATTAAATGGTACCTGCAATTATATTTTATCGGAGATGGACAAGACTAACGATAATTTTAAAGATGTATTAAAAAAAGCACAATCTTTAGGATATGCAGAGCCTGGTGATCCAAAATTAGATATAAATGGCTATGATACTTTGGCGAAGGTAAGAATCTTATCCTCTCTCGCTTTTAAAAAGAAAATTTCTAAAAATAATCTGCTTATGGAGGGTATTGAATTTATTGAACCAAAAGATTTTGAAATAGCAAATCAATTAAATCTAAAGATAAAATTATTAGGTATAACAGAGATCATCAACAACTCATTATTTGAGAGAGTTCATCCATGTTTAGTTAAAAAGAAAAGCTATATTGGTAATGTTGATGGTGTTATGAATGCCGTTATACTAGAGGGTAAACCTGTGGGCGAAAGCATATTACAAGGGGAGGGTGCTGGGCCTGGTCCTACATCATCTGCTTTAATGTCAGATCTTCTTTCTATCTTAAGAGGTAATATTAAAAATCCATTAGGAGCCTCTAGTGACAAAAGAAAATTTATCTCTCCATTTAATATAAATAACTACGAAAATTCTCTTTATTTAAGATTTGAGGTTAAAGATAAACCTGGTGTACTGTCTGAAATAACAAAAAGTTTGGCAAAAAACAACATATCTATTCAAAGAATGATACAAATACCTGACAATAAGCTTAAAACCGCATCTATAGTAATTATTACTCATAAAACTAAACAACTTAATTCAGATAATTGTCTAAAATCATTAAAAAAGAACAAAAAGATTCTTAAGAGGCCTGTTTTATTAAGACTTTTTAATTGATGAATATATTATTCCACTGTCCAACAAAATTTGATTTAAATTCAATAGGTAATAACAAATTAGGCGGCATAGAAACTCTTAATTTAGAACTATGCAAAAGTCTTTCATCTAAACAATATAATATTTACCTTTCGACCATATGTAAAAAAGTCATTAAAAGAAAAAATTTAACAAATCTTCCTATATCAAAATTAAAGAAAGAAAATCATAATTATAATTTCGACTATATAGTGAGTTCAAATGATCCAAATATTTTTAATTTATTTAGAAATTCAAAAAAAATATTATGGATGCATAATACTTTAGCTATTGAAAAAGCTTTAAGAAAAAAAAAACTATTATCGATACTGAAAAATAAGATAACTGCAGTTTTTGTAAGTAAATATCTTGAAAAGAAGACTTCAAATTTATATTTTTTTAATAAAAAAATTATTATATCTAATTTCTTGTCAAATAAATTCATTATAAAGAAATATAATTATAAAAGAAAAAGTAATTTCATATGGTCTGTACAGAGAGAAAAAGGGTTAAAAGAGACCTTATATGTATGGATGAATTTTGTTTATCCAAAAAATAAAAAAAACAAATTATTTATTTTTGGTGTTGATAAAAATAAATTTGGAAAATTAAAAAATTATTACAAAAAATATAATATAATTTTTTTAGGAAGAGTAAATAAAGATAAATTGAAAAGAACATATGAAACATCTTTGGGTATGATATGTCTTGGATATGATGAAACTTTTTGCCTTAACGCAATAGAAGCTAACGCATGCGGTTTACCTGTCATAACTTTTGGTGAAACGGTATTAAAAGATATAATAAAAAATAATTATAATGGTTCAATCGTAAAAAATTATAAATCTTTATCAAATAAGATTTTAGAAATGATTAATAATGACCAGCTTAATAAAAATAAATACATAAACAATTCAATTAAAAGTTCAAAAAAATATCATTTAAATAAAATAAAAAAAAAATGGGTTAAGTTGTTTAATACTAAATGAATATTTATAATGAAATAACACTTATAATAGTTTGCTTTAACAGTTACAATTTGATCCAAAAAAATTTATCTGAAATAAGTAAGTTTAAAACAATTATTGTAGATAATTCAGAGTCTGATCAAATCCGTTTACTAGTGGAGGGAGTAAAAAACATAAAATATATAAAAACAAAAAAGAATTTAGGATACGGAAAGGGTAATAATTTAGGTGTATCAGAGAGTAAAACGCCATTTATTCTTATATTAAATCCAGATATTTTGGTTCAAAGTGAGTCTATTGAAACTTTGTACAAGTCATATTTTAATTATGAGAATATAGGAATTTTAGCTCCTGCCTTATACGATAATAATAATAACAGAAGAAATAATGGCAGTCTTTCTTATATAAATAGAGATAAGGTTATTAAGAAAAATATTTTGAATAACCAAAAAGCTGAGGGTAATACATGCTACCAATTTGTAGTGGGTTGTGCTCTCTTAATCAAAAAAGAATTTTTTGACGAAATAGGTGGTTTTGATAAAGATTTATTTATGTATTTTGAAGATAATGATTTATGTGACAAAACTATAGAGAAAAACAAGTCAATTATAGAAATACCAGAGTCAAAAATGATACATTTACAAGGTCTATCTTTAGATAGCTCTTTTTTACAAAATTGTAAATTATCAATAATTCATAAGATTTCTGAATATATATATTATAAAAAAAAAACTAATTTTTTTAATTTATATAAAAAGATACTTATTAATTTTTTTGATTATTTACAAAGATTTTTTATTAACATTATAAAATTAAAATTTAATAAATCTTTTAAAAATTTATTACGTATTATATCAATATTTTTGTACATTTCAAAACTTTACCTATTTTTGTATTAAGGATAATGGAAAAATTAAATATTTTAAAAATGTTAGTTAATAGGATTTATTGTTTTTTATTTGTTGAAAGATTTAATAAAAAATTAAAATTAGAATTTCCATCAGGTATATATAGATGGGATTTGATACAACATATTATCGATAAATATAATTTTAAAGATTATTTAGAAATCGGATGTGACAAAAACCAATCTTTCTCTAAAATCAAGATTGATAATAAAATAGGAGTTGATCCTATTCAAGGTGGCACTATCAAATCAACTAGTGATCAATTCTTCGTTCAAAACAAAAATAATTTTGATATTATTTTTATAGATGGACTTCATCATTATTCACAAGTACTAAATGATATAAATAATTCTCTTAAAATATTAAACAAAAATGGTTTTATATTAGTCCATGATTGTTTGCCTAGATCTTTAGCTCAACAAGCTGTACCAAGATATAGAGCATCATGGAATGGTGATGTTTGGAAAGCTATTGTTGAATTAAGAACTAAAAATAATCTTAATATATTTACATCTCAAATTGATTTTGGTGTTGCTATAATACAAATTTCAGAAAATAAAAATTTGTTAAAGTTAGATATTAATGATTTTAGTAAATTAAAATTTAAAGACTATTATTATAATTATAAAGAATTTATGAATATTTTAGATTATGAGGAAACACTAAATAAGATTTAAATTTTAAGATTATTTAAAGCATTATTCTTAAATATATTGGCTTCTTTGATATATCTTCTTACCATTTGAGTTGTTTTATGACCAGTCATTGCCATGATACTACGTTCATCAGCGCCAGATTCTGCAGCAACAGTTGCAAAACCAGATCTTAAACTATGACCTGCAAAATTTTTATTCTCAATTCCTGCTAAATTTAAATATTCTTTCATTAATAAAACTACTGATTGGTCGGTTAATCTTTTCTCTGTTAGAGATAAACCCTTAGAAAATCTTCTAAAAATAGGTCCAGATTTAATTCTAGAAATTTCTAGCCATTTTTTAAGATTGACAATTGGACAATAAGTTTCATTAGTGAAGTAGGGTAGACCTTTAATCATCCCTTCTCCATATTGATCAGTTTTTGATCTTTTAATAGTGATTTTAAGACCTTCTGGTACAAATTCTAAATCTTCATGATCGATTGAAATTAATTCAGTTCGTCTAAATCCACCTCCAAAGCCAACTAATATAATTGATTTGTCTCTAAACTTTTTAATATCATCAATTTTTTGTTCATTTATCACATTAATTATAGATTTTAAATGATTGATTAATATAGGTTTTTTTCCTTTTTGAATACTTCCTTTCACTCTTCTTATTCCCATTAAGTTTTCAACAATGATTGGATGTTTTGTATCTAAATAATGACCTTTAAGTTTATGGATCATGCTAATTGACACTAATCTTCTTCTTAAAGTGCTGATTTTTGAATTTTTAGAAAGATGAGTTAGGTATAAAGAAACAATTTTAGGTTCGGATGGTAACGAATTGAAACCATGCTTAACACAAAAAGTTCCAAAATCTTTAAAGTCTGATTTATATGCTCTTAAAGTGTTATTTGCTTTAGAGCTTTTAAGGTTATTTAAAGTTGCCTCATGAAGCGATTTTAGGTCTGTTGTCAGTTCATTCATATAATTACTATTGATAACAATTAATTATCAATAGTAATATATTATTAAAAATACTTTGTCAATAACAAAAGTTATTAACACAATCCACATGGGACCATTAAATCAATCAAAAAGTGATACATACAACCATTATCATTTGTTAAGTTTAATTAATTAAGGGGCAACCCTTAACTGGCCGACTGGGGAAAGGCCGAGAGGACCAAGCCCAGGGGGCAGAAAGTCTTACGGAGTAGCGCTAAAATCGTAGGGCGGAAGGCATGGCGGTAGCGCATACAACGACGTGCCAAAACTACTGTTCTTTGCACCGTAAAAAAGTGCAGAGAAACAGGGGTTTTTCTTCATGAAAGGCACTAAATTTCAAATCAAAGTCTGGAAATATCTTAAAAAGATCCCTAAAGGAACAGTCAAAACATATAAAGATGTTGCTATAGGTATAAATCAGCCAAAAGCAGCACGTGCTGTAGCAAATGCCTGTGCTAAGAACCCTTATTCACCTAAAATACCCTGTCATAGAGTAATTAGGTCTGATGGAGGCCTTGGTGGGTATTCTGGGAGAGGTGGGATAAAAAAAAAAGTAAGTTTATTAAGGTCTGAAAAAGTGCAAATTTAACCCTTTTTAGTTGATATAATGTTTAAAATGCCAATAAAATCAACAATTATTGATCAATTTCCTATTATTAGAGGAAATTATCGTTTTTCACCCTTCAGTTGTACCATATAAAACAATTTGCTTAAATTTGACCCTTCTATGCTCGTTTAAATGGCATATTCAAATACTGCATCCCTCTACTATTTAGCAATATCAACACTTTTAAAATGCTCTATTCTTAAGTAATCAAACGATATTTTGCCTTTAAAAGTCTCATATTTTCGACGTTTTATAGTATCAGTAAAGCATGCAATTAATTTATTAATATTATTAATCACAAATTATATATATGATATTATTAAATTATATTAGTATAATTAAATCAATAAAAACAATGGTTTATATATGTATACTAAAGTAATACTTTAATAATTAGTAAATATAATTGACCTATATTTTAATGTTCTTAATTATATTCTCTCTTCTAGATATATAAACTCCACTAAATACTATTATAAACAGACCTAAAAAGGTCCATCTATCTGGAAAATCATTAAAGATATAATAAGCAATAATTATATTTGTTATAATCTCAAAATAACTTAATGGGGCTAATTTGGAAGCATCAGCATACTTCAAAGATAAAATAATAAATAGATGGCCTATGCAAGCAAATAAACCAATTGCAGCCATTATAGACCATTGATTAAAAGTTGGAGAAACCCAAACAAAAGGCATGAATGTTGTAGCGATAATGGCCCCTACTACACCTGTTAATAATAAAGTTAGCAATGGGTTATCTGAGGTACTAAGCTTACGAGTAATTATTAAATAAAAACCGTACATAATACCTGTTCCAAGTGCCGCTAAACTTGCTAAATTTATTTCAACGAAACCTGGTCTAATAACGACCAAGGATCCTATAAATCCAATTATAACTGCAGTCCATCTTTTGTAGCCTACTGACTCACCTAAAAAAATAGGAGAGAAAGCGGTTACAACTAGTGGAGCAACAAATGCAAGCGTCAATGCTTTAGGAAGCGAAATGACTGAAATTGAGTAAAAAAAACATATGTTTGCAGTTAATAAAATCAAACCTCTGATTAATTGTAATTTTGGTTTGTCAGTCCAAACTAAATAATTTTTAAAAAAAAAAAACATTAAAGGAAAAGTAAATACTACAGTGAAAAAATATCTAGCCCAAGTTATTTGAAGAACTGGAAGTTCGGCACTTAAATATTTTGCAAATCCATCCATGATGGGTAACATTACCCAGGCTAATAAATTAAAAATTATTGCTTTCATTAAGAAAAAAATCTTAATGCTATATAAACTACTATTGGGATTGTTACAAAAGATATTAAGGTAGATACAACAATAGTGCTAGCTATGCTATCCACTATTTTTTTCGGTGAATATATTGAACCAACTAAATAATTTAAAACTGCACTTGGCATAGAGCATTGTATTAGAAGTACCCCAGCAGCAAATCCTTTGAGATCAAATATAAAAATTAGCAAAAAACCAATAGCAGGACCAATTATCATTCTTGTAAAAGATGAGATCAAAGCATTATATAAAGAAAACACCTTTAATCGTGTAAGAGCAATACCCAAAGACATAAGTATAAGAAAAATAGTAACGTACATTAACCATTCTGTTGTATTAACAACAAATACAGGCATTTTTATCCCATAGAAAAGCATAATTGCAGAAAAAATGATTGCATAAAATGGAGGATTTTTAAGTATTACATTCAAATTAAATTTTCTATCAGCTAAAAAAACACCTAATGTAAAATGGCATAATATGATTAGAGAAGTTATAGATGCTGATACACCTAAACCTTTAGAGCCATACGCGAACATACAAATAGGTAACCCCATATTTCCGGTATTCGGAAAAATTAAAGGAG
The DNA here is from genome assembly GCA_902622545.1 of uncultured Pelagibacteraceae bacterium. GTDB lineage: Bacteria > Pseudomonadota > Alphaproteobacteria > Pelagibacterales > Pelagibacteraceae > Pelagibacter. Next base: position 178,890 of record CACNQD010000003.1, read on the forward strand.
GCAACTCTCTAATAATATCCTTAGTTTTCAATAAAAATAAAGTAAAAATACCTACCAAAGCAAATAAAACAATTGCTAAAAGATAATACCAAAAATAATCTCGAAATATTTCAAAGTTTATACCTGTAGAGGTTATTGCATAAATAACCATTGCAGGAGTGCCAATATTTGCTGCAAAACTAGTAATAAAAGTGGTATCTATTTTTGGGTTGGTTTTACCCAAATAATATCCAATACCTACAACAAAAAATACAGGAAATAGTACTTCAAATAATTTTATATATATTTCCATTATGTAATATTCTAATTATTCCCAGATCACTTTTTGTTTTAATTTATAATCAAATGACTTGGATAAAATATATTCAGATATGATATCTGAATTAAAATATTTTAAATATTTCAATTTCCCCCTTTTGGCTATTTGTTTTCCAGATTTTTTATCCTTTTTGTATTTATTTAGCTTATAGCTAAGGTCATTAATGTTTTTATAAAATACAATTTCTTTATTAGAAAAGAAATCAGTTAATAAAGTATTTTCATCTATAAATGTTAATAAACCGTTGCCAACTAATTGTACTATTCTATCACTACTATAATATTTAATTGGTTTTCCTCTGCTTAGATTAAGACCCATGTATGAATTTGAAATTTTTTTTATAAATTGATCTGCCCAAATAGGCTGGACATTATTCATGCCATAAACATCAAATTTGATATCTTTATTTAAGTTAATAAGTTTATTAATAAAATTTTCTCTATCATCACCCTTTCCAGACTTTAATTGACCTCTATGAACACCGTGACTCATTGCAAAAAAAACATCATAAGGACAATTCTTGTTAAAATTATTTAATGTTTCAAAAGACTTATCGGCAGGATTGGGCATAAAATATGAGTTAGGAATATTTATAGATAAAGATGAAGGGTCAGTTGTTAAGAAAGTAGTATTTAAAAAATCCTTCTTATCTAAAATTCTTTTGGAATTACTTTTATGATCAGGTCCATATTTCGAAAGTGGGTCTAAAAACCATTGTGAAAAAACTGTATCTTTATTTATTTCTTTCATTTTTGATAATGTTGAATTTAAAACCCTATCAGCGTGACCTAAAATAACTATATCTGGTTTAAAGTTATTAAATGCATCTATTATTTTATTTTGTAGTGTTTGTTTACCTGAAAAATCTTTAATGCTTTTATAATTATGGATAATATCTCTATCACTTAAAGTTAGTACGTTATGTCCGTTTCTAATAAAACCATTGTTTAATCTACGGCCTGTGTTGTAATGCAATCTTCCATCAAATCTTTCATTTAAGTTGGTAATGTGCATGATTTTAAAAGATTTATTCTTTTTTGTATAAAATATTTTTCTAGCTACAAAAGTATCTCTAATTTCATCAATTAGATTAGAAATATATTTATGGTCAAAAATAAAATTTTTATAATTAAGTCTTTGGGATTTTTGTAATAATTTTTTATTTAATATTAGATTTTCTATTGTTAAATAAAGTTCATCTGATGATAGTTTTTTTAAAATAATCGCATTTTTAGAAGTTTCTGGTAAACCACCTCTGTTACTTATAATTACTGCGCAACCCCTACTCGCTGCTTCTAAACTTGTTCTACCGAAAGGCTCTTCCCATCTAGAGCAAACAACAGATATACTCACTTTGTTTAACAAATTTAACACATTATCATGTTTTATATATCCATGAATTTTTAAATTTTTATGTTCAAAGTAAAGTTTTTCTCTTGGTTCATCGCCTATTACCACAGCTTTCCAATTTTTATATTTGTTTAAAATTTTAATTATTGTTTTGCCAAAAATATCATAACCTTTTGCACTATTTAATTTACCAATAAAGGAAATTAATCTTTTTTTATTATTAAAATTAATCTTTGTTCTATTTGTCGATTGATAACAAACAGAAGTTTTTTGTTTTAATAGTTTTTTATTATCAATTCCAATAAAAAATCTTTCTTGAGACCACTCGCTATTGAATAGTATTTTATCGATTTTATTTAATAGAAATATCCTATCCTCTATAGATTTTGATCCGTTCATCGACAATGGATCATTATGAAAATACAAAATAATTTTTTTATTTTGTAAATTACGTAAAAATTTTACATAATTAGGTCTATTATGAATTTCTATTATATCTGAATTTATTTTTTTTTCTTTTTCTAAAAACTTTAAGACATAATTTTTAGAGTTACTTCTTATGAAAGATCTGTTCAATTCAATATTAACGTAATTTTTCAAAAAAGGTTTTTTATTAGTCATATTCCCAAAAATAAAGGAATTTTTTGAGAATTTGCTATTTTGAATAGTATCCTTAACGAATAATGAAACAGCACCAGCATTAACAGAGGAAAAATTTTCTTTATATGGAAGTAGTACGGATATCTTCATCTATCTAAAAATTTTTTTTTGATTTGATTTCTTAATTTATAATTATGTTTAAGCATATGTTCTTCTTTTAAAGCAATATTTTTAGATTGGTACCCCTTTGAATATGCTAGTTCCCATAATCTACCTCTTGTGAATTTAGCACCTTTTGAATTATTATGTAAAAGCAGTCTTTTTTTTAAATTATTTGTATATCCAACGTAAGAAATTCCATTTTTGCATTTAGCTTGAGTACTTACAATCAAATAAACAAAGTATTTCATATTGGCGGTCCCTAGGGGAATCGAACCCCTCTTTCATGGATGAAAACCATGTGTCCTAACCGATAGACGAAGGGACCAAAAAACAGTCTTTTATTGCAAAAAAAAATATTAATCAAGTTTAAAGAATTTATATCAATATATCTTTTATAATAATTTGATTTTTTTTTTTACCATCCCAAAAATATTGATCAATAGTACCAATTAAACTAAATTTTTTTTTATAATTAACTAGATATTTTCCAATTGAGGTATTAACTGCGTCAAATGCGATCGATTGAAATGATCTATTTTCTTTATTTTTCAAAATACAGTTTATATGCCTATTATTAATAATTTTTGTTTTAATAGACTTGAGATTTTCAAATAAAAATAATGGTTGTTGATTATCGTAACCAAATGGTTCTAATTTCTTTAAATCATTGAAAATAGAAGAATCATCTTTAGGCAATAATTTTTTAAAATCATAATAAAAAGTGTCTTTTTTTTTTGACTTTTGATATTCTGCGTTAATGAAATTTTTTAATTTAATTAAGTTTTCTTTTTTTACTACAAAACCAGCAGCCATATTATGACCTCCACCGCTTTGTATTAGTTCAAAATTTAATAATTTTTTTAATAAATTATTTAATTTAAATTGACCAGTAGATCGAACTGAACCTTTATAAAAATTAAAAGACTTTGTGATTACAAAAGCAGGTCTATTTAATTTATCTTTTAGTTTACCTGCAATAATCCCTAAAACACCTTCATGGAATAATTTATTTTCCTCGAATATAATTTCCTCGTTATTTTCATATTTTTTTAAATCTATAAGGTTAATACAAAAGTTTTCAATTTTTTTTCTTTTAGTATTTAAAATTTTTATTTCTTCAATAATTTTTTTTATCTTATTTAAATTTTTTGAGCAAAGTAATTCAACAGAAAGTTTTGCATCTTTTAGTCTACCAGGTGAATTAATCATTGGACCTATAGAAAAAGAAATATCTGTGTAACTGATTGATCTTTTTAAAGATAAGTAATTAAATAATTGTTTAATACCTGGATTTTCAATTTTATCAAATTTATTTAAAGCAATCTTTGCAATATGTTTATTTGAATGTCTTAAGGGCATAAGGTCACAAATAGTCCCTAAAAGTGCAAAAAAAAGAAAATCATAAATATTTATATTTTTTTTTAATTTATTATTCATCAGGTTAATTAAATAGAAAGTTAATGCAGCAGCACAAATATTCTGCCCCATATAATCTTTGGGATTTTTCATCGGATTAATCATATTTAATGTTGGTGAGATTTTATTATTAATATGATGATGGTCTATTATTAATACTTCTATATTTTTATTTTTTAGAAAATTAACAATTTCTATAGAATTACTCCCACAATCAACAAAAATTACAATTTTTGTGTTCTTCTTTAAGTTTTTTTTTATCAAATCTAAATTAGGACCATAACCATCGTTGAATCTATTTGGAATTAAATAATAATTTGGATTTTTAATATAATTAAAGAAATTTACTAAAATTGCTGTAGAAGAAACTCCATCGACATCATAATCACCGTAAACTAAAATTAGTTCCTTTCTTTTAATAATGTTTATTAATAAATTTTTTGCTTTTAAAAAGTCTTTATTGTTAAAAAAGGGATTATTTAGTTTAAATTCGTTATCTAATTCATTTATCTCATCTAATGAATAATTTCTACTTAAAATGAGTTTTGATAAATCATATGATAAACTATTATCTAAAGATATTTTTTCAATAATCCTGTTATTTAATTTCCTCTCAGACCATTTGTTTCCTGAGACAGATATCATGTAATTTTTTTTACTTTCTCTTGAATATTTTTTTTAATGTTCCTACTTTTGTGAGTAACGAAAGTATCTGTCATGAAGTAATCGCCAGATATTTCTATACCTTTTACTAACTCTCCCTTTGTGATCCCAGTAGCACAAAATATACTGTCTCCTTTAACAATATCTTTTAACTCATATTTCTTTTTTAAATCAACGATGCCCATATTTTTTGCTCTATTGATTGCTACATCATCATCAAATATAAATCGACCCTGAAAACCGCAATTACAAGCGTCAAGTGCACACGCTGCTAAAACCCCTTCCGGTCCTCCACCTATACCTAAAAAAAGATCTACTTCAAATTTATCGTCTGTTACTAATAATGCGCCCGAAACATCTCCATCAGAAATTAATTTAGTTTTAAGTTTTAATTTTTTAGCTTCTTCAATAATTTTTTTATGTCTAGGTCTGTCTAGAATGCAAATAGTTATATCCTCAAGTTTTTTATTTTTAAAATCAGCTAAATTTTTAATATTTTTGGAAAAAACATAGTCTAAATCAATAACACCATTTTCTATATCAGAACCATAAGCTATTTTATTCATATAAGTTTCTGGAGCATTTAATAAATTGTTTTTATGTGAAACGGCAATAACCGATAAAGCTCCAGGTAAATTATTAGCAGCAAAATTCGTCCCCTCTAAGGGGTCAACAGCAATATCGATGTCTGGGCCATCATTATTTCCTAAGACTTCCCCAATGTATAGCATTGGGGCTTCATCTATTTCTCCCTCCCCTATTACTACTCTTCCGTTCATTTCAATATTGTTTAAAACTTTTCTCATGGCATCTGTTGCAAGCTTGTCCACTTCATTTTTGTCCTTTTTTCCAATTTTTGGAAGTGTTGCTATTGATGCTTGTTGTGTAACTTTAACAAATTCTTTTAGAAATTTTTCGTCAATATGCATTAAGTTTTTACTTCATCAGAAACATTATTCAATTTAGTTTCAAATTCTGACAATCTTCTTTGAACAGAAATTAATTCTACTATTATTGGCCAACTTCTTACTAAATATTGTAATGAGTTCTCTACTTTGTTGAAGGCTCTTGCAATTTGTTGAACAAATCCTAATGTGATAGCTCCAGTGACTATTGTTGGGGCTAAAGCTACATATGGAACAATTACCATACCTTGTAAATAACTCCATTTAACTGCATTAAAATATAAATAGTGAAAGTACATTTTAAAATGGATTTTACGAACGTTTCCATACAAAAAATTTACACTACTTGATCCTGCATTATTTATGTTGTCTTCTCCTAATACTAGCTCTTTCCTATAAGCTGCTTCTTCTTTTTGAATATCATATTCAATACCAGGTAATTTAAACCCGACAGCGGCAAGTAATAACGTTCCGCCTAAGGCTGATACTATAGCTACCCAAACTAATGCATGATTTACTTCACCAAAAAAAGGTAACATAGTTATTTGTTTTGATAATCCCCACAATATTGGTAAAAATGCAACGAGAGTCATTAAGCTTCTTAGAAGCTCCACACCCAAGCCTTCCATAATTCTAGCAAATTTTAAAGTATCTTCTTGAACTCTCTGTGAAGCCCCCTCAGTTAAACGAGCTTTATACCAATTTTCATGGTAATAATCTGCCATTGCCGTTCTCCATCTAAATGTCCAATGACTAGTAAAATAATCTGTAGCAACAGAAATAACCATCCACACACCTGCAATTTTAGCAAATGTTAGAAGATAAGATATAAATTCTTTTTCTGATACTGAGTTAGGGGTTGTTAAGGCCTTTTGTAAAGTATCATAAAATTCACCAAACCATTGGTTGATCATTACATCAAGTTGAACTTGGTACCATGTGGAAACTAATATTATTAATGAACCAAATATGCTCCAAGGAAACCATCTTCTATTTGTAAAAAATTTAAACATTTATTCTAAAAAATTATCAGTATACGATTTTTTAACGAAAGATCTTTGATTATTTTCAATTAAAACAAATTCAATTTTATTTTTATTAGCATATTCTATTGCTTGCTCTTTAGTATCAAAAAAAAGTTTTAATTCAGATAAAGTATTAGAGGAACTTTCCCAACCCATTAAAGGGTTTATAGATGTCGATTCGTCAATATATTCAAATATCCACTTTTTAGTTTTGCCTATACCCGATTGCATTGCTGTTTTGGTAGGTTTATATATTTTAGCTTTTTTCTTTGTCATAAATGGTCGGGGCGGTAGGATTTGAACCTACGACCCTCTGGTCCCAAACCAGATGCGCTACCAGGCTGCGCTACGCCCCGAATTTGAATACTATTACAGTAGATAAGCTAATTTTTAAAGTATAAAGAGATCAAAAATAAAAGTATTTTAAATAGAATCTGATATATAGGAAATTATGATTATTGTTTGTCCCTGTGATCAAAAAAGTTTTAATATTGATGATAAATTAATACCTAAAGAAGGTCGCTTGGTAAAATGTGGAGTATGTAATCATACATGGTTTTTTAAACCATCGGAAAATATTGAAAAAAAACAAGACTCTGCGACACCGAATACAACAATTAATGAAGAAGAAAACAGAGAGTTTATACGGGTCAAACAAAATAAAGAAGCCATAAAACCAAAAGTAGATAAAACAAAAGAAAATAAAAAATATTTACCAGCAATCAAGAGAGAGAAAAGCAAAAATTTTTCTAAACTGTTTTTGGTTTTCTTAATAACAATAATAGCTATTGTTATCTTAATAGACACTTTTAAGGTTCCCTTGGGCTATATAATTCCAAATATCAACTTTTATTTAGACAATTTATATCAAAGTTTGATAGATATAAAATTATTTACAATAAATTTAATTAATTAAAAATGTTAAAATACTTATCAAGTCCATTTAAGTGGTTTTTTAAATTAGAAGCTGCAAGTGGTTTAGTTTTATTAATAAGTGCAATATTAGCTTTAATAGTAAGTAACTCAGATTTATCCAAAATTTATTTTGAAACCTTAGATAAATATTTATTTATTGGAATAAATAATTTTGGAATAAAATTATCTGTTCTGCATTGGATTAATGATGCCTTAATGGCGGTATTCTTTTTTTTTGTTACGCTAGAAATTAAAAGAGAATTTATTGAAGGAGAATTATCTAATTTTAAACAAGCAATGCTTCCAATAATGGGTGCAATTGGAGGCATGGTTGTACCAGCGCTAGTCTATATTTTTATAAATTATGGTGATACGGAAACATTAAGAGGATGGGCAATACCATCAGCTACAGATATTGCTTTTTCTTTAGGAGTTTTGTCATTATTAGGATCAAGAGTTCCAATATCACTAAAAGTTTTTTTAACAGCTTTAGCAATAATTGATGATTTAGGAGCAATCATTATAATTGCTTTTTTCTATACAGGTGATTTAAAAATACATTATTTAGGATTAATTGTTGTAGCTTTCATATTATTATTAATTTTAAATAAATTTAACGTTAAAAACTTTATACTTTATCTTTTAATTGGTGTTGTAATGTGGGATTTTACTCATCAATCAGGTATACATGCCACAATAGCTGGTGTTTTATTAGCAACAACTATTCCTCATAGAAAAAAACCAAAGGAATTCTCATTATTAATTAAGATTGAACATGCAATAAGTCCCTATGTTGCATTTGGTATAATGCCGTTGTTTGCTTTTGCCAATGCAGGTGTTTCTTTGGAAGGATTGTCTTTATCATCTTTCATGTCAAAAGTTCCATTGGGTATATTATTAGGATTATTTTTAGGAAAACAATTTGGTGTTTTTATTTTTTCATACCTGTCAATTAAATTTAAATTAGCGCAAATGCCATCGAAAGCTAATTGGATTAATTTTTATGGTGTAGGAGTTTTAACTGGTATCGGATTTACTATGAGTTTATTCGTAGGTAATTTAGCATTTATAGATAACATGAGTTATATGGATGGTGTTAAGATTGGAGTTTTAGGTGGGTCATTATTATCAACATTATTTGGATATTTTCTTATATTATTATCTCCAAAGAAATGAAATTTTCAAATTTTACTAAATTATTAGCAATTGTATTTTTAATGATCTCTTTTTTTTCTACAAAAACCTTAGCAAATTATGAAAAGGTTTTTTTTGATTTTTCTGTTGAGCTTGTAAATGGAAAATCAATTAATTTAAAAGAATTTAAAAATAAAAAAGCAATATTATTGGTAAACACTGCAAGTTATTGTGGTTTTACAAAACAATATAATGATATGCAAAATATTTGGGAGAAATATCAGAATAAAGGTCTATTAGTTTTAGCTGTCCCATCGAATTCATTTAATCAAGAAAAAAAAACAGAAAAAGAGGTAAAAGAATTTTGTGAGGTGAATTTTAACATCACTTTTCCAATTACCTCTATTTATGATGTTAAAGGTGATGGTGCACACGATATATTTAAATGGGCAAAAGAAAATCATGGAAAATCTGCAATACCTAAGTGGAATTTTCATAAAATTTTAATTAATAGTGAAGGAAAAATTGAAGATACATTTTCATCTTTTACAAACCCTACTTCAAATAAAATTATTTCTAAAATAGAAACTTTGCTAAATATTTAGAGTTAAACCATCATAAGCTGGTATAACATTTTTAGGTAACTTTTTTTTAATCTGATTGTAGTCAATTGAGCTTGCTAAATTTGTTAAAATTGTTTTTTTTGGCTTTATGTTTTTAATTAGTAATAGAATGTCTGTTAAACAATAATGTGATGGATGATAATTATATTGAAGACAATCAATTACTAAATATTTTAAATTATTAAGTGATTTTAAATCCTTTTTATGTATTTTACTTACATCACTAGCGTAAGCTAACTTATTGTTAATTACATAACATATACTGTCAATATTTCCATGTTCGACCTTTATAGATTTGAGACTAATAATTTTTCCATTATCTTTATATGAATGTTTTTTTTTTAAAGAATTATTCTGTAATATAGGTGGATATTCTCTATTTTTTTTAAAACAATATCCAAATGAATTGAGTAAATACTTTTTTGTTAAATTATTGGTATATATATCTATCTTTTTTCTATTCTTTAAATAAAAAAAACGTAGTTCATTTATACCATGAGTTTGATCAGCGTGATGATGAGTATAAAAAACTTTATCAATATTATTAATTTTATTCTTGATTAATTGCTGTTTTAAATCAGGTGATGTATCAATCAAAACATTCTTATTTTTTGATTTTATTAATGCACAACATCTGGTTCTATAATTTTTTTTATTTTTTGGATCACAATTACCAAAAAAACCATCAATTCTAGGAACTCCTAATGAACTACCACACCCCAAAATTATAAATTTTATGGACATTAATTTACTTCAAATAATTTTTTGAAATTTTGTGAAGTTTTCAATTCCATTTCTTGTGGAGAAATATTCTTTATTTTTGCCATATGTTCCAAAGTATACTTTAAATAACTAGGTTCATTAGTTTTTCCCCTTTTGGGTACCGGAGCAAGAAATGGGCTATCTGTTTCAATTAATATTTTATCTGAAGGGATAAAATTAAAGGTATTATTTAGATCTGCGCTCTTTTTAAAAGTTATAATACCACTTGCAGAAAAATATGAATTTAAATCAAGCATTTTTTTTGCAAGTTCTAAACTTCCAGTATAACAGTGCATCAAAATTTTTATATTTTGATTTTTATATTTGTTTAATAATTCAAATGTTTCATCTTCTGCATTTCTAGAGTGGATTATAATTGGTTTATTTAATTCAATGGATGCAAGAATATGTTCTTCAAAACTATTGATTTGAGAAACTTTGTCACTATTGTTGTAGTAAAAATCTAAACCTGTTTCCCCTACCCCAATAATTTTATTATTCTTAGAAACATTTTTAATTATTTGGTCCTTACTTATACTGTTAGTATTAGCTTCATGAGGATGTATACCAAATGTACCATATATTATTTGATCTTTTTTTACCAAATTTTCTACTTCAGAAAAGTTTTTGTTAGTTGTGCAAATAGTTAAAATTTTTTCTATACCAACATTTTTAGCCCTTTGCATAACCTCTTCAAAATTATTAATCAGTGGTTCACGGTCTAAATGGCAATGTGAGTCAATCATTTATTATCTTTTTAATAAGTATATTAATTTTATTTATTTTCATACCTTGTTTTAAAAACTCATTATTTATCAATGAATTAAAGTTTATATCTTTTTCTTTAATATTAAAAATATTTAAGGCTTTTAAAGAAGTTTCAGGTATTATTGGATACATTAAAATAGAAATTTTTCTAATTAATTCTAAACTAACATATATAATAGTATTTAATCTATCAGGATCATTTTTTTTATTCCAAGGTTCTTGGTCATTAAAATATTTATTAGCTGCAAACAAAGTCTCCATTAAAAAATTAATATAATAATTTATATCTTGTTCATTTATCGCATTTTCAATTTTACTATGATTTTCTTTAAATTTATTTAATATATTTAAATCTTCATTATTAAATTTTATATTTTTTGGGATTTCTAAATTTAAATTTTTTTCGTTAAAAGATATTACTCTCTGACATAAATTACCGTAATTATTAGCAAGATCGCTATTGATACAATTTTCTAATTTTTCTTTTGATATATTGCCATCGTTACCAAAAGAAACTTCTTTTAATAAATAAAATCTTAAAGGATCAAGGCCGTATTTATCAATAATTTCTAAGGGGTCTAATATATTTCCTTTCGATTTAGACATTTTTTCGTCGTTCGATAAGATCCAACCGTGACCGTATATAGTTTTAGGTAACGGTAAATTTGCCGCTAACAAAAAAGCTGGCCAGTAAACAGCGTGAAACCTCAATATGTCTTTGCCAATTATGTGGACAGATGCAGGCCAGAAATTCTTATATTTATCAGTATCAATTTTAGGATAATCAAGTGCGCTCAAATAATTTGTTAACGCATCTAACCATACGTAAATAATATGGTCTTTTTGGGAGGGAACATTTATCCCCCAGGTTATAGATTTTCTACTTACAGATAAATCTTTAAGGCCTCCTTTAACAAAACTGATAACTTCATTTCTTCTACTCTCCGGTCTTATAAATTCAGGATTTTTATCATAATATTCTAGTAATTTTTTTTCCCATTTAGATAATTTAAAGAAAAAAGACTCCTCTTCAACCCATTCAACTTTTGAACCAGATAATTTGTTTACTTTAACATTATCTTTGTCTTCAATTTCATTTTCGGAATAAAAGGCTTCATCAGATACAGAATACCAACCTGAATACTTAGATAAATATATCTCATTTTTTTTTTCTAAAATATTCCATAAATTTTCAACAGCCATTTTATGACGTTTTTCAGTTGTTCTAATAAAATCATCATTTGAAAGATTTAAAACAGCAGACAAATCTTTAAAATTTGAGCTTATTTCATTACAAAAATCTAAGGGATCTTTTTTTGCCTCTAATGCTGCTCTTTGGATTTTTTGACCATGCTCATCTGTGCCAGTTAAAAAATAAACATTATGTTCATTAATTCTTTTAAATCTTGCAAAAAAATCAGCGACTATACTTGAGTATGCATGTCCCATGTGAGGTTTTGCAGATGGATAATAAATTGGTGTAGTAATATAATAATTATTTTTCATTATAAATTAAATTCTTAAATTCTAAAACATACGACTCAAAATCTAGATTAAATTTAGTAACATCATCAAATCTTTGTGTAAAATACTTCAATAAATAAAAATATTTATTATTATTTTGTTCATTTCTAATTTTTTTATGCAGAAATAATTGAACTAATAAAAAAAAATTTTTAAAGACAAATTCATTTTTTTTATAATCTTTTTTTTTAAGTATATCGGATAAAAGATTATCTAGATTAATATCGTTTATCTGTAAATTATTTTTGTTACAATATTCTAACAAACTTTTAAAAAAAAGAGGGCTGATATATTTATTTTTAAAATCAGAACTTAAATCATTAAATTGATTATTTAGTATTTCATTAATTTTTTTTTCACGATCCTCATTATTCAGAAAAAATTTAAATTGTATACATCTGGATTTAATTGTAGTTAACAGTTTTTTTTTAATGTCATGGACCAATATAAAAAAAACGTTATTTAAATTTTCCTCTAACGATTTAAGTAAAGAATTTGAAGAAGACAAATTCAAATATTCACTTCCATCTATCAACACAATCTTTGGCTTATTGCAGAATGATGTTATATTTAGAAAATTTTTCATATTTTTGATTTGTTCAATATCAATATTCTTTTTTTTATCTTTTAATGAAATTAGAAATAGATTTGGGTGAATATTTTTTAGTAAAAGATTATAAGTTTTGTTATTAGAATTAATTTTGTTAGTAGTTATACAATATTCATTATCCTCATCTTTTGACAATATAAAATTAATTAAATGGTAAGCCACGTTTAATTTGCCAATACCTTTTTCTCCAGTAAATAATATTGTTTGTGGTAATTTTCTATTAATATATAAATTAGAAATAAAATTTATTTCTTTTTTAAATGTAGATAGTTCTTTGCTAAAAATTTCTTCACCCATTAATATTTAATATTTTATTTATTCTATTTTTAATTAATTCTATATTGTATTTCTTATTTTTAGACGAATCTATTAATAACTTATTCTTATTTTTTTTTAAAATATTCAAAAATCCATTTTGTACTTTATTATAAAAATTTTTGCTAAAACTGTCATATTTATTCTTTTTTCCTGAAATATTCTTTTTTATTCTTTTAATTGGCACATAATGAAAAAAAGTAAAATTCGGTTTTAGATTACCTAGTATGAAATTGTTTAATTCCTTTATAACTCTTTTATTTATTTTAAAACCATAATGCTGGTACGCTATGGTTGAGTCTATAAATCTATCAATAAGTATAACTTTTCTATTTAAATATGGTTTAATCAAATTTTCATAATTTTCATTTCTAGCAGCTAAATAAAGTAATAAATCTGTTTTTTTTTTAAAAGTTGATTTTTTATTTAATATAATGTTTCTTATAACTTCTGAATTTTTAGTGCCACCTGGTTCTCTTATTTTTATAAATTTTATTTTTTTTTTAGATAAGTACTTTGCTACTTCATTGAGATGAAATGTTTTTCCAGACCCATCTATACCTTCGAAAACTATTATTTTCTTATACATCACCCCAAATAAGATAATTTATAGATTTTATAATTCTAGAAATAACATTGAGTTTTTTTATATCTTCAAATGCATAAACTTTAAATTCATTGATAATTTCATCTTTATATAAAATTTTTAAAATTCCTAACTCTTGATCCTTTTCTATTGGCGCAAGTATGGGTCCATTGTATTCAATATATGCCTCTAGATGTTTTTTTCTAGCTTTTGGAATTGTTTTATATATATCGTTTTTTACGTAAACTTGAACTTTATCTTTTTTACCTAACCATACATCTAAATTGGAAACTTCTTCATCAGTTTTAGCTATTTGAATTGTATCAAAGTTAGTTAAACCCCATGTTAAAAGTTTTTTTGATTGCCTAGATCTTGAATTTTTAGTTTCAAATCCACTACCTACTGCTATTAATCTTCTCTCTCCTTTTTTAATTGAACTAGCTAATGAATATTTTTCTACAGCAAGGTAGCCGGTTTTAATACCATCAGCACCATAATTTTTATACAATAAAGGATTTCTATTTCCTTGCGTAATTGGATCTCCCCCAGTTCGATCCCATGTAAAAGTTTTTTCCTTAAAATAAGAGTAATAAACAGGATAGTTTTTAATTAAATAATTTGACATTAATAGAATATCTTCAACAGTAGAATAATTATCTGGATCATTTATTCCAGAGGAGTTTGTAAAATTAGTATTTATCATTCCAATTTCTGCAGCTTTAGAATTCATCATTATCGCAAATTCTTCCTCCGTACCAGCAACGCCTTCCGCTAAAGCAACACAGGCATCATTACCAGATGCAATTATTATTCCTTTTAATAAATCTTCTATTGATACTTCATCTCCAACCATAATAAACATCGATGAATATCCTGATTGTGAAAGTCTCCATGCATTTTCTGAAACCATTACTTTGTCATCAAGATTTAGATCCCCACTTTTTAACAAATCAAATACAACTATTGACGTCATTATTTTTGTCATTGACGCAGGATAAATGGATCTTTGAATATCTTTTTCATAAAGAATTTCTCCAGACAAATAATCTTGTAAAATTACAGTTCTAGCGTTTATATCAAAAGCGGGAATAGAGGCAGTCGTTAAACAAAAGTAAGAAAAAAAACAATAAAATAAAAATTTTTTAAATTTATCCATTTTTAATAATTTCAATATTTTCAAAGCCTAAAGTTCTTATACTATAAAATGCCTTTTGTAGAGAATTAATATTATTATAAGGACCTAATATAATTCTATGTGTATTCTTAGAGATAGACAAAATATTCACAATTTGTATGTCTGTTTCTGTTATTATTCTTTTTTTTAGATCTTTGGCATTTTCAAGAAAGTAAAATTCAGCTACTTTAATTACATATGAAAACTTGCTAACTTTTGTGTCTTTTACTTTTTCTTTCTTGGATGAGTTTAAATCATTAATACTTATTGTATCGACTGGGGCTTTATTGGCTACATTTTTTTCTTCTTCGAAAGTTTTGGATTTCTTTGCTAAAAAAATTGAGTTGTTTTTAATTTCTTTTATCTCAATATAAGGTTGGTTGTAATTTATGTTTAACTCATTTGAAATTCGTTCAGACACAATTGAATTATAAAAATTCAAATTTTTTATTTTTCTTGAGACATTTCCAACTAGAGATTTATTGTTTAAAAGGTTGGTAATTTTAACTTTTGTACCTCTAGATAAATAGCTATGGTGTATATCTAAACTTCTTACATCAATTTTTTTTTTGGTTATTTTATCTTTTATAAGTTCATCTGAGTAGATTAGTGTAAATCCTTTATTAACATAAATATTATTATCATAATTAATTTTTTTGTTAACAGTTTCTAATTTACATCCGGAAAATATAAAAAATACTAAAAATATAAAAATTTTATAATTCATTTTCAAATTTGTTTTTTAGCGTACAAACAGCGATTGCAAACCTTAGTGATCTATTCCATTTCAAAACTCTATCATAATTTGGAAATACTAAATAAGCAGGTTTTAACTTGTTATTATCTTTAACAATATCACTATCAGGTGTTATTATGGCAACTTTTACGTTATCATCTATCTTCAAATTTTCAAATTCTTTTATATATTTTTTATAGTATCTAAATTTTTTTTTATTTTTAATTTTTTTTGCAGAGGTATTTAATAATTTTTTAGGAATATTTTCATTTAAATCAATCTGAAAAAAACATGGTTCATTTTTTTTCCAACCAATTTTATTTAAATAATTTGCAGCAGAAGCAAAAGAATCGTCGGTATCTTTTAATTCAATAATTGAATTATTATTATAGTCTATTGCATAATTAGAAATTGTAGTTGGCATAAACTGAAAATTTCCAAAGGCACCTGCCCATGAGCCAAATAGAATGTCTTTATCAACTTTGTTTTGGTCGATCAACCTCAGTATTGTAATTAATTCATTTGAAAAAAATTCACTTCTTCGTTTATCGTAACTTAAAGTTGCTAATGATGAAATTATATCCATTTTACCTAAATATGTGCCATAATTTGTCTCGATACCCATTAAGGCCAGCAAAAGTTCTTTTTCAACTTTAAATTCTTTGTCTACAATATTAATTAAATTTTTATTTTTTTTATAAATTCTTTTACCTTTTTTTACTTTATCTTTAGATGTTCTTTTGGAAACATAAGTTTTTGTATCCTCATAAAATTCTGGTTGATATCTGTCATACTCGATTACCTTGGGAAGAAAAATTGCATTATTCATAACTGTATCAACTGTTCTTTCTGAAATGCCTTCATCAATAGCTTTTTTTTTAAATTCTGTAATCCAAGAGCTAAATTTTTCATCAGAATTAACTTTGGTAAAAGTTATAATCATTAAAAATAATGACAAAATTATAATATTAATTTTTCTCATACAAATTATTTAAATAGATCAATACAGCAATCCATATAATTATAAAACTAATAAACTTTTCAAAAGAAAATATCTCTCCATAGTAAAAATATCCTAACAAAAATTGAAAGGTTGGTGTTATATAAAATATCATACCTGTGGGTCCAAGACCAGATAACTCAACACCTTTAACATATAAAAATAGTGGTATAACAGTTATAGGTCCAGCTAAAACTAATAAAAACATCATTGAAATATTGTTTGTAGAAAAATAATTAACCTCAATATTAAATAAATAAATAAGCGCTATAAGTGCAAAAGGAAATATAAAAAAACTTTCTACCAATAAACCAATATCAGTATCAACTTTAATTAATTTTCTACAAACATTATAAAGTGACCAAGATATAGCAACTGTTAAACCTATCCAGGGTATAGTCTTAAATTCATAAAACATATAAAATATTGAACATAAAACTAATATGATTGATAAAATAATTTTAAAATTTAGTTTTTCCTTAAAAATTAAGTATCCAAAAAAAACACTCATAATAGGCATTATGAAATATCCAAAACTAGCATTTATAATTTGATTAGTTGAAACCGCATATATCCAGACTGACCAATTTGTAAGAATTAAAATTGAGGATAAAAATAATACAAATATTTTTTTAGATGATTTTAAAATAAAAAGAAACTTTTGCCATTTGAATAAAAAAAAAGTTGTAATTAATAAAAATATTGTTGTCCATAAACATCTATGTATAACTAATTCGAATGGACCAACAAAAGATAATGATCTAAAATAAATTACTCCAATTACACCCCACCAAAAAGATCCTAAACTACTTAGAATAATACCTTGATTAAATTTTTTCATAGAATTATGACTTATTAGGGACAATTACACCTAAAATATCTTAAGATATAGTAAAAAACTTATTATGTTGTAGAAATAATTTTTTTTAATATAAATATCTTGAGTGGAGAGATGGCTGAGCGGTTGAAAGCACCGGTCTTGAAAACCGGCAAAGGGGCAACTCTTTCCTGGGTTCGAATCCCAGTCTCTCCGCCACTAAAATTTTTTAAATCTATAAATTATATCTAGCAAATTTTTATCTTTAATATTAGCAAATGATTCTTTTTTTTTAAAAGATATTAATGTTTCATCATCCATATTAACAAACTTATCTAATATTTTCAGTGTGTCTTCATTTAAGTCATCTATAAAAGATTTAACAAAAGCAGTCATTAATATGTCCATTTCTTTTGTACCTCTATAAGAAGCTCTATAAATAATTTTATTTTTAAGATCTTCTTTATTTTGTGACATGGATATATAAGTAATTATGTCTAATTATGAATACTTGTTATCAGATATCAATAAAATTAATGGTATTGGTACCAAAACAGCCAAATTATTTAGAAAAAAAAATATCAATACTATCTTTGACTTATTATGGAATTTGCCAAGAGATATAGTAGATAGGAGTGATTTAAGAAAAATAGATCAACTTCAAATCGGCAAAATACAAACTATATCTGTATACGTTAGGAAATATAATTTTCCTAGAATTAGAAATTTACCTAATAAAGTATTATGTGAAGATGAAACAGGAAAATTAGATTGTATTTTCTTTAATAGTTACGAAGGATATATCAGGAAAATATTACCTTTAAACTCGAGGGTAATAATAAGTGGTAAAATTAATTTTTATAGAAATAGATATCAAATTACAAATCCAACATACTTAGGGAATAACATAAATAGTATAAAGAAGGTTGATACAAAATATAGCTTAACAGAGGGGTTAAATGAAAAAAAATACAACAAAATTATTAGTGAAGTTTTAACTAAAATTCCAGATTTAAATGAATGGTTAAACAATAATATTAGTAAAAAATTTGAAAATATAAAATGGAAAGATGCAATTATTCAACTACATAATCCAAAAAATTTAAATAAGAAGGGTTCTTTTTATAAAAGATTAGTTTTTGATGAAATTTTATCAAGTTTTTTAATTAATTCTAAGATAAGAAAATCAGTAAAAAAACTAAAGAAAACTAAAAAAAAATTTAGTTCAAATAACATAAAACATATAACAAACATAATAGATTTTGAACTCACAAAGGATCAATTAAAAGCAATAGATGAAATTAACGATGATTTAAGATCTGAGCAAAAAATGTTCAGACTTTTACAAGGTGATGTAGGTAGTGGAAAAACAATTGTTGCTCTAAACACAATTTTAAATGTGATAAATAGCAAATTTCAGGTTGCTTTTATGGCCCCAACCGAAATATTGGCGCAACAACATTATAGTTTAGCTAAGAAATTACTTCCTGAAAATATAAAAATTGATTTATTAACAAGTAAAACTGATAATAAAATTCGAAAAAAAATTATTAATGATCTTGAAAATCATAAAATTGATTTATTAATTGGAACACACTCTTTATTCCAAAATAAAATAAATTATAGAAAATTGGGATTAATTATTATTGATGAACAGCATAAATTTGGAGTAAAACAAAGAAAAAAGCTATCTGATAAAGGTGGTAAAAATTGTGATATATTAGTTATGTCAGCAACGCCAATACCTAGGACTATGATTATGACTATTTTTGGTGATATGGATGTTTCAATTATAAAAAGCAAACCTAAAAATCGTAAAGAAATAACTACATTAAGTAAATTAGATAAAAAAATAAATGAAATATTAATATTTTTAAAAAAACAAATAAAAAGTGGAAATCAAATTTTTTGGGTCTGTCCATTAATCGAAGAATCAAAAAAAGTAGATCATCAATCATCTGTCAGTAGATATGAATATTTAAAAAAAAATTTTTCAAATAAAGTTGGTATACTTCATGGAAATTTAGAAAAAGAAAGAAAAGAAAAAATTTTAAATGATTTTTTAAATAAAAAAATTGATATTTTGGTTTCTACAACTGTAATTGAAGTGGGTATAGATTTTCCAAACGCTAATGTAATAGTAATAGAAAATGCGAACAAATTTGGATTATCACAATTACATCAATTAAGAGGTAGAGTTGGTCGTGGTAATAGAGAAGCCTATTGTATATTAGTGTTTAAATCTAACTTGAGCGAGAATGCAAAAAAAAGAATTAAAATATTAAAAAGTAGTAATGATGGTTTTAAGATATCTGAAGAGGATATGAAGCTACGAGGTTACGGAGACTTATTGGGTTTTAAACAAAGTGGATTACAAAGTTTTAGAATTGCTGATCCAATACTAGATGAAGACCTTTTTTTTCTTGCTGATCAAGAAGTTAAAAGAATTGAACTTACAAATGAAAATATTGACGACTATATGCCCTTATTAAAGATGTATGACAGGGCTGATATTTTAAATGACTTAGTTTAACTTGATGAGTCCGATGTTCCTGCAGAAACTATAAATTTTGAAGCTTCTTCGAATGACATATCCAAATAAATTACCTCATCTTTAGGGTACATTAGTAAAAATCCACTTGTAGGATTTGGTGTGGTAGGTACAAATACATTAATCATTTGCTTGTTAACTTTTTTACTAATTTCACCATCATTTTCTTTTGTTGCAAACCCAACTGCCCAAGAGCCTTTTTTTGGGTACTCCACTAAAACTACACTTTTTTTATCTTTGCCTGTTGAGGTGAAACTTTGTGTCATTTGACCAATTGCAGAATATATTGTCCTCAAAATAGGAATCTTTTTAAATATATCATTTATTAATGAAACTATTCTTTTTCCAAAAAAGGATAAAGAAATCCCACCAACAATAATTATTATAATAACAGATAATAAAATTTCTAAGCCTGGTATCGAAAAAGGTAAATAATTATTTGGATTAATTTCATTTGGAAGAAGTTTGGATGAAATTTTAATTAAAAAAATTGTTAAATATAATGTAAATCCAATTGGAACAAGAACCACAATGCCAGCTAAAAAATAATTTCTTAATCTAGCCAAAATAGAGATTTTTTTTTTATCAGACATATTAATTGTAAGATGAATAAATAACGAAAATTAATGCGATAATAAACAAAAATAACAATATTTTATTGTTTAAATTCATAAATATTTTATAAATTATCATTAATACAAGAAAATAATTATTATGGATAGAAGAAAATTTCTAAATTTAGTTGGTTGTGGATGTTGCGGTTATTTTCTTACATCATGTGGAACAGTGCCAATAACAGATAGAAAACAATTAAAGCTAATACCAGAAACAAAACTAAACGCACAAGCCGCAAATTTATATGAAAAAATTAAGGAAAAAGAGAAACTAAGTGACGATATAAAATCTCTAAATCTTATTAAGGAAATTGGCAAAAAAATGGAAGACTCAATTAGTCGTTATTTTGATAGTAAAGATATTCCAGACCCAACATCTAATTTTCAATGGGAATATATTTTAATAGATAATAAAAAAATGAAAAATGCTTGGTGTATGCCAGGAGGAAAGATAGCTGTTTATACAGGTATGCTAGAAATTACAAAAAATGAAGATGGTCTAGCTGCCGTGATGGGACATGAAGTTGCTCATGCTGTTGCAAAACATTCAGTTGAAAGGGCAAGTAGAGGTGTTGTTTTGCAAACTGGCACTCAATTATTAGATATATTTTCTGGAGGAAAAATTTCACAAGTCAATCGAACAACAGGCATGGATACAGTTGGGTTATTGTCTAAGATTGGTATTATGAATCCATTTAATCGTAAACAAGAGTCTGAGGCTGATTACCTGGGTTTAATTTTTTCATCCTTATCTGGATATGATATCAGAGAAACAATAAAAATATGGGAGAGAATGAAAGAGGCAAATAAAGGCAAAGAACCACCAGTGTTCCTCAATACACACCCTTCATCAGATAAAAGAATTGAAAACATTAATGGTTGGATTAACAAAATTAGATATGAGTATCCACCAATTTAATTATCATTTAAACTGGTGAGCCGTGTTGGACTCGAACCAACGACCCATTCCTTAAAAGGGAATTGCTCTACCAACTGAGCTAACGGCCCACAAAGAATTGACTTTTATAGTGATTATTTTTTAATTATCAATGCGAAATTTTATAACTTATTAGCATATTTCCTGTAAAATTTGGTAAAAGTGCCTCTTTTAATATTCTTTCTAATTTCAAACATTAATTCTTGATAAAAATTAATATTATTTAATGTAAGAATCATAGAGCCCAACATTTCATTAGTGTTGAATAAGTGATTAATGTAATTTTTAGAGTATTTGTTTAAATCGAATATTTTTACCGATTCATCTAATGGTTTGTTGTCTTTTTTGTATTTTGCATTTCTAATATTAACTCTTCCATTCCAAGTAAATGCTAGGCCAGTTCGTCCAGCTCGGGTGGGTAATACACAGTCAAACATATCAACACCACGCAATACAGACCCAAGTATATCTGGAGGTGTGCCAACACCCATTAAATATCTAGGTTTATTGATAGGCATGTAACTTTTGAGATAATCTAAAACCTTAAACATCTCTTTTTGAGAGTCTCCAACTGCTAAACCTCCTATAGCATATCCATCAAATCCAATTTTTATTAGTTCCTTTAGAGACTTTAGTCTAAGATCATTAAATAAACCTCCTTGAACAATACCAAAAAGGGCTTTATGTTTAATTCTTCCAAATTCTTTTTTTGATCTTTTCGCCCACTCAGTTGATAAGTTTACAGCATTTAAAATAGTGTCATAGCTTAAAGTTTTTCTTGGACATTCATCTAGTACCATAACAATATCTGAGTTTAGTTTTTTTTGTATTTTAATGCTTTGTTCAGGGCTTAGTATGAATTTTTTTCCATCAATATGAGAATTAAATATTGCACCTTTAAATCTATCGATTTTGTTTAACTTAGATAATGACATAATTTGATAACCGCCAGAATCAGTTAAGATTGGTATTTTGCAGTTCATAAAATTATGTAGACCACCAGCTTTTTTAACCCTATCTGCACCGGGTCTAATCATTAAATGATAGGTATTAGATAAAACAATTTGACTTCCAGCCTTAATAACATCTTTAATAAATGTACCTTTAACAGTTGCCTGGGTTCCAACAGGCATAAATACTGGAGTATCTATTGTACCTCGGCTAGTAATTATTTTGCCTAATCTAGCAAATTTTTCTTTTTTAAGAACATTAAAATTAAATTTTTTTAATGTCATTAATTAAAATTATTCTGATTTAAAAGATATTATCTTATCTGGATCAGTCACAGCTCCGTTATTATTTGAATCGCCTCTTTTAATTTTATCAACAAATTCCATTCCACTAATTACTTTACCGAATACAGTATATTGTCTGTCTAAAAATGGAGCTGGTTGAAAACAAATAAAGAACTGGCTATTGGCACTATCTGGGTTTTGAGATCTGGCCATCGATAGTGTGCCTCTTTCATGTGGTAAATTATTAAATTCTGCTTTTAAATCTGGTAAATCAGAACCGCCCATGCCAGCTCTTCTTAAATCAAATTCTTTGCTGTCTGAATTACCAAATTGTACATCACCTGTTTGAGCCATAAATCCATCTATAACTCTATGAAATACAACACCGTTGTATTTTCCTGAATTTGCTAATTCTTTTATTCTTTCGACATGACCTGGAGCTACATCTGGAAATAGTTCAATTTTCACCTCCCCGTCTTTTAATTTTAAAATCATAGTATTTTCCTCCGCTGATAAATTAGAACTAATAAATAAAAATATTAAGATTAATACTCTAATCATTTAATCTTAGTTTTAAATGTTTTAATACACTTTTTGTAGTAAATTTTTTCACATTTCCTTTTAAATCTGCAATCTCTTTTACTAATTTAGAAGAAATAATTTGATTCTGAGGGTCAGACATTAAAAATACAGTTTCAATTTTATCATTTAATTTTTTATTCATTCCAGAAAGTTGAAACTCATATTCAAAATCTGAGGTCGCTCTAAGTCCCCTAAGGATCACGTTGGATTTCATTTTTTTACAAAAATCAGTCGTTAAAGTATTAAATGTTACGACTTTTATTTGCTTCTTTTTAAATTTAAGATCACTGAAGAGAGATTTTTTCACTAAATATTCTCTCTCTTCAGCTGAAAATAAATATTCCTTATTATTACCGTCTGAAATTGCAATTATAAGGTTATCAAAAATATTTAATGCTTTTTTGATTAAATCTATATGGCCAAAAGTAATTGGGTCAAATGTTCCTGGATAAATAACTTTTTTCATTATAGTAAGTTATCATCAATTTTAATTGCTGAAACAACTTTTTCATCTCCTGATAATCTTATTATTCTAACTCCTTGTGTATTACGTCCAGCAATTCTTATTTCTTTAACCGCAACTCTAATCACTCTTCCCTTATTTGTAGATATCAAAATTTCATCCCCCTCAAAAACTGGGAACGAAGAAGACACGTTTCCATTTCTAGAGGAGTTAACTATACCTATTATTCCTTTTCCTCCTCTATTTGTTACCCTAAAATCATTTGAAGCAGTTCTTTTTCCAAAGCCGTTTTCGGTGATTGATAAAATAAATTTATCACCTTTTTTTCCATTTTTTGTATCTTTATCAATAGTTGACAACGATACGATCATATCTTTTTCTTTTAGGTTTATACCTCTTATTCCTCTAGAAGATCTGCCTTTAAATAATCTAATCTTCTCAACGTTAAATCTTATAGATTTTCCGTTTAGTGAACTAAGTATAATATCTTGATCCTCTCTACATATTTTTACGCCGATAATTTTGTCGTCAGGATCAAGTTTCATCGCAATTTTTCCAGATGCATTTATATTAATAAAATCTTCAAGAGAGTTTTTTCTTATTTTGCCTTTTGAAGTTGCAAAAACTATATTAAGATTTTTCCACTCTGATTTTTCTTCAGGCAAAGGCATTATAGAGCTTATAGATTGATGGTTTTTTAAAGGTAAAATGTTATACAATGACTTACCTCTTGAAATAGAAGTGCCCTCAGGTATTTTCCACGCTTTTAATTTATATACTAATCCCTCTGTTGAAAAAAAGAGAACTGATGTATGTGTGTTCACAGATAAAGTTTGCACAACAGAGTCTTGTTCTCTTGTTTTAATTCCGGCCTTTCCCTTTCCACCTCTTTTCTGTGCCCTTACACTACTTAAAGCACCCCGTTTAATATAACCTTGTAGAGTTACAGTTATAATTACAGATTCTTTTTGAATAGTTTCCTCAATATCATAATTTAATATAGCATCAATTATTTTTGTTCTTCTTGGATTAGAGTATTTTTCTTTAATTAAATTCAGGTCATTATTGATTACTTTTAATAATTCTTTTCTAGAAGTTAGAATCTTTTTATATTGGATAATTAAGTCAGACAATTTTTTAATCTCAGCTTCTATTTCATTTATACCCAAAGCTGTAAGTTTTTGTAATCTTAATTCTAAAATAGAATTTACTTGATCAATTGAAAAAGAATATGCTGCGATAGTATTTTTTTTCTCTATAAGTTTAATAAATTTTTGAGTTGATTTAATTTTCCATTTTGTTTTAACTAATGTTTCTTTTGCAATTTCAGGATTTTTTGAATTTCTAATAATCTTAATAATCTTATCAATATTTTCAACAGCTACAGAAAGACCGATTAAAATGTGAGCTCTATCTTCTGCTTTTTTTAAATCGAATTTTGTTTTTTTTGTTACTACATCTTCTCTAAATTTTAGAAAAGATTCTAAAAAATCTTTTAAATTACAATTCTTTGGTTTCTTGTCTACGATTGCTAAAGTGTTAAAACTGAATGAAGACTCTAAAGATGTGTATTTATAAAGTTGTCTTTTAACAGTTTCTGGTTCAGTGTTTCTTTTTAAATCTATTGCAACTCTGATCCCTTCCCTATTAGACTCATCTCTAATATCGCTTATACCCTCAATTTTTTTATCTCTTATTAATTCTACAATCTTTTCATTTAATACAGATTTGTTTATTTGATAGGGAATATTTGTAATTACTAATCTTTCTTTACCATTTTTTAGCTGCTCTATATTGATATCACCTCTGATTTTAAAAGAACCTCTACCTGTTTTATAACCTGTTTTGATTATATCTTTACCAATGATTGTTCCACCAGTTGGAAAATCTGGGCCAGGTATATGTTTCATTAATTCATTAATTTTAATATCTTTATTATTAATTAAAGCTTGTGTGGCATTTATTACTTCACCAAGATTATGTGGTGGTATACTAGTCGCCATTCCCACCGCAATTCCTCCTGCACCATTAACTAATAAATTTGGATATTGAGCCGGTAAAACAACTGGTTCTTTCTCTGTTTCATCGTAATTGCTTTTAAAATCTACGGTATTTTTTTCTATATCCTCAATTAAATACTCAGCTATTTTGGAAAGTCTGGTTTCTGTATATCTCATTGCAGCAGGCGGATCTCCATCGACAGAACCAAAGTTTCCTTGTCCATCAATAAGTGGAACACTCATTGAAAAATCTTGTACCATTCTAACCAAAGCATCATAAACAGCTTGATCTCCATGAGGATGATATTTACCAATAACATCACCAACAATTCTGGCTGATTTTCTAAATTGTTTTGACCAATCAAAACCTCCTCTGTACATGGCATAAATTATTCTTCTGTGTACTGGTTTTAATCCATCTCTAATATCAGGTAATGCTCTGCTAACAATAACGCTCATCGCGTATGATAAGTATGACGAGCTCATCTCGTCGTACATAGCAATAGGTTTTATTTTAGATTTTTGATCTATTTCACTTTTGTCCATAAAAGTTAAAAAGGTATATCATCGTCAAGAGTGCTATCTGTTATTTGCGATACTTCTTGATTGTTATTTGATGAAGTTAAATTAGAAGCGCCACCACCACCTCCTAACATTGTCAGTGATGAGTTGTAACCTTGTATAACAATTTCAGTAGAATACTTATCTTGGCCAGATTGTTCATCTTTCCATTTTCTGGTTGTCAATTGACCTTCAACATAAATTTGAGCACCTTTTTTTAGATATTGTTGAACCACGTTTACTAAGCCCTCATTAAATACAACCACACGGTGCCATTCAGTTTTTTCTTTTTTTTCTCCAGTGTTTTTATCTTTCCAGCTTTGGCTAGTAGCTAAACTAAGTCTAGCAACACTTTTACCATTAACCATTTGTTTAATTTCAGGATCTGCGCCTAATCGTCCAATTAATAGTACTTTATTTAAACTTCCAGCCATAATATTTTAATGATTTTATTATATCATAGAAAAGGTTTGATTATTAATAATATTGAAGTAAAGCAACAAAAAAGATGATTAAAAAGATAGTTATTAAAGGGGCAAAAGAACATAATTTGAGGAATATTTCTTTAGATATTCCAAAAGATAAATTTGTAGTAATAACTGGTCTGTCAGGATCAGGAAAATCATCTCTAGCTTTTGATACTATCTACGCCGAAGGACAAAGAAGATATGTTGAAAGTTTATCAGCTTATGCAAGACAATTTTTAGATAAAATGAAAAAGCCTAAAGTTGATTTAATTGAAGGTCTAAGTCCCGCAATATCTATTGAGCAAAAAAATACATCAAAAAATCCTAGATCAACAGTAGCAACTGTTACTGAAATATATGATTATATGAGAGTATTATTTGCAAGAGTTGGTATCC
The DNA here is from genome assembly GCA_902622545.1 of uncultured Pelagibacteraceae bacterium. Classification (GTDB taxonomy): domain Bacteria; phylum Pseudomonadota; class Alphaproteobacteria; order Pelagibacterales; family Pelagibacteraceae; genus Pelagibacter. Next base: position 206,100 of record CACNQD010000003.1, read on the forward strand.
CCTACTCACCATTTACTGGTAAAGAAATAAAATCACAAACAGTAACTCAAATTGTAGATAAAATTAAAACATTACCGAAAAAAAGTACTATTTATCTTTTTTCACCAATTGTGAGAGGTCGTAAGGGTGAATATAAAAAAGAAATTTTATCTTATAAAAAAAGAGGTTTTCGAAAAATTAAGATTGATGGAAAGATTTATGAAATAGAAAATATTCCAGAATTAAATAAAAAAATAAAGCATGAAATAGAAATATTAGTTGATAGGATAATACTAAATTCTGATTTAGGTAATCGTTTAGCTGAAAGTATCGAAACCTCGCTTAATTTGTCTAATGGATTATTATATGTAGAATACGAAAATGAAACGTTACCAGCTAAATTTAGAAAAAAAGAAAAAATAATATTTTCGTCTAAATTTGCATGTCCTGAAAGTGGTTTTACTATAGAAGAAATTGAGCCAAGATTATTTTCATTTAATAGTCCATATGGAGCATGTGTTGAATGTGATGGTATTGGTATAAAATTAAATGTGGATCCTAATCTTGTTGTTCCAAATGAAAAAAAAACAATTGCTGAAGGTGCAATTGAACCATGGTCTAAATCAAGCTCACTATATTACGCTCAAACATTATCGTCGTTAGCAAAACACTATAATTTTTCTTTAGATGAAAAATGGTCAAAATTACCAAAAAAAATAAAGGATATAATTTTATATGGTTCAGATGAAGAGGAAATTAAATTTTCTTACGATGATGGATATGAAAAATATTCACATAAAAAAACTTTTGAAGGTGTAGTAAATAATCTTGAAAGAAGATATTTAGAGACTGATAGTGATTGGAAAAGAGAGGAAATATCACAATATCAATCAGATACTAAATGTGAGGCTTGTAACGGGTATAGATTAAAAGAAGAGGCATTATGTGTAAAAATAGACAATCAACACATAAGTGAAATATCTGAAAAATCTATTATAGATGCTGAAAAATGGTTTAAATCTTTAAATGAAAAATTAGATGCAAGACAAATAAAAATTGCAGAACACATTCTAAAAGAAATAAATGAAAGACTAAATTTTTTATTAAATGTTGGATTAGATTATTTAACTTTATCAAGAGAGTCAGGAACTTTATCTGGTGGAGAATCTCAAAGAATTAGGTTAGCTTCCCAAATTGGTTCTGGTCTAACCGGTGTTCTATATGTTTTGGATGAACCATCTATTGGTCTTCATCAGAAAGACAATGTAAAATTAATTAATGCTTTAAAAAGATTAAGAGATTTAGGTAACACTGTAATTGTAGTAGAGCATGATACTGAGACAATTGAAAATTCAGATTACATCATTGACTTAGGCCCAGAGGCTGGAAGTAAAGGTGGAGAAGTTATAGCTCATGGTGGATTAGATGAGATAAAGAAAAATGAAAAAAGTATAACTGGTAAATACTTATGTAATAAATTTTATATACCAATACCAAAAAAGAGAAGATTGAGTAAGAATGGAAGATTTTTACAAATTCTTGGTGCCTCAGGTAATAATCTAAAAAACGTTGATCTAAAAATTCCTTTTGGGACTTTTACTTGTATCACTGGAGTATCGGGTAGTGGTAAATCTACTTTAATTTTACAAACGTTATTTAATGCTTTGAATATGAGTTTGAATAATAACAAATCTAGAAAAATTCCTATGCCATTTAAGGGATTTAAAGGAATTGAACTGATAGATAAAGTAATTGATATTGACCAATCACCAATAGGTAGAACTCCAAGATCTAACCCTGCTACTTACACAGCTGCTTTTGGACCGATAAGAGATTGGTTTACTAATTTACCAGAGTCTAAAAGTAGAGGATATAAACCAGGTAGATTTTCATTTAACGTTAAAGGTGGTCGATGTGAAGCTTGTGAAGGAGATGGTGTTATAACTTATGAAATGCATTTCCTTCCTGACGTATATGTAACATGTGATGAATGTAAAGGAAGTAGATACAATAGAGAAACTTTAGAAATTAAATTTAAAAATAAAAGTATAGCAGATGTATTAAACATGACCGTTGACGAAGGTTGTGATTTTTTTGAAAATATATCAAATATTAGATCAAAATTACTGACACTTAAAAAAGTAGGACTTGGTTATATAAAAATCGGACAACAGGCAACCACATTATCTGGCGGAGAAGCACAAAGAATTAAGCTTGCTAAAGAATTATCTAAAAGATCAACAGGTAGAACAATATATATTCTTGATGAACCTACTACAGGATTACATCAACATGACATTAAAAAACTTTTAGAAATTTTGCATACCTTTGTTGCAACGGGCAATACTGTAATAGTTATAGAGCATAATTTGGATGTGATAAAAACAGCAGATCATATTATAGATATGGGTCCCGATGGTGGTGTAAAAGGTGGAGAAATTATCGCAGAGGGAAATCCAGAGAGTATTTGCAATGTTTCTAAAAGCTATACAGGTAAATTTTTAAAAAATTTACTAAACGGTAAATTTAAAAAAATTGCATAAATAATTAAATTTTGTTATAATTAAATATGGGAAATATCTTAAGTTCATTATCAAGAACTGTACATCTATCACTTGCTTTATCTATTGTATTATTTCTAATTTTATTTTTTCAAAATGGTGGTTTTGACTTTGATACATTGTTCTGGAGTTGGTTATTCAGATACATCCATGTTTTAGTTGGAATAATGTGGATAGGATTATTGTGGTATTTTAATTTTGTTCAAATACCAAACATGTCTAAAATTCCAGATGAGCATAAACCTGCGATAAGTAAGGTAATTGCTCCAGCTGCACTATTTTGGTTTAGATGGGCAGCTCTTGCAACAATCATTTCAGGTTTAATATTAGGTTATATAAACGGTTATATTCATGATGCTATGACATTAGGTATTATGTCAGGAGGTGGAAAAAGTACTGCGATAGGTATTGGAATGTGGCTGGGTATAATAATGGCATTCAATGTTTGGTTTGTTATCTGGCCAAATCAAAAAAAAGCATTAGGAATTGTTGAGGTAGATGCGGACACTAAAGCTAAATCAGCTAGGGTTGCAATGTTATTCTCTAGAACAAATACTTTGCTTTCATTACCAATGCTTTTAAGCATGGTTGTAGCGCAAAACCTTTACTAATCTTCCTCTTTAATTAAAGTTTTTTGAGATACCTTAAAGTAAACAAGCACTGGATTTGCAATAAATATAGATGAATAAGTTCCAAGTATAACGCCAAGTATCATCGCAAAAGAAAAACCTTTAAGGATTTCTCCTCCAAAAAAGAAAATAGATAAGAGTGCTAAAAGTGTAGTGACTGATGTTATTAAGGTTCTAGATAATGTTTCGTTAATAGATAAATTCGTTAAATCAAAAATTTTTATATCTGCATATTTTTTTAAGTTTTCTCTTACTCTATCAAAAATTACAACAGTGTCGTTCATTGAATAACCAACAATTGTTAATACGGCAGCCACAATTGATAAATTTATCTCTAAACTCAAAAGAGAAAATATACCAAGTGTTATTATAACATCATGGAATATAGCTACTATTGCACCAATACTGAATTGCCACTCAAATCTAAACCAAATATAAATTAACATAGCAGCCAATGCTATTGCTATCGCCGTCACACCATCTTGCAATAGTTCTGCACTTACTTTTGGTCCAACATTTTCAACACGTCTAAAACTGTAATCCTCAAGGTAATTATCTAAATCATTTTTTAAATTTTTGATAAAGTCAGGTTCATTAAGGTCTGACCTTTTAAATTTAATTACATAATCACCTTCAGCACCAAATTTTTTCACAGAAAGATCATCTAAATTAAGTTTATTAAACGCTCCTCTAATATCTTCAGTTTTATAATTAGTATTATCAGATCTTAATTCAATTAAAGTTCCGCCTTTAAAATCTACACCATAATTTAAACCTTTAGATGTTAGAAAGAAAATAGATGTTATGAATAATATTAATGAAATTATATTTGATAGATTATAGTATTTGTTAAACAAGTATTTTCCGGTCATTTGATAGTCACCTCATTATTTTTATTTTTAATCACATAAAGAGATGTAAGTAATCGCGCAATGTAATAAACGGAGAATAATGTTGTTAAAATTCCAATTGATAGTGTTACTGAAAAGCCCTTTACAGGACCAGAACCAAAAACAAATAGAATTAATGCTGCAATTATTGTTGTTATATTTGCATCTAAGATGGCGGTTCTTGATAAGGTGTATCCATTATCAAATGCAATAACTTTATTTTTTTCTTTTTTTAATTCTTCCTTAATTCTTTCAAAAATCAAAACGTTAGCATCAACAGCCATACCAACTGTAAGAATAATACCAGCTATGCCAGGTAATGTTAATGTAGCTTCAAATATGGTTAAGAAACCAAGTAACATGAATAAATTTATTATTAGAGCGAAATTTGAAATTAAGCCAAATAACCTATACTTATAAATCATATATAAAATCACTAAAATAAATCCAATTATTAGAGATAAAACTCCAGCTTTAATAGAGTCCTCTCCTAAATCTGGTCCAACAGTACGCTCTTCAATTATATCTAAAGGCGCTGGCAAAGCACCTGACCTAAGTAATAATGCAAGGTCAGTTGCTGACTGGAATGTAAATCCGCCTGAAATTTGACCTGATCCGCTTGCAATTACATCTCTAATTACAGGTGCACTAATAATCTGATTATCTAATACTATTGCTAATTGTTTACCAATTCCGTTTTTTGTAGCTCTTCCAAATTTTCTTGCACCTAACCTATCTAAAGTAAAACTTACAACCGTTTCATTATTAATATTGTCCATCTGAGGTTTAGCATCTATTAAATTGTCACCGCTTATAATAATTCTTTTACTAACGTTAAGTTCTTCACCTGTATCAAGATCTTTTAATTTTTCAGAACCAAATGAGGCATCAGTATTTTGAGTTACAAATCTAAATGTTAAATTTGCAGTTCTTCCTAATAATGATTTTATTCTATCAGGATTATCTAAACCGGGTAACTCTACAGCAATTCTATTTGAACCACTTTTTGTAATACTAGGTTCGTTAGTTCCAACCTCGTCCACTCTTTTTCTAACAATCTCTATTGCTTGATCTAACAAAGATTGCTCAATTTCAATAATACCGTATTTTGTAAGAGTTAATTCAAATATATTATCAATTAATTCAACATTGTATTGATAAGACTTATAAACATCAAAATAGGGATTTAATTCATTATCATTTTTAAATAATTCTAATATTTTTTTTTGATCATTTGTATCTGACTTAAATAAAACTTTTTGTTTTCCTAATTTGTAATCAAAAGTTTTAATTTCTTTTTTTTTGAAATAATTACGTACTTGTGTAAGTTTTGATTGAAGAGTTTGATTAATTACTGGGTTTTTATCTACTTCCAAAAGTAAATATGATCCACCTTGTAAATCAAGACCCAGGTTTACTTTTTTTTTCAAAAAGAAATCTTCGTTATTAATAAAGTTAGAAATACTAAAAAATATTAAAGAAAGACAAAAAACTATTATTGAAATTATTTTTAATCTCGAAAAATATAACACTTAAATTGACTATTTTTTTGGTTCTGTTCCACTAATCAAGGCTTGTACGCCTGTAGATTTGATCACTTCAACTTTTACATTGTCTGCTATAAGTATTTCTGCTCTATCGTTTTCTATAATTCTTTCTACTGTACCAACTATACCACCTGAAGTAATTACTTTGTCACCACGTTTTAAACCTTCGACCATGACTTTATGTTCTTTTACTTTTTTTTGCTGTGGCCTAATTAAAAAAAAATAAAAAATAATAAAAATTAGTATTAAAGGTATTAGTTGTGCTATTCCAGACTCTGACATAAATTAAATTTTGTTAAAGTACCTATTATACCATTAATATTATTTTAACAACTCTAAATCTTAGAAATAACTTCCAAATTGTTCATATATGGTCTTAGAATATCAGGAATTAGAATAGACCCATCCTCTTGCTGATAGTTTTCTAATATTGCAATCAAAGTTCTCCCTACTGCAAGACCGCTACCATTTAGAGTGCCTAAGAATTCTTTTTCATTATTAGATTTTTTAAATCTAGCTTTCATTCTTCTAGCCTGAAAAGTTCCACATGTAGAGCAGCTAGAAATTTCTCTATAAATATTTTCTGATGGTAGCCATACTTCTATATCATAAGTTTTTTGGGCGCTAAAACCCATATCTCCTGTGCAAAGTGTTATTACTCTGTAAGGTAATTTAAGTTTATCTAATATTTTACAAGCTGAACTAGTCATCCTTTCAAGTTCATCTTTACAATTAACTGGGTCAACAATGCTAACTAACTCAACTTTATAAAATTGATGCTGCCTTATCATGCCTTTGGTGTCTTTTCCGTAACTCCCAGCTTCTTTTCTAAAACATGGTGTTGACGCAACAAATCTTAAAGGTAAATCAGAATGATTTAGTATAGTATCATTAACCATATTAGTTAATATTACTTCAGCAGTTGGTATAAGAAATTTTCTTCCAGATTTATTATCAAGTTTTATTTCAAACTGATCATCCTCAAATTTTGGCATTTGTCCTGTACCAAACATACTATTTTCACTTGCAAATAATGGCGGGGAAATTTCTTTATAACCATTTTCATTTGTATGTGTATCAATCATAAAATTTGATATTGCTCTTTCCAATTGAGCTAATTTATCTTTAACAAATACAAATCTTGATCCAGTTGTCTTGGTTGCTAGTTCAAAATCAAGCATATTCAAATTTTCACCTAATTCGTAATGTGATTTAGGTTTAAATTTAAAATTAGGAATGTTGCCACTTTTCTTTATTTCTTTATTAGATTTTTCATCTTTGCCAACAGGTACATCTTCAAGAGCTATATTGGGAATTTGAGATAAAATTTGATTTAGCTTTTTACTTTCATTTAATTGATCTTCACTAATTTTATCTATTTTTTTAGATAAATCTTTCGATTTTGCAAATAAACTTTTGTCATTTTGTTTTGAGAGGGTTTTTTTTTCTGATTCAAGTTTTTCTTTTTCTTGTATCAAAGATCTGTTTTTGGTGTCTAATTCTAAAATTTTATCAAGATTAACTTCTGTATTCCTATTATTTACTTGTTTTTTAAATTCAGAAAAATTATTTCTAATATATTTAATATCATGCATCTTTTTTTTCTGCCTTTTTTTCTATAACTTTTACAGATATTATTGATAATTCATACAATAATAACAATGGAACCGCTAATCCAATTTGAGTGACAGGATCTGGCGGAGTAAGTACAGCTGCAACGGCAAAAATAATAATCACAACATATTTACGTCTCTCTCTTAAAAAAATCGAATCAATAAATCCAATTCTTGCTAATAAAGATAGAATAACTGGAAGCTGAAAGCTTATACCAAAAGCAAATATTAACTTCATAACTAATGATAAGTATTCATTAACTTTAGCTTCAAGCTGTATAGGTAGGGCTGTTGTTAAACCAGTGCTTTCAAAAGAAAGAAAAAATTTAATAGCAAGAGGCATTATTAAATAATAAACAAGCATTCCACCTAATAAAAAAAGAATTGGTGTAAGAACTAGATAAGGCATTAAAGCAGATTTTTCATGCTCATACAGACCCGGTGCAATGAATTTCCATATTTGTATTAAAATATATGGACAAGTTAAAAAAAATGCTGCGAAAAAAGCAACCTTGATATAAGTTAAAAAAGTTTCTTGTAACGCGGTAAATATTAATCTTCTTTCTATTTGACTATCTTTAACAGCTTCTGCATAAGGTGAAACTAGAAAACCATAAATCTCTTCAGAAAAAATGTAACATACAACAAATAAAATAGTTAAAAATATAAAGGAGTGAATTAATCTTTTTCTTAATTCAGTTAAATGACTTATGAATCCCTCTTCTTTATTTTCCTTCATTTTTATCTACTTTTTTTTCCTCATTTTCACTCGGATTATTTATGTCAAAGGTTTGATTATTAATCTCAATACTGTTTTCTTCCAAATTTGTCATTTCGTTTTGCAAGTTACTTACATATCTTTTTACAGAACCAAACCAAGATCCAATTTTTTTCAATACGACAGGAAAATCTTTAGGCCCAATTATTACAATTGAAAGACCGATTATTATAATAAGTTCTAGCCAGCCAATTTGTGGCATTTTTATTCTTTATTTGGAGAGTCTTGATTGTTGTTGTCTTCAGTATTTTCTGAAATATTTTTTGGTTTTTCATCACCAGGATCAGTAGCCATCCCTTTTTTAAAACTTTTAATGCCTTTTGCAACATCTCCCATTAAGCTTGAAATTTTTCCTCTTCCAAAAAGAAGAACTACTAAGATAACTACGATTGCAATTTGCCAAAAACCTATACTCATAAAATATATATAACCTCTTTGTAGCTGATTTTAAAGTAGAATTTTACTCTTTAGCGTCATCATTTAAGGTGCTATTGAGCATTTCATCAATATTAGAATAAATATTTTCTTTTTTCTCATCTTGTTTTTCTTTATAAAATTTTCCAGTTCCAAATATAGATGAGTCAATAGTTGAGCTGTCAATCAATCCTGCTGATCCTAGTTCATCAACGGTTGGTAAATCAGACAATTTTTGCAAATTAAAATGGCTCAAAAAATCCTCTGTAGTTCCATACTGTATTGGTTTGCCAGGAATTTCTTTTCTGCCCATTGGTTTTACCCAATTAAGTTCCATTAGAATATCAAGAGTATTTGTACCAAAAGCAACACCTCTAATTTCTTCTATTTCAGCTCTAGTTACCGGCTGGTGATATACAATAATTGATAGTGTTTCAATGGCAGCCTTTGAAAGTTTTTTCTCAACTGTTTTTTGTTTGGACATTAAAGACGACAAATTTGATGCTGTTCTAAATGACCATTTATTTGAGATGCAAACTAAATTTATTCCCCTATTTTTATAAACATCTTCTAATTTTTTTAAAATTTTCTTAACATCAATTTTTTTTGAAATTCTATCTTCTATGGTTTCTATTTCTAAAGGTTCTGCTGCAGCAAATAAAATAGCTTCAACTTCCCTCTCTCCAGTAGATAATTGGCCTGGAAATGAAATTACGTTATTTTTTTTCTTTTCGTTCTTCATTTTTGTTTAATATAAATCTCATCAAATAATTTGTCTTGTTTTAAAATAACAGTCCCCTCTTTTACTAATTCTAATGATCCAGCAAAAATACTAGCACGTCCAGTTTTTTTTAAATTTGATTTTTTAAAGGCTTTCGGAATAATGTCCTCAAGGTTTTTCCAATCTTCTAGTTTTTTTATAATGCTTTTAATTAATTTTATACCTTCTTCTGTTGTGCAAACTGGTAATTTGGGAATATTCATTCTTTGAAAATCCTTTTGCATGACAATTGCAGAATAAGTTTTTAGAAGTTCGTATAAAGATAATTTATATGTAGAACTATAAATAGAACGAATTCTACCTTTAATACCTCTTACAAAGATATCTTTTCCAAGTCTTTTTCTCTTAAGCATTTGATCAGACAGTAATCTTATTAATTCTAATTTTTTTAATTGTAATTTTAATCTTTCAGCAACTTCATGAACTTTAAACTCTTCTTCATCAGTTATTGGAAGTAGTAATTTTGATTTTAAATACGCAAGCCAAGTTGCCATAACTAAATATTCTGATGCAATATCTAAATTAATATCTTTAACCTTATTAATATATTCTAAAAATTGATCAGCCAATAAAGTAATTGATATGTTTTCTAAATTAACTTTTTGAGATTTTGCTAAATCTAAAAGTAAATCTAAAGGACCATTAAATTGATCTAGATTTACCTGAAAACTGTTAGTTGAATCTTGATTCTCCATTGGACACTAGCTTATAATATTTATTTGTAATTTTTATTATAAATTTACTCAATTTTGGTGAATTTTCTGCAACTATATGCATTTCTTTTAAATTAGCATTACAATGTAAAACTAAATCACAACCTGCGGTAAATGCTTTAATAACATTATTTTTAATACCATATGGTAGAGCTTTCATTGATATATCGTCTGACATTATTAAATTTTTAAAATTTATTTTATTTCTTATTAATTTAATTATTTTTTTTGAATGAGTTACAGAATTTAGATTATCAATTTTTTTAAAAAGTAAATGACCAGTCATAGCAAAAAGAGAGTTTTTATTTTTAAACGTCAAAAAATCATTTTTAAGTAAATATTGATTACTATTGTTTATAATTGGTAGTTTGTAGTGTGAGTCAACTTTACCTAGGCCATGACCTGGTATATGTTTAATTACAGTTGCTATATTATTCTTATGAAATTGATCGATCGTAAAATTACCAAAAATATTAACTATTTTTTTATTTTTCGAAAATGATCTGTCACCTATTACTTTAGAAGTTTTTTCTCGAGCTATATCCAGAACAGGAACAGTATTAATATTTATACCTAAGTTGTTCAATAAATAGCTTATTTGATCAATATAAATTTTATAATAAAGAAGTGATTTTTTTTTATCTTTTTTATACATATCACCAAAAAATTTTGAGGAATGTAATTTAGTGTCTATTATATTTTTTAGTCTATTAACTCTTCCTCCTTCTTCATCAATAAGAATGGGATAGTTTTGATCTTTAAATATCTTTTTAATTGATTGGACCAGCTTTTTGGTCTGATCTAAACTCCTAATATTTCTCTCAAACAATATTATTCCCCATGGTTTATATTTTTTAAGAAATAAAATTTCTTTATTTGACAAATTTGTAGACTTCAAACCAGATATAAATGCCCTCTTTTGACTAATCTTCATTTTTGATCAGGTCCCAAAATGATAATTTTTTTTCCTTGTTTTCTTTTTCGTCAATATACTCAATAATATTATCCGTATCACTATCTAACTTTATTAAACTATTTTTCTTTAAATCTAATTTAGAGTCTAGATTGTTAATTGATTTATAATATTTTTTTTCAAACTCATCAGATATGTAGTATTTAACATTAAAAAAAATAAATAAAGAAATTATAAATACGAAAAAAATGTATTTAATTTCTTTAATCATTACATGTTTTCCGGCGTCTCTACATCTAATATTTTCATTCCAGTGCCAATAGTTTTTAAAACACTATTTAAGAGAACCGCTTTGTTTTTGTTTAATTTTTTACTCTTATCTAAAAACCTCATAGACTCATTATCTTTTCCCATATTCCAATACGAATGAAATAAAGCTGACAGTTGATATAAATAGATAGGTATTCTGTGTGGTTCTAGTTTTTGTGAGGATACCTCTACACATTTAGGCCATTCAGAAATTTTATTTATTATTTTTATTTCCTCATCGTTAAATTCATAATTTTTTTCAACTTCAGTTAGGTCATTTTCTATTTTTTCATCAGCATTTTTAAAAACAGAACATATCCTTGCATAACAATATTGAACATAATAGAGGGGATTATCTTTTGATTTCTCTTTAACTTTCTCAAAATCAAACTCTAATTGAACATCATTACTTCTGCTCAACATTATAAAACGAGTTGCATCCTTACCTACCTCGTTAACCAAATCATCAACAATTATATAATCACCTTTTCTTTTTGACATTTTGAAGGGTTTGCCGTCTTTAATCAATTTTACAAGCTGAGTAACTTTACAAATTAGATTTTTCTTTTTATTAGAGAGAGCATCTACGACAGAATTAATTCTTTTAATATAACCTGCATGGTCTGCACCAAGTATATTTATGTATTCATCAAAATTTCTTTTTAATTTGTTGTTGTGATAAGCAATGTCACCAGCAAAATATGTCCAAGAATTATCGCTTTTTGTTAAAGCTCTATCTTTATCGTCACCATAATTTGTAGATTTAAATAGTAGTTGCTCTCTTTCAACCCATTTAGACTTATCTTCACCTTCAGGGGCCTCTATCTTGCCTTTAAATACTAAATTGTTCTTTTTTAAATTATCTATAGCTTCATCAACTTCTTTTGAATTAATAATATTATTTTCACTTACAAAATTATCGTGAACAACACCTAAAGAATTTAGATTTTTTTTTATTATTTCTAAAGAAGCAACAACACTCAATTTAGAGAGTTCATCTGAAATTTTTTCATAATTTTCATAATTCTTAATAGAATTTTTACTAATAATTTGTTCTGCTATTTCAATTATGTAATCTCCTGGATATAAATTTTCATCATTAGGGTATTCTTCGTTAAATAATTTTTCCTTAATTCTAAAGTATACAGATAAAGAAAAGTTTTTGATCTGATTACCGTGATCGTTAACATAATATTCTTTAGTAACTTTATGATCACAAAATTTTAAAAGATTGCACAAAGCATCTCCATATATAGCACCACGACAATGACCTACATGTAAGGGGCCAGTTGGATTAGCAGAAACAAATTCCAGCAAATAATTTTTTTTATCATTTTTAAGAATTGCTCCGTATTTTTGATCATTGAGCATTTTTGTTAAAAAAGTATTCCAAAATTTCTTAACAAATTTTATATTAACAAAACCTGGTTTAACAAACGCAATATTTTCAATATCTTTATCATTTTTTAGGTCATCTAAATTAAGTTGTTTGTAAATCTCAGTTGGCGGCAATTTATTTAATGAGGAAAGAACCATACAGACATTTGTTGATATATCAGCTTTAAATTTTGCAGGAGCTGTATCCACGTTAATACCTGATAAATTTTGAGGAACTTTTAAATTAGCAGAATTATCGGTAACTATTTTTTTAATTTTGTTAAGATAAATATCGAAAATGTTCATTTTAAATTATTGTAAAGGTTTATAGCATATCTGTCTGTCATTCCTGAAATAAAATCAGAAACAGATCTAAACTTATCCTTATTTATTTTTTGGTTTTTAATAAACTTTTTTGGATTTTTACAGATATAAGCAAATAAATATTTTATAATTTTTTGGCCTTTAGTATTTTTAGATAATACTTTTTTATTATTATACATTTTAATTCTTAAAAATTTTTTAATTTCACTATCAATTTGTTGAAAATTTTCAGAAAAATTTATTATTTTAGAATTATTTTTTTTGATATCTCTCAAATTTTTAATTTTGTGTTTCTTGAGATTTTTTTTACTGTTAGAAATAATATCTTTTACCATTAAATCTATTGAATCTCTTATTATTTGATAAACCAAAATTTTATTTTTTTTAACATTTTTATATCTTTTAAAAATTTCTTTAAAAAAATCGATTTCTAAAATTTCCTCAAGTTTAAATAGATTTGCGTTTAATCCGTCTTGAATATCATGATTATTATAAGCTATATCATCAGAGATATTTGAAATTTGTGACTCTAAAGAAGAATATTGATTAAAATTAAATTTATTTTTTAAATTTTTAATACCTATTATATTATTTACTCTACTAACATTCAATATAGGTCCATTATGTTTTAATAAACCGTCTAAAGTTTCAAATGTTAAATTAAGACCTTTAAATTTTAAATATTTATTCTCAAGAAACATAACAATTCTTAAAGTTTGTAAGTTATGATCAAAACCTCCGTGATTAATCATGCATTCTTTTAGACTATTTTCTCCAGCGTGACCAAATGGTGTATGACCAAGATCATGAGCAAGACTTAGTGTTTCGGCAAGATCATCATTTAATTTCAAATACTTTGCAATTGATCTTGCTATCTGTGAAACTTCAATTGAATGAGTGATTCTGGTTCTAAAGTGATCACCTTCTGTATTAACAAAAACCTGTGTCTTATGCTTAAGTCTTCGAAAGGAGGCAGAGTGAATTATTCTATCTCTGTCTCTTTGAAATGGCGTTCTGTATGAGCTATTTTTCTCATTAAAAAATCTTCCAGATGACTTAAATTGTCCGAGTTTTTTGAAATTATTCATACTTTAAAAAAGGTAAATTATAATTATATTACTATTAACAGCCTTACGAGATGATTAAAGAAATTAAATTTACTGATAATGCGATAAAACAAATAAACCATTTGTTATCAAAAAAGGAAAAAGGATCTTTTTTTAGAATCGCTATCAAGGGTGGTGGGTGTTCTGGTTTTCAATACAATTTTTCTGTTGATACTGAAAAAGAGGATGATGATATTCAATATAACAATATTCTAATTGATAAAACTTCAGCTGATTTATTAAAAGGATCTGAGGTTGACTTTGTTAAAGAATTAATTGGTGAACAATTTAAAATTAGCAATCCACAAAGCAAATCATCTTGTGGTTGTGGTGTCTCTTTTTCTCTATAATGATAATAAGCTCGTGGAATGTTAATTCTGTAAGAGCTAGAATAAATAATATTATAGAATATCTTAAAAAATCCTCTCCTGACATTGTAATGATGCAAGAAATAAAAACTGAGGAAAAAAATTATCCTTTTGATGAATTTAAAAGCCTTAAATATGAAAGTTATGTTTTTGGACAAAAAAGTTACAATGGTGTTGCATTCATATCAAAGGGTAAATTAAACAATATAAAACAAAATATTTTTAAAGACAAAATGAAACAATCAAGAATAATTTCAGGCGAATTAACTCATAAAAAGAAAAAAATTAATTTAATAAATATTTATACTCCAAATGGAAATCCGGTAGATACAGAAAAGTATGATTATAAATTATATTGGTTAGATAGTTTTATAAAAACAATAAAAAAAAATTTAAAAGAAAATAGTAATATTATTATAGGTGGAGATTTTAATATTATTCCTGCTGCTGAAGACGTTCATAATCCAAAATCATATGAAAATGATGCTCTGTTTAGATTAGAAATAAGAAAAAGGTTTAGAGAGATTATTAATTTAGGTTTCTTTGACACGTATAGGTACATTTATCCTGACAAAGAAGGTTATACTTTTTGGGATTATATGAGTGGAGCATGGCAGAGAAATAACGGTATGAGAATTGATCATTTTTTAGTCTCAAGTTCTTTAATAGATAGTATTAAAGATGTTAAGATAAATAAATATCCAAGAGGTATAGAAAAACCCTCAGACCATACACCTATAGAAATAATAATTGATTAAATTTAATTAAGAACAATCCTTTAATGCGTTGGACATATCTTCAATTAAATTAAAATACATATTTTTACTTTTATTTATAGTTGCACCTAACGGATCAAGAACACCAGTTTTTACACCTGTGTCACTTGCAATAGATTTAATTATTGCAGGATTAAATTGAGGTTCTGAAAATATACATTTTACTTTTTTTTCTCCAATGACTTCTCTTATTTCAGATAATTGTTCAGCACCTGGCATTACATCTGGATTAACAGTTAAAGCACCTACTACACTTAAACCAAATCTTTTTTCAAAATATTGATAAGCATCGTGAAAAACTACAAAACTTGCATTTTTATTTAAGTCTTTTTTTATTGTTTTTGTTAAAGCATCTAAATCTTTTAATAAATTTTTTGAATTTGATTTATAAGTTGAACTATTGGCGCTATCAATTTTTACCAACTGATTTGTAATTTTTTTCACTATCACTTTTGCATTTAAAGGGTCCAACCAAATATGTGGGTCGTATTCACCATGAGCATGACCATGTTCATCATGTCCATGGTCATCATGACCTTCTTCTTTTTTTGCGTGTTCTTCATCTCCATGATCATCATGATCGTCTTCTTTTTTACCATGTTCATCATGTCCGTGATCATCGTGGCCCTCAAAGATATTCTTTTCTCTAAATTTCAATTTCTTCAATCCACTTTGATCTAAAAGTTCAAGAACTACTGAATTTTTAGGAATTGATTTAAGCGCTGTTGGTAAAAAACTTTCAAGGTCCTCACCTACCCATATAACTAAGTCAGCTTTTTGTAACATTTTAGCATGTGAAGGTTTAATTTGGAAATTATGAGGAGAGGCAACGCCATCAATAATTAAACCAGGCTCTCCAACACCGTCCATAATATAACTAGTTAATGAATGGAGAGGTTTAATTGAAGTTACGACATTAACTTCTGCTTTTAGTGGGGTAAAAATTAAAAATAAGCTTATGATTGGTGCAAATAATTTATTTCTGATAATATTTTTCATGTTTGAATACCTTTATATTTAATTGTTATAATATAACTTTGTAATAATATAACGTAAGAAAAACAAGAGATATTTTATTAAATGACGCAACAAAATCAGACACTGGTAAAATTAGAAAATGCCGGAGTACTAGTAAATGAAAAATGGCTGGTTAGAGGAGTTTCTCTAGAAATCAAAAAAGGAAAGATAATAACTTTAATAGGTCCAAATGGTTCGGGAAAATCAACTACAGCAAAAATCACTTTAGGATTGTATAAAAAAATAGAAGGCAGGGTCGAAAAATTCACTAACAAAATAGCCTATGTTCCTCAAAAAATTAATATTGATTGGACTTTGCCTATAAGAGTTAATGATTTTATGAATTTAACAAGCAACTTAAAAAAAGAAGAAGTAGAAACTGCTTTAGAAATTACGGGGACCCCACATTTAAAAAATAAAGACTTAAAAAGTTTATCTGGAGGAGAGTTTCAAAGGGTTCTTATGGCTAGGGCAATAGCAAAAAAGCCAGAGCTTTTAGTGTTAGATGAGCCTGTTCAAGGTGTTGATTTCAATGGTGAAATAGCCTTATACGAGCTAATAAAAAAGATATCTGACACATTAAATTGTGGAATATTATTAATTTCTCATAATCTACATGTAGTTATGTCTAAAACCGATCATGTTGTATGTTTGAATGGACATGTTTGCTGCTCTGGTACTCCGATAGATGTTGCTAACAATGAAAAATATCAGGAGTTATTTGGTAAAGATATTTCTAAAATATTATCTGTTTACGAGCACTCACATGATCATATTCACAATATTGACGGAACAATAGAAAAAAAAGAAAACTGATGTTAGATGATTTTTTTGTAAGGGCTTTGTTAGTTGGCATTGGAATGGCTTTAGTTACAGGGCCTCTTGGATGTTTTGTTGTTTGGAGGAGGTTATCCTTCTTTGGTGATACGTTAGCTCATTCAGCATTATTAGGAGTGACTTTATCTTATACGACTGAAATTAATATGGCTCTTTCTGTTTTCGTTATTTCATCAATTGTTGCTTTAATATTATTAAAGTTACAAAAAAAAACAAATTTACCTGCAGATGCTTTACTTGGTCTGTTGGCTCATTCTTCATTAGCAATAGGATTAGTGGTTATTGGTCTTTTAGCTACCATCAGATTTGATTTAATGGGACTTTTATTTGGGGATATACTTGCTGTTAATGTCAACGATATAGCTGTTGTTTGGATAGGTGGTGCCATAATTTTAATGGTATTAAAAATAATATGGAAACCTTTGTTTGCATCAACCGTAAATTATGAATTAGCAGAAGCTGAAGGAATGAATCCTGAAAAATATAATGCAATCTTTACAATACTGTTAGCAGCAATTATTGCTATTTCCATTAAGATGGTAGGTTTATTATTGATTACTGGGATGCTCATTATACCAGCAGCGATGGCAAGAAATTTATCAGATAATCCAAATCAAATGGTAATATTTTCAATTATTGGTGGTTTGTTATCAGTTATTATAGGATTATTTGCATCATTGGAGATAAATACTCCATCGGGTCCATCGATAATAACCTCAGGTTTAATATTGTTTATATTATCATTAACTAAAATAAAAAAAAAATCACAATTGAATAACTAACTATAAACTGATAAAAAAAAACATGGCACAAAAACAGGAAAATTTATCAAAAAATCAAAAAATAGTTTTAGATATCATTGAAAAATCTGCTCAACCTATGAAAGCATATTCAATATTGTTTAATGTCCAGAAAAAAGGTTTAAAAGCACCTCCTCAGGTTTATAGAGCGTTAGATAAATTGGTAGAAATAGGAAAAATTCATAAAATTGAAAGCAGAAATGCATTTATTGCATGTAGAAATTCTGCTTGTACAATTGCAAATGCTACAGCATTTTCTATTTGTGAGTCATGTGAAGATGTAAAAGAAATTAGTAGCTCAAAGTTATCGAAATACCTATCAAATTTTCAAGACAAAGAAGGTATGAAATACAACAAATACAATCTTGAGTTTTTTGGTATTTGTAAAAAGTGTAAATAATCCTTTATTTTAATAAATTCTTAACATAACTGAAATAATAATAATGAAAGGAAATTTTATGTTTATAAAAAAATACCTAAAATGGATTAGTACGTTTTTAGTTTTAGTAGGAATACTGCTAACAAATTTAAATATATATCCATTAAATATATATTTTCATGGTTTGGGAGTTGTTGGATGGACTATAGCTGGATTTATAAGTAAGGATAAGGCAATTTTAACTAACTTTGGACTACAAATACCGCTATTCGTAATTGGTATTTATAAAGTTATTTTTTAAATGAAGAATATATTGTTCGTATGCACAGGTAATTCAGCAAGAAGTATTATTGCTGAAAGTATTATAAATAATGAGTATGACGATTTGTATAAAGGTTTTAGTGCTGGGAGTAATCCAACAGGAAAAATTAACGAAGATGTGAAGAATTATTTGTTATCAAAACATTATGATCTTTCAAATTATAAATCTAAAAATTTTAATGAATTTATAAATAGTCAATTTAAAATGGATTACGTAATTACAGTTTGTAATAACGCCAATAACGAAGTCTGCCCTATTTGGCCAAATAAAGATAAGATAATTCATTGGGATATAGAGGATCCTGTTAAAATACTTAATGAAACAAATGACTTAAATAAAAAAGATGAAATAATAGAAAAAGTTTACAATGATATTCATAAAAGAATAAAGGAACTTATAAATGAAAAATAAAAATCGTTATTTTCTTGCTGAACTGTTAGGCAGTTGTTTTTTAGTAATGATTATTGTTGGCTCAGGTTTAATGGCTGAAAACTTAACTAATGACGTTGCTGTGATGTTAATAGCGAATACTATAGCAACAGGTGCAGGTTTATTTGTGCTTATTACAGTATTTGCTGATGTATCAGGAGCTCATTTTAATCCATTTGTAAGTATAGCTATGACAATAACAGGTAAATTAAAAAAGAAACTGTTACCCTACTATATCATTGCTCAATTGATTGGTTGCTTGATTGGTGTTGGTTTAGCTAATTTCTTTTTTGAAAATGAAATTTATGAATTATCTACTAAGTCAAGAGATGGAATTTATATTTTAACCTCGGAGACAATAGCTACATTAGGACTTATAGTGATAATTTTTGGTTCAATGAGTTCAGGTAAAATTGCTGTTGCTGCTAGTGTTGGTCTTTATATTACCGCCGGTTATTGGTTTACTTCTTCAACTTCTTTTGCAAATCCAGCTGTTGCAATTGCTAGAACATTTACAGAGTCTTTTACAGGTATTAGTTATCTAAACACTCCTTATTATATCTTGGCTGAGCTTTTAGGAATGTTAATTGCTGTATTTATTGTTAAAAAGTTATTTTTAGAGAAAAATTGAAAGACTTAAAGCTTACCAATCAAATAAGTTTAATTAACAAAAAATTTAAGAAAAAAGAATTTTATCATTATTTTAAAACTTCTAATCTTTCATTAGTAATTGCAAAGATAAAAAATAAATATATATTAGTTTCTCAAAAAAGAGTTCCGATTAATAAAATTAATTATGAGTTTCCTTCCGGTATAGTAGAAAAAAATGAAACAACCTTGCGATCAGCTCAAAAAGAATTAACAGAAGAAACAGGATACAAATCAAGATCAAAATTGATTAAAATGATAACATTTTATACTGAGCCTGGACGATTAACTACTAAAATTACTGGTTATTATACAAAAAAATTGATTAAAATTTCAAAGCCAGAAAAAGGTATTAAAGTTCATCTGTTAAGTCAAAACGATATATTTAAATTAATATTAAAACAAAAGTTTAATAATAGTTCTCATATAGCAATGTTTTTATATTTAATCAGAAATCATAAAAATTTTTAAACTTAAAGTTGTATTAAAATAACTTTTAGATTTATGAATTTTATGGTTAAATAATCTAAATTAAATTTTTGGGGGGTGTAATGAAAAAAAAATTGAAAAAAAGAGAAAAGAAAAGACTGAAGATTTTAAAAACAATAGATGGATTGAAGAATAAAATAACTGCTAAAGAAAAAAAACTATCTAATATTAATGTTAAAATTGCTGATTTAGAAAAAAAGGTTGCAGAAAAAAAAGCAAGAAAAATGGCAAAAAAACAAGCTAGTGAAAGCACTGCATCTTTAAACAATTAACAACTTGTATGGGGTCTTTCTTCCCCATCGACAAAGACAAGGAAGAAAGAAGGAAGTTAACAAAATTAAATCTTTAGAGGAAGAATAAATATAAATTAAAGAATAATTTTGTAGATAAACTTTAAGATATTTTTGTTACAAAAATATTTACCTATTATTACAATTTGATTAATATAAATTCATTTTGAATTATTTGAATAAATAACTCTTGGTTCTAAAAATAATTCTCTAGCAAGAGCCTTAAATCTTTTTGTTACCTGTTTGGAAATAATTTCTTGATGTTGAGATGGAATTTTTAGAAAAATTGAATTACCTCTTTTATACAATTTAAATTCCTCAAGAAAAATTGTTGATATAGATGTTAAAGATTGTGAGAATCTCAAAGCAGCACCAACTTGTTTACTTGAAAATATTTCGTTATTATTTAAAAAAGTAAGATATTCAAATTTTGGATTGTATTTAATACTACAGTATCTCCAATAACAAGAGAGAGCTAGTTGTATCCTTTCTTTATGTGTAAGTCTTAGCAAAGGCGTATTAAGGGTTTCTTGAAACACTAGTTCTGCTTTTTGAAAAGCACCAAGACCCCAATCCATATGACTTAAAACACAAGCTAGATATAATAATTTTTTGTTATAGTGCTCATTACCATCAAATACAGGTAGTATAAATTTAAAATATTTTTGGTAGGTAGATCCTAAATCCCCCCTTTTTGATGCAATATATTCAATTGATTTATTAAAAATTTCTGTCTCTTTTGTATTTTTTAAATGATCAATTGATAAAGAACCTTCCCTCAAACCACTTATTGAACATAATATTTTTTTTGGATTTGTTATAGTCATTATCTCATTTAAAATAATAGAACTATACGGTAAATATTGTGTTCTAGATTTTGAAATATATTCCACAGTTTTAAGTTTTGATTTGTTAAAGTTTGAAATTTTTTCAACAAATTTTGTCAATATAGATCTATTTACAGAATATTGATGAATAATATGAACAGGATGGTTATTTTGGAAAAGATGTAGTTTAAATAAAGATCTCCATGTTCCTCCCACTAGATATAAATTATTAAATTTTTTTTTAGATAACCATTTTTCCTCTCTTAATAATTTCTTTACATACTTAGGTAAATTTCTTTTTTTAACAATTGGATTATTTATTAATCTAAGAACACCAATTGGCAAAGAAGTTTTGTTCGTAACAACATTATTTTCAACTCTAGCTAATTCTAAACTTCCACCACCAAGATCTGCTACTAATCCATCAACATTATCAAAACCAATTTTTACACCTTCTGCAGAACAATTTGCTTCTTCTTCACCACTCAGAATATTAATTTTTGTTTTAAAAAGAGTTTCTACTTCGCTGATAAATTGTTTTGCATCTGTAGCCTCTCGCAAAACAGCAGTCGCAATTATTTTCAAATTTGTAATTTTTGATACATTCAAAATTTCTGAAAATCTTTTTAAAACTTTTAATGCATATTCTGATCCAGATTTATGAAGCTTTCTTGATTTGTCTAAATTTTTTCCAAGTTCACATACTGCTTTTTCATTAAATGACGGGACTCTTGTTGAGCTAAAATCATCATAAATCAACATTCTTATAGAATTTGAACCAATATCAATAATGGCTAATTTTAAATATTTTGAAGCAGATTGTTGTTTTGTATTAATTACTTCCACTTTTAATTAGTTTTAGATGCAATTTTTTAGGTTGCATAGTTAGTTTAGCTTTACCTCTTCCAGATAAGCTCGGATTATTCATAAAATATTCATGAGCTGAAAAGGAATCGTGCTTACTATATTTAATTTTTTTATAATTACCATCAGCTTTAAGTTCCCAACTCTGATTAGTATCAAGATAATTTGCTAACATTATTTGATCTAAAATCTGTTCATGAACAGTTTCATTTTCAATTGGAACTAGAAGTTCTACTCTTCTATTTAAATTTCTCGGCATTAAATCAGCTGAAGAAATATATACTTTTGCATTTCTATTAGGCATTTTTTTTGTACCGTTACTAAAACAATAAATTCTAGAATGCTCTAAAAATCTTCCTATTATACTTTTTACAACTATGTTTTCAGATCTATCTTTAACTCCTGGTCTTAAACAACAAACACCCCTTACAAATAAATGAATTTTTACACCAGCATTCGAAGCTTCATAAAATTTATCAATAATTTCTGGATCTACTAATGAATTCATTTTTGCCCAAATAGCTGCAAATTTACCATTTTTAGAATTCTTAATTTCAGCATCAATATTTTCATTTAAGGTTTGCCTCATATTTATTGGCGAAATAGAAATTTTATTTAAATTTTTTGGTTTTGCGTATCCTGTTACATAATTGAAAAACTTTTCAACATCTGATGCCATTTTCTTATCACAACTAAATAAAGATAGATCAGTATAAATTTTAGCATTTACAGGATGATAATTACCAGTTCCTAAATGAAAATAAGTTTGTATTTTTCCTTGTTCTCTTCTTAAAACTAATGATGATTTTGCATGAGTTTTATATTTAGCAAAACCATAAACAATTTGAACACCTACTTTTTCTAAACTTCTTGATAGTTGAATATTAGCCTCCTCATCAAATCTAGCTTTAATTTCAATTAAAGCGGTAACTGTTTTTCCGTTTTCTGCTGCTGTTATTAAAGCTTTAACAATAGGTGAGTCTAGAGTTGTTCTATATAAAGTTTGTTTAATAGCTATAACTTTTTTATCATTTGCTGCTTGGTTTAAAAATTCAATTACAGCATCAAATGTTTCAAAAGGGTGATGCACAACTAAATCTTTCTTTTTGATAGTTTCAAAAAAATTATCATTATATTCTTTTAATCTTTCAACTTCTCTAGGTATAAAATGTTTGAATCTTAATTTTGGATTTTTTACTTTACATATTTGATCTATATCTTGAATTCCAACAAGGCCAGCTACATTATAAATATAGTCAGGATTTATATCTAATTTATTTGTAATAAATCTTATCAATTCATTATCACTATTTTCAAGGACCTCTAAACGAACAATATCACCCGTTCTACGTCTTTTTAAAGCCAATTCAAAAGATCTAACTAAATCTTCTGCTTCCTCTTGAATCTCTACATCGCTATCTCTTATTACTCTAAAAATCATTTTCTTTTCTAAATCATGATCTGGAAAAATTTCATTAGCAAAAAAACTTATTACGTCATCTAAAATAACAAACTTCTTATGATTTTTGGAAGACTCTATTTCAATAAATCTAGATAATGCTTTTGGTATTACAATTATCGAGTTTAAAATCCTCTTTCTATTTTTCTTCCTTAGCTTCATTACAAGTGCTCTTCCCTGGTTGATTATAAACGGAAATGGGTGGGCAGGATCAATAGCTGATGGTGTTAATAAAGGATAAATCTCTTCTATAAATATTTCTAGAAGTTTTTTTTTATCCTTAGTATTTAAATTAACTGGTTTTACTAAACTGATATTATTTTTTTTTAATTCCATAATCAGTTGAATAAAAATTTTGTTCTGTTTTTTTAATAGATTCTTAGTTTCAAGAACTACTTCATCCATTTGTTCATCAGGTGTCAAGCCATCAGAACTTAATGAGTCAACTTCTTGTTTTATTTGACTATATAGACCAGCTACACGAACCATAAAAAATTCATCAAGATTAGAACCCGCAATTGATAAAAATTTTACCCTTTCATATAAGGGATTTTCAATATTTTGTGATTCAAAAAGTACTCTATCATTAAATTTTAACCACGAAAGTTCTCTATTGATATATTTATTCTTAAGTTCTTCTTTTTGTTGTTTTTTTAAAGCAGTCATGTATTTAGAATTTATGTTTGAATTATACGTCATGAGACACGCAAAATCCAGTTGGGAAGATTTGAATATTAATGATTTTGAGAGACCGCTGAATAAAAGAGGTAAAAAAAGTGCAAAAAAAATTTGTGAATTTTTTGTTAAAAGAAAATACAGATTTGAATTTGCTTTGATATCATCAGCTAAAAGAACCCGAAGTACTTTTGAAATTTTGTCAAAAGGAATTCCTGAGCCAAAAACAACAGAATATTCAAAGAGTTTATACTTAGCAGATGAATTTACAATTATAAATAAAATTAAAAAAATATCGAGTAACTACAAATCAATTTTATTAATAAATCATGAACCCACAGTTAAAAATTTAGTAAGGTATCTAACCAAAAATCATGAAACCAATAATTTCAAATTAATGAATTATAAATTTCCTACAGCGGCATTCGCTAAAATTAAGTTTGATATTAAAGGTTGGGACGAAATAGAAAAAAAAGGAATGTTAAAAAAATTTATAAGACCCAAAGATCTTCAAGACTCTAAAGAATAACCTGCAGATCTAACCGTTCTAATTAAAGGTTTTACGTTTTCAATATTTATAGCTTGTCTTAATCTTCTAATATGGACATCTACTGTTCTAGACTCAACGTATATATTCTCTCCCCATACATTGTTTAAAAGCTGTTCTCGTGAATAAACTCTTTTAGGATTTTTGATAAAAAAATCTAAAAGTTTAAATTCAGTTGGGCCTAAAGTAATTTCTTTATCTTTTCTATAAACTCTTTTTGTAATCCGGTCTATTTTTAAATCAGTAAATTCTACAATATCTGATGATGATTGAGGTTTAGATCTTCTCAATAAAGATTTAATTCGAGCATTCAATTCTTTTTGACTAAAAGGTTTAGTCACATAATCATCTGCACCAGTATCAAATGCTTTTAATTTGTCCTCTTCCTCCCCTTTTGCAGTTAACATAATGATAGGAATATCATTAAACTTATTATTTTTTTTTAAATTTTTACAAATTTCAACACCAGATAATTCAGGTAACATCCAATCCATTAATATTAAATCTGGGTGTTTTAATTTTATTTGTTTAAGAGCATCTTCTCCATTTTCTGAATGACTAACTTTATAACCTTCTTTTTCAAGATTATACTTTAACAAACTAACAATTGATGCTTCATCTTCAGCTATAAAAACATGAGCTGACATAAGTCATTTTTCTCCAGTTACAATTGGCTCTGTGCCCTTAGGTCTTTCACCTTCTAAATATTCACCTTTAACTAAATAATAAATTTGTTCTGCAACATTTGTAGTATGATCACCAATACGCTCAACGTTTTTGGTCACAAACAACAAGTGAGTTCCATCCTCTAAATTTTTTTCATTTTCTTTAAGATATTTTATAACTTCTTGCATACAAAGATTTGTTAGATCATCTATTTGCTCGTCACTTTCCCAAACATTTACTGCCATTGACGCAGATCTTTCTAGATAAGCGTCTAATGTTGATTTTAATTGTTTTTGAACACTAGTGGATACTCTATTTAATGCATCTACCAAATTCTTTGGAAGATTTTCATTAAGCAAAAGTGTTCTCTTGGATATATTTTTTGCTAAATCACCTATTCTCTCTAAATCCGAAGACATTTTCAGAGCCGTTACAGTCTCTCTTAAATCAATTGCCATAGGTTGTCTCAATGCAATTAAATTTACAACTTGCTGTTCAACTAAAGTCTCAAATTTATCTATTTTTTCATCGTCTTGAATTACAGTTTCTGCAATATCGCTATTTCTTGTTGTAATGGCTTGAATAGCTTTACCTAAAGCATCCTCACACGCACTTCCCATTTTAATTATATTCGCATTAAGATTTTTGAGTTCTTCTTCGTAAGATTTAACTGTATGTGGCGCTTCACCCATTATCCAAACCTCCCGGTTATATAATCCTGTGTTTTTGTGTTATCAGGATTCTTAAATATCTTATCAGTTGATCCATGTTCAATCAAATGTCCTAGGTGAAAAAAACCTGTATTTTGAGAGACACGTGCAGCTTGAGCCATAGAATGAGTTACAATTATTATTGTATGTTCCTTTTTTAACTCATCAATCAATTCTTCAATTTGTGCTGTTGCTATTGGATCTAATGCTGAACAAGGCTCATCCATTAATATAACTTCTGGTCTTACGGAAATTGCTCTAGCAATACAAAGTCTTTGTTGTTGTCCTCCAGATAAACCAGTTCCAGGTTCATGTAACCTATCTTTTACCTCTTCCCATAGTGCAGCCTTTTTTAAGCTAGTTTCAACAATTTCATCCATTTCTTGCTTTGATTGAGCCATACCGTGAATTGTTGGGCCGTATGATATATTTTCATATACAGTTTTTGGGAAAGGATTAGGTTTTTGAAAAACCATACCAATTTTTTCTCTAAGTCTTACTACATCGCAACTTTTATCATTTATATTAAAGTCATTAATTAAAATTTCTCCTTTAACACTACAGATATCAATTACATCATTCATTCTATTAAGACATCTAAGAAAAGTTGATTTACCACAACCAGATGGACCAATTAATGCAGTTACTTGGTTTTCTTCAATATCTAAACCTATATTATAGAGGGCCTGTTTTTTTCCATAAAAAACATCTACATTTTTTGCTTTAATCTTTATCATTTTAACTCCATTTTTTTTCAAACTTATGTCTAATTATTTGGGCAAATAAATTCATTATTATTAAAAAACCAAGTAAGACCATTATACATGCCGAGACTTTTTCAACAAATCCTCTCTCAGCACTTTCAGCCCAAATATAGATTTGAACTGGTAAACTTGCTGCAGGATCCATTGGTGACCCAGGTATCGTGTTAACAAAAGCAACCATTCCAATTAAAATTAGGGGTGCAGTTTCTCCTAAAGCTTGAGCTAAACCAATTATTGTACCTGATAAAGTCCCAGGCATTGAAAGAGGAACGGTATGATGCATTGTGGTTTGCATTCGACTTGCGCCCATAGCAAGTGCTGCCTCTCTTATACTTGGAGGAACCGCTTTTAAAGATGCCCTCGCAGCTATAATTATTGTTGGTAAAGTCATCAATGATAAAGTGATACCTCCAACTAAAGGGGTAGACCTAGGAAGGTGAAATATAGCCAATAAAACACCTAATCCGAGTAACCCAAAGACAATAGATGGTACTGCAGCCAAGTTATTTATATTTACTTCAATAAAATCAGTAAATCTATTTTTAGGTGCAAACTCTTCAAGATAAATTGCTGCAAGCACCGCCACAGGAAAAGCTATCATTAAGCATACAAGTATAGAAAAAATTGAGCCCATAAATGAACTAGCTATACCAGCAAGTTCTGGTTCTCTAGAGTCAGCATATGTAAAAAAACTGATATTAAATTTACTTTCAACTTTGCCTTTTGCAACAAGTTGATCGAAAATTTTTAATTGATAATCGCTTACCCTTCTTTGATCTTCCGGTAAATCTCTTGGATAATTTCCTTTAAAGACTTGATCTAAATCATCTGAAGCGGTTAGATAAACTTCTTTTGTTTTTCCTATTAAACCAGGGTTATTTAGAAGTTCATTTTTAATTTCTTTTTCAAAAAAATAAGACACCATTCTCTTCAATTCATTTTCTTGATCTTCATTGGCATTTGGATCTAGGTCAGCCATTGATTTTAATGCTATATCGTAATAATCAGCATCCTGTAAATCCTCATTAGAAGGATTTTGTTCTAACATCATTAATTCAGCATCAAAAGTTACTGGAACAATGAGCCACGTTTTTTGAAAAGCAGAATAGCCAGTTGAAAAAATTTTAAAAATAAAGATTGTTAAAAATAAAAGTGCCATAAAAATTGCACTCAGACCGTATAAGCGAAATCTCTGTTCAGCTTTGTATCTTTTATTTAATAATTGTTCTTTACTTTTATTCATATTTCTCTCTATATTTTTTAACTACTCTTAAGGCCACGATATTTAAACAAAGCGTTACTAGAAATAATGACATACCTAAAGCAAAAGCGGCTTGCGTTTTTGGGTCGCCAAAAGCTTGGTCTCCAATTAAAATTACCACAATTTGCGCTGTAATTGTTGAAGTAGATTCTAATGGATTTAAAGTCAAGTTAGCAGCTAAACCCGAGGCCATAACAACTATCATTGTTTCTCCAATAGCTCTTGAAACGCCAAGTAAAATAGATCCAACTATCCCGGGCAAAGCTGCTGGAAAAATAACTCTCTTAATTGTTTCTGATTTAGTCGCTCCCATAGCGTAACTTCCATCTCTTAAACTTTGAGGCACACTTGTAATTACATCGTCACTTAAACTTGAAATAAATGGTATGATCATAATACCCATTACCCCTCCTGCTGCTAAAGCACTTTCAGCTGAAACTTCAAGACCCATTGAGGTTCCTAATTCTTTCAAAAATGGTCCAACTGTTAGGGCAGCAAAAAAACCATAAACAACTGTTGGTATACCAGCTAAAATTTCAATTAAAGGTTTTGCATATTGTCTAACTTTGCTAGATGCATATTCAGCTAAATAAATTCCACTCATTAATCCAATTGGGATAGCAACGCACATAGCAATAAATGCAATAAAAAAAGTACCTGCAAAAATAGGGACCGCTCCAAAAGTATCTGAATACATTGATGGATCTAAAGCCTCAGAAGAATCTCTTACAAAAGCTTTTGCTGGATACCAATGAGTTCCAAAGACAAAATCAAATAATGGAATTACTTTAAAAAAATCTATAGTTTGAAATATAAGTGAGAAAACTATTCCAACAGTAGTTAATATTGCAGCTAAAGAGGCTGTAAATAAAACTGCATTCAAAAATTTTTCAACTGGTTCTCTTGTTCTAGAATTAGATGAAATTCTTTTATACGCATAAGCAACTGAAGCAATGATTATAGATAATACTATAACAGCTTTTGAACTTTGAGCTATTGATCGAAGACTTAAATATTTTTCTGCTGAAGCCTCAATAAAAGGTGTAATTTCTCCGGTAAATTGTCCTCGCGACAATGATTTTGTTTTTTCGTATATTAAATTTAATTCATCATCAAGATAACCTTGATTTGAATAATCGCTTAAGACTAATAACTTTACAATTGTAGGCTCAAAAATTGCCCATAAAGAAAAAATTATAAAGGCTGGTATTGCGCACCAAATTGCAAGATAATAACCATAAAATTGTGGTAATGCAGTTAATCTTTTATTTGAAGATTGAATTGTATATGCTTTTTTGCGTCCAAAATAATAGCTTGTGAAACCTAGAAGAACAATAAATGTAAACAATATTAAGTTCAAAAGAATCTCCTTTATTGGGACTTTACTATTATTTGAAAAAAAAGGGGTCTAAAAAGACCCCCTTTTTAATGATTTGTTAACTGAGAAACAATTAATTACCCATAGCAACTAGCTTCGTAGCATTAGTTCTAGTTGTTTTATACAACTTAGAGTCTAATGGCACCAAACCAATGTCTGCTAGATAACCACCTTTTCCTATAGCTTTCTTAGTTGTGAATTCTTTCACAAACTCATGTAAGCCTGGAATTACCCCAACGTGAGCTTTTTTCACGTAAAAGAATAAAGGTCTGGCAACAGCATAACTGTAGTCTTGAATAGACTTCAATGATGGTTGTCCACCATCAATACTTGCTGCTTGTAATTTATCTTTTGCAGCTAGGAAATAACTGAAGCCAAAGAAACCAAACATTTCTTTATCTTGAGTTAACTTTTGGATGATTAAACTATCGTTTTCTCCAACTTCAATAGCAGCACCATCTTCTCTGTAAAGTTTTTGAGGTTTTTTGTATTTTTTATTTCCAGCTTCAAAACCTGCTTTATAAAGAGCTTTAGCTTCTTTAGTCATACCTTTTTTCATTACTAAAGAATTCCAAGCATCTCTAGTTCCTGATGTTCCTGGTGGGATCATCACTGAAATTTTTTGTTTTGGTAAGCTAGGGTCAATTTGATCCCAAGTTTTATAAATATTTGGAACTAATTTACCATCAACAACTGTATGAGCGGCTAGCGCTAAGTATAATTGTTCTTTTGTAAAGTTTACTGGTTTTGCATCTTTACTGTAAGCTAATGTAATACCGTCGTTTCCAATTACGATTTCAACGATATCATTAACACCATTTTTCTTACATAGTGCTTTTTCTTTATCTTTCATAGCTCTTGATGCATTTGTAATATCTGGATGTTGTTCACCTACACCAGCGCAAAATAGTTTAGCTCCACCACCAGTACCAGTAGACTCAATAACAGGAGTTTTAAATCCTGAACCACCAAATCTTTCAGCAACAACAGTCGCATAAGGGAATACCGTAGAAGAACCAACTATCTTAATTTGATCTCTTGCTTGAGCAACAGTTGCTATTGATAAAGCAACTAATGAAGCAATTATTATAGTTAGTTTTTTCATTATCTTTAATCCTTTCATTATTTATTAATTAAAAGATGACAGACTCGTATAAATTTATTGAATCTTTAATATTACAGAATTGTTACACTTTTGTTAAAAATGTAACTTTATAGTTGAAACTTAATAAAACTTTTAGTTGTATTTTTTTGATATAATTATCTTTTCAACATCAGTTTCTAGGCCTCCACTACATGACACGGGGTTTACCTTTTCACTAAGAGCTAGTTCATTGCTTGGACGTAAAGTTACTTCAAGTTTTACCAAGTTTACTAATTCTTCTCTAATATCTTCATCATATCTCCAGCTAGGCCATGAGCTTGGTGTTGAAAATATAGAGGTTAAATAACTTGTAGCCATAGTATATCTGTAATTACTCAAGTTTTCATTCCTTAATAAAAAATCTCTTACAGAACTAAAAATATTTCTACATCTAAAAGAATCCGAAAAGTAATTTTCCTCCTTAAGATTTTTACTCATAGGAACAGAAACAATTAAATCAATTGAGTTTTTAGAATATGAGGTAACTACGTCAGTATAAAATTCAGACTCAGCAATCTCTAAATGATCTTTTATAGAAGGATATGAAGTTTTTAAATCTGCTTCTAGTCTAAAAATCCCAATATCAAAAACTGTAAGTTGCTGATTTCTTAATAATGTTGTTATATCTTTGGAAAAAACACTTGTTGTTAAAGAGCTTAACAAAAAAGCAAAAATTAAAATATTTTTAAGTATTCTAATCATGCTTAAAAATAATAAAAAGACTAACATTAATCAAGTAAAGAAATGTTATAAAAACGTTCTAAAATTATTATAAAACAATACTTTTTAAATCTAAGTTTTTGTTGGTAAATAAATTTGAACTTCAGTTCCTTTATTTTCCTCACTTAGAATCTCATAATGTCCACGATGTTGAGTAACAATATGTTTAACAATAGCTAATCCTAAACCAGTTCCACCAACCCTATTACTTTGTTCAAGATCTACCCTAAAAAATCTTTCTGTAATTCTAGAAATATATCTTTGAGGAATACCAACACCTTCATCTTTAATACTGATCATAAAATTTTTTTCTAACAATTTACCAACACTAATTTTGCTTGATATAAAAATAGACTTGTTTTCATTTGAATACTTAATTGCATTATCTAAAAGATTAGAAAAAACAGTTTGTAATTTTTTTTCATCTCCAATAACAATCGTTGGATTAGCGAGAGATAAATTAATATTTAATTTCTTTCTTTTTAAAATAATCTCAAAATTACTGATGATTGTTTTGAAAAGATCATTTATATCTACTAAAGAGTTTGGCCTTATGTGTTCTTCTAATTCAATTCTTGTGAGTATTAAAAGATCATTAATTAAATTTTCCATTCTATTTGATTGATCAGTCATTATTTTCATAAATTTTTTTTTAGCCTTTTCATCATCAGACGCTGGGCCCTCAATTGTTTCTAATGATCCTTTGATTGCCATTAAAGGTGTTCTTAATTCATGGCTTACATTAGCTACAAAATCAGTTTTAAATTTTTGTGCTTTTGTAATTTCAGTAAAATCTTTTAAAAATAACACAACAGAATCTGGTTCAGTAAATAAATGAGTTGGACCAGGAATAATATAAATTTTATAAAATTGATATGATGGGAGGTCTATTTCAATGTCAATATTTTTTGTTTTATTTTCAACAATAGCTTTTTCAATATTTTCTATTAATTCTGGTTTTCGAATTACAGAGGATATGTTTTTATCAATTAAATTACTTCCAAATCTTTTTAATGCACTTGGATTAGCATATTTAATTATATTATATTTATTTAATGCGAAAAACTGATCTTCAAGCTCGTCTATAATTACTCTTTTTGTTTTTTCCTCTCTTTTATTAACTATTATGGCAGTATTTATTGGTTTGTTTTTTTTTTGATTAAGTAAATATAGGAGATAAATTATAACAATTACAAGTAGGATGACTAAATATTCCATAAATTAGATAGTTTAATTTTGCAATATTACACTTTTTAATGCAAACAAATTAAGAAAAATTAACTAATGGTTAGGTGAAATATTGTTAAAAAATATTTTTGCTGTTTCTTCCCAAGTGAATTTTTTTGCAAATTCAAGACAATCATTTCTATCAACTTTTAAAGCTTTTTGGGCTGAAACTTTAAGATTATTGTCTAAACAATTTATTTTGGATCCTTCAAATATATCTTTAGGACCTGGAACAGGATACGCTGCAACAGGTGTTCCACAATTTAAAGCCTCGGTAACCACAATTCCAAATGTATCTGTTTTACTAGGGAATACAAAAACATCGGAGGATGCAAAATGTGATGCTAATTCACCGTTGGTTTTTTCTCCTAAAAAAATATCTTTAGGGAATTCTTTTTTTAATTTTTTTAAATCAGGTCCTTTTCCTATTATTATTTTTGTACCTTCTAAATCACATTCTAAAAAAGCTCTTATATTTTTCTCAACTGCAACTCTTCCAACATAAATCCAAATTGGTCTTTTGTGGGGTAAATCAATTTTTTTAGGGTTCTTAAATGCTCCGTGATTTCCACCTCTGGTCCAAGTAATCATTTTATTATCATCTATACCTATATTAATTAATTCTCTTCTCATAGACTCTGTTGTTACTAAAATTCTCTCAGCCTTATTATGAAAATTTGCTAAAAATTTTTCAGCCCATTTTGCAGGTATAATTGGAAAATATAATTTAAGATATTTATCAAACCTTGTATGAAAACTTGTAGTAAACTTTAGATTATTCTTTAAACAATATCTTCTTGCCATAGTTCCTATAGGACCTTCAGTAGCGATATGAATTGCATCAGGTTTTATTTTTTTTATCAAACTACCAACTCTTGGCCAAACATTAATAGATAATCTAATTTCATTATATTTGGGCATCGGAAAAGTTAAAAATAAGTCTGGAGTGATATATTCTACTAAATGACCCTGTTTTTTTAAAACTTGCCCTGTTTCATGAAGAGTTCTTACTACACCATTAACTTGAGGGAAATATGCATCTGTCGCAATTAAGATTTTCATTTTTTAAGATGCTTTTTTAAGATTTTTTGTTTTTAAAGTTTGTGAAATTTCCTCATTATTGAAATATTTATCTCTTATTTTATCCCAATAAATAATTTCGAATTTTCCATTGTAATTTTCTACTAATGCGGTGCAGGACTCAACCCAATCACCACAATTAAGATAATTTATTCCATTGAAATCTTGATCTTCCGCATGATGAATATGACCACAAATTATTCCATCATATTTTTTGTTTTTTGCATAATCTGAAAGTGTTTTTTCATATTCGCCAATATATTTTACTGCATTTTTAACTTTATATTTTAAGAATTTAGCAAGTGACCAATAATCTTTGCCTCTTAATTTTCTAAAGAAATTTATAACCACATTAATTCTTAATAATAAATTATAAGCAACAGATCCAATTTTAGATAACCATTTAGCGTGTTTCATTACCCCGTCCCACGCATCACCATGTACAATTAAATATTTTTTTCCTAAATTAGTTTCGTGAACAATTCTATTTAACATGTGTATGTCGCCAAAATTCATAGGAATAAATTTTCTAAATAATTCATCATGATTGCCTACTATGTAGAAAACTTTAGTACCATGTCTTGCTTTTCTTAATATTTTTTGAATTACGTCATTATGTTCTTGAGGCCAATAAAAATTTTTTTGCATCGCCCAAACATCAACAATATCTCCAACAAGATAAAGATTTTCTGATCTAGAGTTTTTAAAAAATTCTAAAATCTTACTTGCCTGACACCCCTTTGTTCCAAGATGTAAATCTGAAATAAATATACTTCTATACTTTAATAAAGGTGATTTATTTGTCATATAAACTTGTTTTATTTTTTGATTCGCTTATAAGTAGAAACATAACTACCTTGTACATAATAATGTTACAGAATTATTAAATTATGAAATTTTGTTTGATATATAATAAAAAATCTGCCGGTGGAAGAAAGACTAATTTTATTAAAAAGATTCTTTATGAAATTCGAAAACAATACAAGGTTGATTTTTTTGAGACAAAAAGTGAGAACCAAGCATCAGAAATAATAAAAAATATCCCAAAAAATCAATATAACAGATTATTATTAGCTGGTGGAGATGGGTCAGTTTCATTTGCTATTAACGAACTTATAAAAAATAATTTTAATTTTAATAAGGATTTTGCAATTGGATATATTCCAGCAGGAACAGCTAATATTCTACAAGCTGAATTGGGTATGTCTAAAAACATTAAACAAATTGCAAAAACATTAACCTCAAATAATTTTAATAAATCTAATTTAATGAAAATAAATGAAAAACATTTTGTTTTGATGGCAGGATTAGGATGGGATGCTCAAATAGTTCAATCAATTAATTCCTCGATTAAAAAAATAATGGGAAAATTAATATTTGGTATCAAAGGTTTACAAAAATTTTTATTTATGAAGAATAATAAAATCAAGATATTTATCGATAATGAAACTATTTATGCAGATTGGGTTCTATGTACAAATAGCAAATATTATGCAGGTCATCATTCAATAGCAAAAACAAATATCTTTGATGATAAAGTTGTTACATACATCTTTGAAAACTTAAATCGATTAAAATTATTATATTACATATATTTAGTAGCTATTTATGGTAATTTAGAAAAATCAAAATCAGTGATTACAAAATATGATGATAATATTAAATTTGAAGGTGTGAATAGTAAAATACCAGTGCAAATTGATGGTGACAATTTTGGTAATTTCAAAGAAGTTTTAATTTCAAAATCAGAAAAAAAAATAAATATATTAAAGTCTGCTTAATACTATTTTACCCTACCATATACATCCTGATATCTAACAATATCTGTTTCTTTAAGGATTGAGCCTATTTGTGCTTCTACAATTTTAACCGGTTTTTTAAATGGATTTTCAATTCTGTGAATAGCTCCTAATGGAATATAAATAGTTTCACCAGGTTTCTTTAAGAATTTACTTTTATTTAGAGTAATTCTTGGAATTCCATGAGTAACTACCCAATGTTCTGATCTATGGAAATGTTTTTGAAGACTTAAAATGCCTTTAGGTTTAACAAATAATTCTTTAATTAAAAATTCTTTGCCTTTAAATAAGTTTGTATAGCTGCCCCATGGTCTATAAAATACGTTTTTCTTTTTAAAATATCTATTTTTAATTTTTCCATACATTTTGCAGATTTCTTTCCAGCTCCCTAGATCCGACCATGGAATATCAAGCTTGATCGCATTGATATTTTTAGTTTTCTCAAGTATTGCGTAATCAAACGATTTTGCTGTAGCTTTAGAAAATGATTGTTTATTTAAATAATACACATTGCTTTTATATTTAGCTTTTATTACAGCTTTTTTACAGTTTCGAAAAATATTAGGCTGATATTTCTTAAAATTATTAATAATTGAGTCTTTTCTCAAAAAAAACATCCCAGAGTTCCAGTATCCTTTTTGTCTAATTACTTGTTTTGCTCTCGATGTTTTAGGTTTTTCAATAAATTTGGTGACCTTATCAATATTCTTTTTTTTCTTAGTAATGAAATATCCATACTCACTAGATGGACTTGTTGGCTTTATGCCAAATATAAATATATTTTTTTCATCTAAATTTGACTTATTTTTATTAATAGCTGTAATTAATTTGTTAGGCTTTTCAATTAAATGATCTGCAGTAAAATACATTAATGGCTGATTATACGGTACATCTTTAATTAATGCTGATGCTAAAATTGCTGGAGCAGTATTTTTTTTTGCTGGTTCTAAAATAATTTTATATTTTGTAATTCTGCTTTTCTTTAAAGCTTTTTTTACATCCTTAATATACTTTGAATTAGTACTTATAATTGGGTAATCAAAAAATTTA
Organism: uncultured Pelagibacteraceae bacterium; assembly: GCA_902622545.1. Lineage (GTDB taxonomy): Bacteria > Pseudomonadota > Alphaproteobacteria > Pelagibacterales > Pelagibacteraceae > Pelagibacter. Next base: position 242,560 of record CACNQD010000003.1, read on the forward strand.
CTTTTAACTCTTTCAAAAGTTTTATTAATTAAAGTCCAGCCACCAAAATCTATAAATTGTTTTGCTTGATGATTAGATTTTTTGGGCCAAAGTCTTGTACCTGCCCCACCGCATAAAATAACCGGTCTAATTTTCATTAAATATCAGCGTATACTTTAACCTCGTTTTTACCACCAGGATGTGTTGGTGCTCCTAAATATGCTGGTCCAACAGTTTGTGCATACTTCCATAGAGTTCCATTACCAAAGTTAATCTTTTTAGGTCTCCATTTTTTACGTCTTTTTTGCAATTCTTTTTTGGACAATCTAACATTAATAGTTCCTTTTTTAGCATCAATGTCTATTACATCTCCGTTTCTAAGTAATGCTATTGGTCCTCCAACAGATGCTTCTGGGCCGACGTGACCAATACAAAAGCCTCTTGTTGCACCTGAAAATCTACCATCAGTAATAAGTGCTACCTTCTCCCCTTTTCCTTGGCCATAAATTGCACCAGTTGTCTGTAACATTTCTCTCATACCAGGACCACCTTTTGGACCTTCGTATCTAATAATAATTATGTCTCCGTCTTTATATTTTTTATTCTTAACAGCTTTATAAGCAGACTCTTCAGTATCAAAACATCTTGCTCTTCCTGTAAATTGTAATTTTTTTAATCCAGCAACTTTTACAATTGCTCCTTCTGGTGCAAGATTTCCTTTTAAACCTACAACACCACCATCGTTTGAAAGTGGATTGTTATATTTTCTCATAACTTTTTGTTTTGAATTAAATTTAATATTTTTAAGATTTTGTCTCATAGTTTTTCCAGTAACAGTCATACAGTCACCATGGATATATCCACCGTCTAACAAAGTTCTTAATAACATTGGTACACCGCCTGCTAGCCACATATCTTTTGCAACATATCTTCCACCTGGTTTTAAATCTGCAAGATAAGGAGTTCTTTTAAAAATTTTAGCAACATCCATTAAATCAAATTTAATTCCTATTTCATTTGCAATAGCTGGTAAATGTAATGCAGCATTTGTTGATCCTCCGGTTGCTGCAACAATCGTTGCCGCGTTTTCTAAAGCTTTTCTAGTTACAATATCTCTTGGTCTAATATTTTTTGCTAATAAATTCATTACAGCTTTTCCACTTTGTAATGCAAATTTATCTCTTTGTTCGTAGGGTGCTGGAGTTCCAGCTGAATAAGGTAATGCTAATCCCATTGCCTCTGAAACGCATGCCATAGTATTTGCTGTAAATTGACCTCCACAAGCACCAGCACTTGGACAAGCTTTTAATTCTAATTTTCTTAAAGCATGTGCATTCATTTGTCCTGAAGAATATTTTCCTACACCTTCAAAAACATCTACTACAGTTACATCTTTACCGTTAAATCTTCCAGGAAGAATAGAGCCTCCATAAATAAATACACTTGGTACATTTAATCTGACCATTGCCATCATCAAACCGGGTAAAGACTTATCACATCCTGCAACACCTACTAGAGCATCATAACAATGACCTCGTACAGTGAGCTCAGTTGAATCCGCAATTACATCTCTTGAAACTAATGAAGATTTCATTCCCTCGTGTCCCATTGCAATACCATCAGTAACTGTAATTGTGCAAAATTCTCTTGGTGTTCCTCCTGATGATTTAACACCTTTTTTAACTGATTGAGCTTGTCTCATTAAAGCAATATTACAAGGTGCAGCCTCATTCCATGTTGAAACAACGCCAACAAAGGGTTTTGCAACATCTTTTTCTGTCAGTTTCATTGCATAATAAAAAGATCTTTGAGGGGCCTTATCTGGACCTAGCGAAGTATGTCTACTTGGTAATTTTTTCTTATTAAATTTCATTACAAACCTTTAACTGTGATTGATATTTTATCAATATTTTTCTGTAATTCATTATAGTTATTTTTCTCTTGATCAACAATATTTTTTGGTGCCCTATCGACAAAACTTTTGTTTGATAATCTTTTTGATATTACATCTAATTCTGCCTCGTATTTGCTCTGTCTTTTAAGTAAATTCTCTTTAATTAATGATAGATCAACTGATTGATCAAAATAAATTTTAAATATATCACCTGCAATCACAAGATTTGCAGATGGTTTGTTTTTTTCACTATCAAAGAAGTTATTAATTCTACCTAATCTTTTTAGTACAATTTCATTTTTAATAATAAAATCCTGATCCTTTTTTGGTAAATTAGCTAATGACATATCAACAAAAGAGCCAGGGCTTACATTTAGTTCATTTTTAAAAGATCTTAGTTGGCTTATAAGATCAATTATTTTTTGTACCTCTTTGATATTTTTGTCACTTTTTATTTTATTTAAAGTCCAATTTGTATGCATTAAATAACTACTATTTAATTTATCGAGTTTATTCTTTAGCCAGAGTTCCTCTGTTATAAACGGTATAAACGGATGTAATAAAACTAAGATTTCTTTAAAAACGTAAGAGGTTGTTAATTTTACCTCATTAATAGATTTTTTATCTTTAGAATTTAAAATGGTTTTTGAAAGCTCTAAATACCAATCACAATAAGCATGCCATACAAACTGATAGATATTTCTTGCAGCTTCATCAAATCTGTAATCTTTTATGTTTTTTTCTATTTCCTTTGTAGTTTGATTTAACTCTGAAATTATCCATTTATTGATATTAAGTTTAATTTTTGGTGATTTTTTTGACTTTTTAAAATCACATTTATTCATGGATAAAAAGTTATTAGCATTCCAAAGTTTATTTAAAAAATTTCTATAACCTTTAACTCTATCTTCTGAGAGTTTCACATCTCGACCAGGTGATGCCATTGATAATAAAGTAAATCTTAATGCATCAGCGCTATACTTTTCTATTAATACTAAGGGATCAATAACATTGCCTTTAGATTTTGACATTTTTTGACCTTTTTCATCTCTAACTAAAGCATGAACATAAATATCTTTAAAAGGTTCTTTATTTAAAAATTCCATTCCAAACATCATCATTCTTGCAACCCAAAAGAAGATAATATCAAAGCCGGTAACTAATACAGATGTTGGATAAAACTTTTTTAAATACTCATTTTTCTTTGGCCATCCTAAAGTTGCAAATGCCCATAAACCTGATGAGAACCATGTATCTAATACATCTTCATCTCTAACTAATTCAACATCTTTTTTATATTTTTTCTTAGCAAGTTTTTTTGCTTCGTTTAAATTATTTGCAACAAATATTTTTTTATCTGGACCATACCAAGCAGGTATTTGATGACCCCACCATAACTGTCTTGATATACACCACGGTTCTATATTGTTCATCCATTGGAAATATGTTTTTGACCAATTTTTTGGAAAGAAATTTGTTTTTTTGTTCTTAACTATTTTCTTTGCTTTAATAGATAACTTCTTTGCATCTGCAAACCATTGCTCAGTTAAATAAGGTTCAATAACAGAATTTGATCTATCACCATATGGAACTTTATTTTTTATTTTTTCCTCTTTTATTAATTTGTCACCTAATTCATTAAGTATTTTTTTTCGAGCATCAAATCTATCTAATCCGACATATTCGCTTGGTGCATTATTATTAATTTTACCATCTTCAGTGAAAATATTTATAATCTCCAGTTTATTTCTTTTACCAACATCATAGTCATTAAAGTCGTGTGCAGGTGTAATTTTTACAGCTCCAGAACCTTGCTCTGGATCTGCATAATCGTCAGCTATTATTTTAATCTTTCTGTTAGTAATTGGTAAAATTACATTTTTTCCAACTAAACTTTGATATCTGTCATCTTTAGGATTTACAGCTACCGCTGTATCACCAAGCATGGTTTCGGGCCTAGTTGTCGCAATTGTTATAAAATTTGACGAATTTTCTATTTGGTAATTTATATAATATAGCTTTGAATTAACTTCTCTTTGATCAACCTCTAAATCCGATATAGCTGTTTTCAGGACCGTATCCCAATTTACTAATTTTTTTGACTTATAAATTAATCCTTTGTTGTACAAATCTATGAAAACTTTGATTACAGATGAGGATAAATTTTTATCCATAGTAAACGCATTTCTTGACCAATCACAAGAGCATCCAAGTTTTTTTAATTGATTGATAATTATTCCACCGTATTCATTTTTCCACTCCCAAACTTTTTTTACAAATTTGTCTCTTCCGATGGATTTTTTATTAATATTTTGGCTTTCTAACTTTTTTTCTACCAAGGCCTGAGTTGCAATACCCGCATGGTCAGTTCCAGGTTGCCACAAAGTCTCATAGTTATTCATTCTATGATATCTGATTAACAAATCTTGGATCGTATTGTTTAAAGCATGGCCCATATGTAAGCTTCCAGTTACATTAGGTGGTGGTATTACAATTGAATATTTTTTCTTATTTTTTTTTGGTTTAAAAAGTTGTTTTTTTTCCCAATAGGAATAAATCTTATTTTCTACCTTTGTATGTATATATTTTTCTGAACTCATTAGTGATTTATAGTTTATAATTCAATAAACACATTAAACAACAATCAAAATTAGATTGAATTTGATAGAATATTTCATATATAAACATCAAATAGATTGTTTTGTTAATCATTTTAACGGTAACGTGGCGGAATGGTTACGCAGAGGATTGCAAATCCTTGTATCCCGGTTCGATTCCGGGCGTTACCTCCAAAAAAAAGAGTTGTTTTAACCTCAAAAAAAAGTAAGTTTTGATTTTTACATTCCTCGGTAGCTCAGTTGGTAGAGCAGTTGACTGTTAATCAATTGGTCGCAGGTTCGAGTCCTGCCCGAGGAGCCAAATACTCACATCAATTCCACGAAAACACTAGATCATTGGTTATGCTTTCTAATCACATATTATCCCATAACACGGAATCCGTCCACAATAATTGCGACCAGAGTGCGACCCAGACAAGAGTCTTAATCTCTAAACTGCCTCGGCCTTCGGCCTCGGCGATCTTGGCAATAGTGGTGCCAAACTCAATCTTGTTTTTGAAGATAAATAAGTAGTGGCATCCCCTGCTGGTAAAAGAAACTTCTATAGCTTTACCTTTAGTGTTTGATCTTGCCTTTTAGAGACGTGTAATTTGAAATGAGTACCCAGGAGTCCCGTTAGTAAAAAATTTTAAAAATTTCATACTGTATGACTCTTTAAACAGCATCAATTGAGCGAGGAGCGGGAATAGAAGTATACATAAGTTAACAATTTCAAAAATATTACAAAAAAATTTTTCGAAAACAGTTACCAGAAACTGCCGTAATATAAGGCGTACAAGTGTACGGATTAAGGTTAGATGTACGGTAAAAGGATGTAGAGGTTACCCTGTTCAAAAATCTGGGCTCAAGGAACTTAAACTGTTGCAATGACTCAATTTTATTAAAAAAATTATTAAAAACACTAGGGAACTTTAGGTAACATTAAATCGTCATATCCGTAATTATGCGTACAATAGCGTACATCGTACATTGATAAGGCGCCTCCTGATGGCCCTCAATACTTTGTGAGATTTCGAACCATACGAACCTAATTAGCAAGCTGTCAAAAAATATTTAATTCCTCCGTGCAACTAAAAAACTTTGACGGGTTCCCCAGTTGCATCGGATGGTTAAATTTAGGTGTTATCTCGTTTCCACTTCTTCAATTCTACACCCAGATATTGGAAATTGTTTTGGACAATCCTCCTAATCTCCTCATAGTCAACCATAGGAAACTTCGGCAATTCATTTGTGATGGCGTATGTTTCTTTTGACCTACGTAAGTGTGTACTTAAATCTGTCATTATACGCTTCAACACTTTGTCTGGCGTTTTTGGCACCATATGCGTCGATAGTTTTACTCTTGTTTGATCTTTGTAGCTTTTTGGCATTGTGTTTCTCCTCTCTTACAATTTACTGTCGTGATAAAACGGAACATATTTACTACCCAAATCTTTTGCAGTTAAGCTCCTGTATTTATCGTGATTGTGCAAAATCCAAATAGTAACTTTTTGACCTACTGTCTTAACAGGACAACCTGCTTTCTTGATGGCCTTTATTCCTTCTAGTGCTTTTGCTATCTCACGTTCACGTGTAACTTTGATACGTTTCTCAATCTTTAACCAATCAAACAACTCGACCGTTGTAACCAAGTCTCTATCGAATGGATGGACTCCTTGCTTAAATGACTCTGTAACAAAATCATTTAGTGGACGATCGGCTAACTGACACATTTCGTCTCTGTATGAAGTGTGTGGAGCTATGCCTAATGGTTTAAAATTACTTAAATTACGATCTAATAATTCAGCTAAAACACCACCTTGCAGGTTATGATTAGCTCTTGCATTATGAAATCTATCCAGCAGGGCCTGGTTACGTTTGCCTGGACTAAAGTACACCCAATATCTTACTTCATTATAAGGTAGTGCAAAGGCGTCTCTGTGATTAGTGTTAATCCAATAATTGGTAACAGTATCTGTTTCAGAATATTCCTTATACAGTTGTCTTACACCTATTGAGCCTTCCGTAATTATAGTTTTTAAAGTGTTAATCAATTTTGATTTTTCACTCCAGCTACCACTAGATTTGGCTTCATCAATCAGTACAGTTTGTGCACCTATTAAATAACCTTTTCCTTTATCTAACGCCTCCTCCAGCTCAATCTTACGTGTATTGTGCAGGCCTAACATATCTCTATGCAGATCAAACAAACTACCTTTTCCAAGTTGAAATTCATCTGATTGCATTATGATTGCGTGTCTGATTTTCTTGCCAGGATTTTGTAGAGGATATGCATACCAATTTAGGAAGTGATTACGTTCTTCTTCGTGTGGTATTATCGTCTTTAGCAAAGCCCAGAAATCGTCTGTGTCAGCTTTTGGGTCTGGTACTAGATCGTTTTTTTCGTAAACATTAATCATTAATTTTTTATTAACATTTACAAATCTATTTTGATCGGCAGGCTTATATGTAAAATCTACGCAGACCTTACTATCCTTATGCATCTTCCAATATTTTAATGGAGTATATTTACCGTTAAAATGTTTTGCATACTTCACATCAATACTTTCTCCGTCGTACATTTCTTTGTCCTCCAGGTCATAGTATTTTTTCTGCTTCATCATATATGCGATACGATTAACAAATGTATTAGTGTACGCAGGCAGTGCATCACGTCCAGTGATTTTGAACAGCAGCTTTTTGAAGTCTTTAACTTCATCCTCGCTCCAATTAAACTCCTCGGCTAGACTTGGCAATCCTTGCAACTGTTCAGTACGTTCACGCTTATAAACATCTTCTACTCTTGCAAGACGTTCTTCCGTGTCATCTGATGCACCTGCAGTAACTGCTTTAATGATCTTTGTAGCATCTTCTTTTTCCACTTTATGATGCCATAACGTGGCAACCATTTTCTTGATGTACTCATTTCTTAAGCCTTCCTTTGCATACTTACGTAAGATAACGCAGGCAACACTTAACTCTGCTACTGCTTTATTTAGTGCCTCCCAACTTACCTCCGTCGGTACACCTGTTGCAGACCAGACAACTTTTTCTTCGTTATCATATTGTCCGAAACACATAGTGTAGTGCTTATTAGCTCTGATCTCGACTAGCATCGCTTTCTTATCATCACTAAAACTGCAATACGATCTGGTATGCTTTTGTGTAAGATCAATAACCTTATACAATCTGTGTGCACGTGGTGTACTTTCTCTACCAAATTCTAATTCAGTTTTTGGTAAAAAATAATCTGCAAGCTGTATAGCTTCAGGACAATCTAAATCTGTATCTACAATCAGACTTTCCCTGCCGGTGGCTATATTTAAGTTTGTATAATCTTTAACTTGGTCCAGCTCTTTGATTTGTTTATTTAATCTCTGTACCCAACTTTCAGTAACTGCTTTTCTACCATAGTCAGACCAGAATATTATTGCATCTGCGTTTAATAGCGCTTTAACAGGTCCTAATTCGATCATACAAGACCTCCAAACTTCAAATCAACGTTGTTATCCTTTTCTGATGCTCTGATACGTTTAATGTAATCAGATACTGTCTCTCCAGGCATTACATCGATACCTTTTTCGTATGCATCGTAAAGGTCTGCTAAAGACTCAACTACACCACCCGATGAAAGCTCAATCTTTTTCAAACCGAATTCAAACAGAAAATCATCATATGATTTGCCAGGATTATCTTCACTCCATTTTTTAAATAGTGAAAGTGTTTGCAGAAGCTCCATATCAAATTCTTCTCCAGCAGTTTCGCTAGCAAGTTTGATTGACTCCTTAACTGTAGGAGCATCTTCAAGTGGTTTATCAATAAATGTTTTACTCATTAATTAACCCTCCCAGACAATCTCTGATGCAAGTCTCTTATGATGTTGTTACATTCAAGTATTCTATCGCTATATACTTTTGTAAGTTCAGTAACGCCTTCTTGTGATACCTGAAACTTCTCCTCCATATCAGCGATCTGCTTTGTCATTGTCTTAATAACTTTCATTTGTTCCTTCGCCACAAACGCCAAAGTTTTATAGTCAATCATCTGATGCTGTTCGCATACAGTAGGTTTAGGCCATTTTACTTTAGTTTGTTTTGTAGTGAGTTTCCTAATGACGGTTGATTTAGGATATTTTATTTCAGCAACGCTCTTATTTTGTAGCTTTGCCTTCTGTAAATCAGTAAGCCTCTTACGCATCGAAACCTCCACCCATTAAACCAGACAAACCTTTGTCATCGTCTGCATCTATTCGCTTTTGCATCTTATGTTTATATTTCTTTTCAGCTAAAGCAGTTTCTGCACGCATTTTATCCATATCTTCTCTATGCTTAATAAGTTCATCAATACCTGAATTAAAATTAATTATAGGCTCTGATTTTTTTATAGCTTCATATGAAGTAGATGGTCTTGCTCTATTAGGTTTTTTCCTAATGTTGTCTAACGCAGTTTCTGCAGGACCTTTTCTATTTGCATAATATTTAGGAGATTTTTTATTAAAGTATGTATCGTACTTCTCCGTTGCAGACATACTACGCACAGGTTTTGCTGCCACACTTTTTTGTGGTGGAAACGCCTGCTTATATTCTGCATCTATTTTATCATTGTATGCGATTGCTTCTTTTGCAGTTTTAACTTCTTGTCCAACATTATTAACAAAACGTCCCGTACTACCTTCGTATGCAAAATATCTATCGTCATCATCTTGCAATACCTTACGTGTATAGTTTGGATTTACTCCTGGAAGATATCCTTTGTAATTATTCATCGAATGCCCCCTCTACGTAACCTTGTTTTGCTAATTCTATATCCACTACATCATTGCCAAACTCTTTACGCAATCTATCAACATCGTATTTGCTGAATATAGTTTTTGGATATGCAACACGTCTTAAAGCATTGATCGTATCTCTAACGTGTTCATTATGCATTGTTGCTACTTCAAGATTTTTAAATCTATCTGCAACTCTTGTACTTACTCGCACATCCTCCAGGTCATCTTTTTGGAGATCCATTGAGAGACTTATGCTATCGCACAATCTATCTTTTAGTCTGTTGTATGCTCGTTCTAGTTTGAAATAACTACTTTCGTAATCTGTAGGCACTTTTGAATTGTGTCCAATTCCTACATCCTTATTATCTTTTGACATATTATTACTCCTGTAAATTAATGCGAGCGGCAGTAGCTGGTTAAACTACTGTTGTTCCGCTCTGTTAATTCACCAAGACTAAAGATGGATGATGAAGCTTTGAAACTTGAGTATAAAAAATACGCTGGCCAGCGCATACAAAGTAAAATCTGTAATGATTATTTCTGTTTGATCTCTCACAAATTTTTAAATCTATTTTCATCATAGTTTTTTTTAGTCTTGTTAACCAAGGATGTTTTTGATTTAAATTTTTCAGAGACCTGCAGTAGTGATCGCTCACTTCTATAAACTCTACCTTACGTGGTGGAAGTATTGGATTATGCAATCTTATTCTTCTGCTTACTTCTTCGTCGGTTACACTCTCACAGTTTCAAGTACCTGCTGGATATTCTGTAACGTGATACAGATACTTATTTAGCATCTTTGAGTCAGTTTTCAAGCACTCAATCTTGTCAAGTTGTAGGCACGAATGACGAGTCTATAATGCGAGTTTTTCAGCTAACGTGGTTGAGTTGTGTTGTGTATAAACGCTCAACGTGGATAGCGAATTGCCACAAAACAATTGAACCTCCGATATAGATAATCCTTTCTCAAACAATCTTGATATTGCCTCACGCTTCAAATCGTGAAATCTTAAACCAGCTATCCCTGCTCTCTTACAGATACTGTTCCAGCTACGCTCAAAGTTTTTTAAACCTATAGGAAATAATTTGCCATTTAATGATCTAGGCATTTTTCTCAATATTTCTATTGCGTGTGGTTGCAACGGTACATTTCTAGTTTTATTCGTTTTAGTTATTGGCGCAGGTAAATGTATGTACTTCTTTTCTAGGTCCACCATATCCCAAGTGATCTTTAATAATTCTCCACGCCTCATAGCTGTATGAATTGCAAAATCTATTATTGGACACCAGAACGCCCAATTTTTTTGACACGAACTCATAAGCTTATCGTATTCTCCAGGCAGTAATCTTCGAGTCCTAGATGGATTTTCTTTTAATCTTAATCCAGGCTTCACAGGATTTTCTTTTACATAACATTTCCACTCATCGATAGCTTTGCGAATTGTATCACTGATGATGGACAATTCTCTATTCACAGATGATGGAGATACAGACTTCAATCTTTCATCACGGAAGCTGGCAATATCTGATGAACTAATTTGTGATAACATTTTATCTACAAATTCGTGTTTGCAAATATTCTTAATTAGATACGGGTCCTGTTGAGTCCTTTTTTTAGATGAAACTTCTGTCTCATAACGTTGGAGTAATTGTTTAAGACTTGTCTTGTTTGCCTCCGATGTATCTATTAATTCTCCCATTTCAATCAAGCGTTCAGTTTCCCTGGCCCAACGCTGTGCATCTTGTTTTGTTATAAATGTTTTTGATAAGTGCTTATGAAATGATCTTCTAATTTCTACGCACCACTTCTCTCTTTTCTTTCTGATTGTCGCCATTTCTTCTCCTATGTTGCGACCATAGTGCGACCGTGAAATGTTTTATGATGTCGTGATGCTCTAAAAGTTATGTATGCCTAACGAGCCACGTTGAATGAGCAGTTGACTGTTAATCAATTGGTCGCAGGTTCGAGTCCTGCCCGAGGAGCCAGACTATCCTGTCTTAGCTACTTTGTTGACTGCAGTATCCAAACTTTTGGTAAATTTAATCTTTTGATCACTAGAAAGTTCTGAATAAACTTTCAATAAAAAATTATAATTTATACTTAAATGACCTTCTTTAATTTTTTCAGCATTTATTAAGTATTCTGAAAAATCTTCAAAAAAATAGCTTATTGGGACTTTTAAATAGTTAGAAAGTTGCAATAATCTCATTGAACTAACACCATTTGTTCCTTTTTCGTATTTTTGAATTTGTTGAAATGTAACGTTGATTGCTTTAGCTACTTTAGTTTGAGTTAAACCTAATGCTAAGCGTCTTAACTTAAGCTTGCTACCTAAGTGTTTATTAAAATTATCTTCCATTAAGACCCCTCGTAAAAAGGATAATTCAACTCTATCCTGAAGGTTTATGCAAGCACAAAAAAAATTATTTTTAGGTGAATTATGGGGCTTGACAATCTGAAAAATCTAAAAAATTGCTCTGAAAAATAAGGTATTTTTAGTCCTCTAAATTATAAAATTTGACTTAAAAACAGCTTTGTACGATCACTTTTAGGATTTGCAAAAAATTCTTTAGTAGTATTTTTTTCAACAATCATACCTTCATCCATAAAAATTACTTCATCTGCTACTTCTTTAGCAAATCCCATTTCATGAGTTACTACAATCATTGTCATTCCACCTTTTGCAAGGTTTACCATTGCATCAAGAACTTCTTTAATCATCTCTGGATCAAGTGCAGATGTCGGTTCGTCAAATAACATTATTTTTGGCTCCATACATAACGCTCTTGCAATTGCGGACCTTTGTTGTTGACCGCCAGATAGTTGACCTGGAAATTTATAAGCTTGATCAGCTATTTGAACTTGCTCTAATTGTTTTAAAGCTAACTCTTCTGCCTTCTTTTTTGGCATTTTTTTTACCCAAATAGGTGCCAATGTACAATTATCTAATATTGATAAATGTGGAAATAAGTTAAATTGTTGAAAAACCATTCCAACCTCTGCTCTAATTTCCTCAATATTCTTTGTATTTTCATTTAATTCATTACCATCAACAATTATTGTACCTTCTTGATGTTCTTCAAGTCTATTTATACATCTTATTAAGGTAGATTTTCCTGATCCAGATGGACCACACACTACAATTTTTTGTTTTGGTTTAACGTCTAAATTTATATTTTTTAAAACCTGAAAGTCACCAAACCACTTATTTACATCATTGATTTTAATTATAGGTTCAGACATTTATCTTTCAGTTTTATATTTTTGTTCAAGATTATAACTATATTTACTCATTGCATAGCAAATTATCCAAAAAATGATGGCCGCAAAAATATAGCCTTCCATTGCAAATCCAAGCCATTTAGGATTGGTTTTCGCAAGAGCAAGCATTCCTGCAATTTCAGCTAAGCCAACGACAAAAATTAACGGTGTGTCTTTAACTAAAGCTAAAAATGTATTTGCTATACCTGGTATCACTAATTTTAAAGCTTGTGGAAGGATAACAAAAATATGCATTTTCCAATAACCCATACCCAATGATTTTGCTGCATCGTATTGGCCCCTTGGTAATGCTTGTAGTCCTCCTCTTATAACCTCTGCACAGTAAGCCGCTTCAAATAAAGTAATTGCAATAATTACTCTTACAAGTTTATCCATAAAAAAGTCCTCAGGTAAAAACATAGGAAACATCACTGATGACATAAATAATACTGTTATTAAAGGAACACCTCTCCAAAATTCAATATAACAAATAGAAACATATTTAACTGCCGGTAAGTTTGATCTTCTTCCTAAAGCAAGGATCATTCCTAGGGGAAAACAGAAAATTAAACAAAAAAATGAAACAATAAAGGTTAAAGATAGCCCTCCCCAAGCACCTGTTTCGACCCAAACTAAACCAAAAGCACCGCCAGAAATTAAATAGTAAATTATTAAAAAAGCGATTATTGGATATATAACAACATAATAAAGAGCCAAATATTTTTTTAAATTTTCTTTAAAAAAGTAACCAACAAAACCTAAAGCAATAACTAAAATAAATGCTGAATTAATTCTCCAATGAAGCTCATTTGGATACATTCCGTACATAAATCTTTTAAACCAAACTTTTATGTATGTCCAGCAAGCACCAGTCCCAGTACATGCTGCTTTAGTATCACCAGAAATATTTGCATCAAGTACCATCCAACTTAATGCAGGAGGAATTGCTTTTAGGACGGTAAAAATGATTAACAATGTTAGTAAAGCATTAAAATTTGATGGGTTAATATGTTTATTAATATTATCTATTAATTTGATACCACTATATTCCATTCTTATAAATGAAAGACCTATAAATCCAATGATTATAGGAAAGAATAAATTTAAATTACCTGGTAAAAAAGAAGTAATATTTAAATTAAAAAAAGAGTAAACAAAAACATCAAATATAGCTAATGAAAATAAAAATGAGCCTATATAAATATTTGTTATAGGGTTATTTGTTTTAATTTTTGATAAACTTATATTCATTTTATTTTTCTTTAATCTCTATTCTTTTATTGTACCAGTTCATCAATGCGGCAATTGACAAACTTATTGTTAAATAAGTTAACATTGTAATACCTACAATCTCTATAGCTTTTCCAGTTTGCATTAATGCTGTTCCAGCAAAAACTAATACTAAATCTGGATATGCAATAGCAGCTGCTAAAGATGAGTTTTTTGTTAAATTTAAATATTGGTTAGTGGTTGGTGGTATTATAATTCTTAAAGCTTGAGGCATGATTACCAGTTTTAAAATTTGATTTGGGTTTAATCCCACCGATGCAGCAGCCTCTTTTTGTCCTTTGCTTATACCTTGAATTCCTGCTCTTACACATTCAGCAACAAATGTTGATGTATATAAAGACAAGGCTACTACTAATGCAATTAATTCAGGTGGCAATGCAATTCCACCTTCAAATATAAAAGAAGTTTTAGCTAATTGTTTTAAAACAGGTAACTCAAAATCAAGTTTAACACCACCTATTAGAAATGATAACAAGGGCAAAATAATCAATAATCCTATTGAAATATAGAAAACAGGTAATTGTTTACCTTCTCTTTCTTGAAGTTTTCTAGCATAAATTCTTATAAAAATTATTGAAACTATTGCGGCTATCAAACACGATAAAAATACATTTAAATTTTCCCATATCATTGATGGTATGTAATAACCTTTTATTGTCATATAAGTTACCCCAAACCACGGCTCTGCAGTTTCTGGTAAAGGTAATGCTCTTAAAGCAGCATAATACCAAAAGAATATTTGTAATAATAATGGTATATTTCTAAAAAACTCTACGTACCAAGCAGCAGAATTTCTAATAAGAAAATTTTGAGATAGCCTTGCAACACCAATTATAACCCCTAAAATTGTACAAAATATTATTCCTAAAAAAGATACTAAAAGTGTGTTTAATAAAGCTACTACATAAGCCCATGCATAAGAGTCTTGACCATCATAATCGAGCAATGTGAACTGCATATCAAAAGATGCTTCTTGTTTTAGAAAACCAAAGCCAAAATCTATACCCCTGTTATCCATGTTGACTTGAGCATTCATGGTAAAAAAGCCAAATATTAGAACTACAAAAAGTATCGTTAAAATTTGTGGTATGAGTTTTTTAATTTTGTTGTTCATTAACTCTATATATAAAAAAAGGGCTAGAAAAATCTAGCCCTTTTTGAAGATTTTAAAAGAAATTATCTTGCTGGTGGAACGTATAAAATTCCGCCTTTTGTCCAAAGTTGATTTGGACCTCTGTCTGGTAAAATACCAGTGTCAGCTATATTTCTTTTATAACTTTCACCGTAGTTACCAACTTGCTTGATAATTCTTAAATTCCATTCGTTATCTAAACCGAATGCTGCACCCATTTCACCTTCAGCTCCAACTAATCTTTTGATTGCTGGGTTATCTGAAGTTTTCATAGAATCAGCATTTGCGGAAGTAATTCCGTACTCCTCAGCTTCGATCATAGTGTTCAAAGACCATCTTACAATGTCTTCCCATACAGCATCACCTTGTCTTACAACCGGTCCTAAAGGCTCTTTAGAAATAGTTTCTGGTAATACAATGTGCTCATCTGGGTTTTTCATTTTAGTTCTTTGAGCTGCTAATCCTGATTTGTCAGTTGTGTATGTATCACATCTTCCAGCATCATATGCAGCGACAACTTCGTCAGCCTTTTCAAAAGCTACTGGCTCATATTTAATTCCTTTTGAATTAAAGAAATCTCTCATATTTAGCTCAGTTGTTGTACCAATGTTAGTACAAGCTGAAATACCATCTTTAAATTGGCCCGTTGAAGTTATTCCAGAGCTTTTTCTGACCATGAAACCTTGACCATCATAGAAGTTTACTCCCACGAAAGTAAGTCCAATGTCAGCATCTCTAGATAATGTCCAAGTAGTGTTTCTTGATAAAATATCAATTTCACCTGATGTTAAAGCTGTAAATCTTTCTTTAGCACTTAGTGGAGTGAATTTTACTTTATTCGCATCACCAAGAACTGCAGCAGCAACAGCTCTGCAAACATCAACATCTATTCCAGTCCAATTTCCAGACGCATCAGCGTTTGAAAATCCTGGTAGACCTTGTGAAACACCACATCTAACAAAACCCTTTTTTTGAGTGTTTTTTAGAGTTTTTGACTTTTTAGCCATTGCCTCTGTTGTAAATACAAACACAACAGCGATCATTGCTACTAAAGAAGTCAATTGTTTTAAGTGTTTAAACATATATTTCCTCTTAAGTTGTTTATTTGTTAACAAATAATTCAAAATAAATTTTTGAATTAAGTAAGTTAATCATTTAAATAAAATTTGATCAACGTAAATCAAATACTCAACATGATCAAAATGTCACTAAATATTAGTGAATAAAAGTTTAAAACAACCTAAGGTAGAAAGTGGCGCGCCCTGAAGGATTCGAACCTCCGACCCACGGTTTAGAAAACCGTTGCTCTATCCAGCTGAGCTAAGGGCGCAATAAGATATGCATTTATAATACTTAATTAGGTTTTAAAAAAGAACTTTTTGCAAATTATTAATATGGATATTAACTCAACTCTTCCGATAATCATGAAAATTATAAATGACAATTTGGAAAAAATACTTAAATCGTAAAAAGTAAAATAATTAATCCCAGATGTATACGAATTTACAGTGTTCATTAATGTTAGAATAGATAATCTAAAAGCTTCTTCACTATTAATTCCTGATATTGTTAACAATAATGATAAAATTGATAAGGATAAAATAAAAATTATTACAGATACGAAATATTTATAAAAATCCTCATTAGAAAAATTAAAATTAAAAAAAGGTAATCTATTTATAAATAAGCTTTTAGGTTTAGAATGGGACACTAACTCGTTAATTGAAAATCTAAACAATAAAAATAATTTAAAAAATCTAATACCAGAACTTGTAGAAAAAAATGATCCACCTATAATAATTAATATCAAGAAAATAAATGATAAATCTTTGGGTATATTTAGAGAAAAACCTATATTTGAGATAGAACTACAAATTGCTAGAAGAATTGAAGAGAAATTATCGTCAATATTTAAAAACAGGAAAAAGAAACTAATTAAAAATATAAAGTAAAAACCTAAATATAAATCTTCTGAGAAAAAATTTGTATTTCTTTTACGAAAAAAAATTAAATTATAAGTAAAAAAAAGGCTAAAGAAAGATATTAGCATTGATAAAGATAATATAATTTCTTTAAATTTGTTATTAATTATTGATTCTAGGTTATTAACAGGTAGAAAACCACCAGATGAAATCAAGGTCAATGATAAATTAAACGAGTTGAAAGATCTTATATCTGATAGATATAAGATAAAAAAAATTATTATAGTTAATAATAAATATACTATACTAATTTTAAAGCATTGCTTAATTGTTTCATTAGAATTAAAATTTATGAAATTAGTTAATGATTTTTTTAAATTTTGATCAAAAATATCTATCAAGAGTATGATTGATATTAAAAAATATAAACCGCCAAGCCATTGAGTCGATGACCTCCATAATATCAAACTTTCATCTAAATGTTTAATATTGTTAAAAACAGTAAAGCCAGTTGAGGTAAATCCTGATATAGCCTCAAAGTATGAGTCCACGAAACTAATATTATTTATAATTAGATAATATGGTATCGAAAGTAATATTGGTATACTGATGTAACCTAATAAAACAGAAAATATTTTTTGATAAATTGATATTTTTTTTAAGTTTTTTTTTTTGAAAAAAACAATTGAACCTATAATAAGTGAAACAATAAAAATAAAAATAAAATTATCTATATTTATATACAATTTGAAATAGTAGCAATAAATTATATTTAAAAAAGATAACAGAGAAACAAATAATGAAAAAATCCCTAAATACAAGTGGGTGAAGTTAATCATTTAAATTGAACTTATTTGGAAAAGTCTTTCTACTAAAGAAAGCTGGTCTCTTTTAGCTAAAAAAACAACTGTATCTTTTTTTTCAAAAATGAATTTAGATGTTGGAATTATAATATCATCTTTTCTTAAAATTGCTCCGATCTTAATATCTTCAGGAAGATTGGAATTTTTCAACTCTTTATTTATTAATTCAGAAGAGTCAATTATTTGAGCTTCAATTACTTCAAACTCACCGTTTAAAATAGTATAAGCAGTTTCAATTGTACCTTTGTGAACATGTTTTAAAATACTTGAAACAGTATTCATTCTTGGGTCAATTAAATCATCAATTTTGAGTGAATTTTGAAGTAGAGAATAATTAGGTTTGTTAATTAGTGCCATTGTTCTTTTGTTTTTTGAAAACTTTTCTACTAAAACACTTACCATCAAGTTATCTTCATCGTCATTGGTTAAAGCGATAACAGTTTCAGCATCTTCAATATTTGCTTCTTTCAGCACATCCTCGTCCAAACCATTTCCATTAATAACTAGTGAGTTATTTAGACTATTAGCTATAAGCTCTGCTCTGTCTTTATTTTTTTCAACTATTTTTATTCTAGCTGAGTCCATAGAGTTTTCTAAATTCTTTGCTAGATTAAATCCGATGTTACCACCTCCAATAATTAAAAACTTATTTGATATTTTTTCGCTATGACCAAAAGCGTCCAATGTTAATTGCATCTGAGAAGAATTAATAATTACATACGCTTTATCATTTTTTTTCATTACATCTTTTTTCTTAAGAAATACAAATTTCTCATTTCTAATAACACCAAGGATATTGGCCTCAAGTTTAGAAAATTTTTTAGTTATGTCTTCTAATTTGATATCAATAAGTGGACAATTATCGTCAACATCAATTTCTAATAACCTAATTTTATTATCTGCGAAAGGAACATTATCTAAAGCTCCGGGTGCTTCTAACTTTCTTTGGATAGATTTAGCTATTTCTACTTCTGGAGATATTATTACATCTATAGGCAAATTATCCATGCTATATACGCTGGAAAATTTAGTATCTAGATATTCTTGAGATCTAATCCTAGCAATTTTTTTTTGAATTTTAAATACAGAAAAGGCTATTTGACAAATTAACATGTTTATTTCGTCACTTCTTGTTACAGCTATAATCATATCAGCTTCATTAGCGTTAGCTTTTTCAAGAACTGTTGGGAATGTTGCTTTCCCAACTATTGATTTAACGTCTAAATCCTCATTTATTTTTTGAATATCCTCACTTGACTGATCGATTACTGTTATTGAATGATCTTGTTCAGATAAAAGTTTAGAAATAGTATAACCAACCCTACCAGCACCACAAATTATAATATTCATTAATTTAAATCCTTTACACCAAGATCTTTAAGTTTTCTATGTAAAGCAGATCTTTCCATGCCTACAAATTTAGCTGTTTTTGAGACATTTCCACCAAATTTTTTTAGTTGAGTTGTTAAATAATCTTTTTCAAAATTTTCTCTTGCCTCTTTTAATGGTACAGAAAAATTGCTTTCACTATAAGCTTCATCTTGCTCTTGCTTAATTGACTCTTTTATAATTGTAGAAATTTTATCATTATTATTGTTAGCTAGAATTGCAACACGTTCAATTAAATTTCTTAATTCCCTGACATTTCCTGGCCATGTATGATTTATTAAATAAGAATTATCCCCTTTAATGTTTAACTTTTTTAAATTATATGAATTAGAAATTTTATCTGAAAAGTAATTTACTAATAATGGGATGTCTTCTATTCTTTTTGATAAAGGGTCAATGTTTATTTGAAATACGTTTAGTCTATAAAATAAATCTTCATGAAAATTTCCAAGTTTTATTTCATTAATTATATTTTTACTTGAGGTACAAATAATACGAACATTAACTTTTATATCATGATTACCATTAATTCTTTTGAATTTTTGATCAATTAGAACCCTTAATATTTTTGATTGTGTTTCTAAAGGAATTTCTGAAATTTCATCAATTAACAATGTTCCACCTGTTGCTTTTTCTAAAGAACCATAGGAGATTGATCCATTGTCTTTTTCTTCTCCAAACAATTCTAATTCGTATTTTTTTACATCTAGTAATGCTCCATTTAATACTACAAATGGATATTTGTTTCTTTTTGATAATTTATGAATTTTTCTTGCTACTAATTCTTTTCCCGATCCAGTTGGGCCTAGAATAAAAACTCTACTATCAGAATTAGATAGCTTTTCAATCTGCTCTTTAATCTGAGTTATATTTGAACTTTTTCCAATTAATTCAAATGAATGAAATAATTTAGTTTCAAGTTCTTTGTTTTGATTTTTTAAATTAAAATTTTCTACTGCTCTATTTACAAAATTCATAAGTCTATCTTGATCAAATGGTTTTTCAATAAATTCGAAAGCACCATTTTTTAGAGACTTTATTGCCATTTCAATATTTGCGTGTCCGGATATTATTATTACTGGTACATCTTTGTTTTTTTTTTTAATATGAGATAATAGTTCTATACCATCATTGTCCCCTTTATCTAATTTAACATCAATTATAGCTACGTCAGGTAATTTTTTATCTATTTCTTTAAGAGCTTGATTATAATTAGCAGCTACTCTAGTTTTGTATCCACTCTCACTTATTAAATCTCTAATAATATTTCTAATATCAGGATTATCGTCAATAATTAGTATTTCAGCTGACATTTAATTTAGGAAAAGTTATTTTAATTTTTGCGCCTTGTTTATAATTTAAAAAATCAATTGCACCATTATGATCATTTATTATTTTTACAACTATTGATAAACCTAGGCCACTTCCATTTTTTTTTGTGGTAAAATATGGTTTAGATATCTCAGATATGTTTGTAGTATTAAAACCAATTCCATTATCAATAATTAAGATCTCTATATAATCATTAATTTGATTAATTTCTATATTGATTTTTTTAATAAATTCACCATTTTTTTGATATTTTTCATTCAAACTTTCTATTGAATTTTTAATTAAATTGATAAAAACACGGTTGATTTGCTCACTATCGGCATTAATTAAAACTTTATCATTACACTTGAAATTTATATTTATAGAACTGTCATTCATTTTCATAAGTTTTAAACAATCATCAACAATTTTTTTTAAATTTGTTTTTTTAAAAATAGGTTTAGGCATTCTTGCAAAATCTGAAAATTCATTTACTAGTTTTTCTATTAATTTTACTTGTTTATTAATTGTTTTAACTTTGTCGTTAAAGGATACTTTGTTATTTTCATCTAAAAGGTTTGTGTATTTATTCTTTAAACTATCTATTATTAGTTGAATTGGTGTTAAAGGATTTTTTATTTCATGTGCAATTTTTCTTGCCACATTTTCCCATGCATCATGTCTTTCATTTGCTAATAATTTATTTTGCTGAGTTTTTAATCTATCAATCATTAAATTGAAGTTTTTGTTTAACTTTTCTAATTCTTTGTCAGTTTTAATCTCTGGAACTTTTGAATTTAAATTGCCTTTACCAATATTATTTGATGCAGAGATAAGATTATTGATTGATATAAAAAATCTAGATGAAAAACGTATTGCTATTGAAATAGATAAAAACAACAATAGTGTAACAACAATCATATAAATTATTGCGAAAGAAATTTTGATACCTGTTCTTTTTTCTTGGACTGTATAATAGAAACTAATGGCATCTTTTGACTCAGTGAGATATTTTGATATTTTTGGATCCAAAAATTTTACAACATAAACAAATGTATTATCATAGTTTGTCAATCTCATTAGTGCTGCAGAGGTATTTTCATAAGCATTAAGTATTTTTAACGGCCTGTCATCATTCTCAACCATTTTAAGAGCTTCTTTAGACGGAGGTTGATATAAATCTTTTTTTGCAAAATTTGATAAAATTAATTTACCTTCACTATTAACTAGGAAAATCCCATCTACATCTCTTATAATTTTTTGTGTATTCAAAAAATTAGTAAATTGTTTTTTATTATTTTTAAAAATCTTAATATTTTTATTTAAATCAAAAGCTACCAATACTATATCTGACTCAATTTTATTTCTTACGTCAATAACATAATTTTGAGCAATTTTATAAGAGTTATCTACTGCTGTAGTAATCTTTTTATCAAAATATTTTTCTACTGCAAATGAAAATAGGAAAAGAGAGAAAGCTGATATAAGTATAGACGGTATAAGAGTAAATAATGAAAAAAAGGCAATATACTTTCTGTTAGCTCTAGATCCTTCCACTACTATTTCACTTTTAATTGAATTTTTAACTTCTAAAAAAATGAATAAAAAAAATATTATTAATAAAACAATATTAGACAACAGCAGGTATTGTAAATTTTCATCATTAAGTTTAATGAAACTTTTGTCTAAAAAGGTTAAAAAAGTCACAAAACCTAATAATAATGTGATAAAAAAAATTATGACTATAAATAAGTTTTTTTTAATGAAATTTAGCATTATGTTTAAAAATTAAAATTCATAAAATTAAATGAACAACTGTTTTATAATATTAGCTGCTGGAAAAAGTAATAGATTTTTATCTAAAACTCCAAAACCATTTATTCAATATAATGGTGATATACTAATTAAACATTCTATAAATAAGGCAATTTTATCAAGAAAATTCTCAAAAATAGTAATTGCAATTAACAAAAATCACAGAAAGTACATAAAAAAACTTAAATTAAATAAAGTTCGATTTGTTAATGGGGGCAAAACTAGAGCTGATTCTGCAAGAAATTGTTTAAATTACATTAAAAAATATAAACCCAAAAATGTGTTTATCCATGACGCTGCAAGACCAAATTTTTCGTTAAATTTGATATTTAAATTGTTAAAGGCTTTAAAATTAAATGATGGATCAATTCCTGTCATACAAAGCATAGATACTTTAAAACTAAAAAATAATAAAAAAATACACAACTTAGATAGAAAAAAAATTTTTTTTTCTCAAACACCTCAAGCATTTAAATATAAAGTTCTTATGGAATTACAAAATAAAATAAACAAAGAAACAACAGATGATTCAAGTCTTTTAATTGCAGCAAATAAAAAAATTAAATTAATTAAAGGTGAAGAGAAAAATCATAAAATAACTACTTTAAAAGATTTAATGGAAAATAAAGTGTTTTATGGAATTGGTTTTGATGTACATAGATTGGTTCCTGGAAAAAAAATGTATCTAGGAGGAATTAAAATTAAGTCAAAATTAGGTACATTGGGCCATTCAGATGGTGATCCTATTCTTCATGCTATTACAGATGCAATTCTTGGTGCTTGTAGAATGGGAGATATTGGAGAAAAATTCTCAGATAAAAGTAGAAAATATAAAGATATAAGGTCTACTATATTGTTAGAGAAAGTCATGAAAGAAATTAAATTAAAAAATTTTGATATAAATAATATTGATATAAATGTAATTACCGAAACTCCTAAACTAAAAAAACTTAAAAAAAAAATAATTTTATCAATTTCAAAATTATGCAAGATTAAAAAAGATAAGATAAATTTAAAAGGTAAAACCACCGAAAAACTTGGTGTTATTGGAAAAGAAAAAGCTATTGCATGTGAAGTAATAGCATCAATACAAAAAAAATATGATTAAAGTACTTGGTAAATTAATTTTAACCATGTTTAATATTGGTAAACTAGGGAATTTTCCAGGAACTATTGCTTCAGCGATTACCTCATTTATTTATATTTTTTTTTTTTATTTTAAAGTTCATTATTTGACTTTATTTTTAATATTCTTATTTCTTTTGTTAATATCTACCTACTTAATAAATTTTTTAAAAGATGAGTTTGAAGAAGTAGATTCAAAAGAAATAGTAATTGATGAGTATTTGGGTCAATCTATACCAATACTTTTTTTTTATGTAATTTTGTTTGAAGCATCGGTATCAAATAAATTCTTTATTATAATAGTATTAATTTCATTCATTGGATTTAGGTTTTTTGATATTCTTAAGCCCTTCCCTATAAATTATATTGATAGTAATTACAAAAATGGTTTTGGAGTTATTTTTGATGATATAGTGGCAGGAATTTTTACAACTATTGTACTATATATATTTATAATTATTTATGACAAATTCTAAAAAGTTAATAAATTTATTAAAACAAAAAAAACTTAGAATTAGTTTTGCTGAGTCATGTACAGGTGGTCTTATGTCAAGTATTATTACTTCAAATGCTGGTTCATCAAAAGTTTTTAACTTAGGTCTTGTTACATACTCAAATAAAGCTAAACAAAAAATACTTAAAGTGCCTAATAAAGTTATAAAAAAATATGGTGCTGTTAGTGTTCAATGTTGTTTATGTATGGTTAATAATTTAAGTAAAATAAGTGAAAGTCATATAAACATTTCAATTACAGGCATTGCTGGACCAAAGGGTGGTACAAAAAAAAAGCCTGTTGGTTTAGTGTTTATTGGATTGAAATTTAAAAGAAAAACACTTGTTTATAAGTATTTATTTAGGAAAAAATCGAGAAAAAATTTTCAAAAAATAACTGTAAATACAGTTATAAAAACAGTTTTATCTGTTATTAAATAACTCTTCCGCTCTTCTTTGAAAAGCATCAGCTATCTTATCTAAGCCGTACTTAAAAGATTTTGTCATTAAAATATTAAGGAATTTATTTTTTAATTCAAAATCAACATCAAAAGAAACTTCAGTTAATTTACCTGTTTCTTTAAATTTCCATTTATTATCAAGATATTTCAAAGGACCGTCTATATTTTTTACGAGTATACTATCGTCTTTTTTAATATACTTTACATCGCTTTTATATGTATCTTTAAAAGGTCCTTTTCCAATTGTTAAGTCTGCAATGATTAATTGATTATCATTGTCAAAAATTTTCTCATAAATTTTTGCATTTAAGCAATAAGGAATAAATTTTGGATAATCTTCAATATTTAAGACAAGATTAATTAGATCTTTTTTTGTACAATTAATGGTTCTCTTTACTGATGCTTTTGGCATTAATTAGTTTTCTATTTTTCTTTAAAAGAGCAAAATCTTCATCAGCATGATAAGAAGATCTAGTTAGTGGTGATGACGAAACTAATAAAAATCCTTTTGCTTTAGCAATTGTTTCCAAGTCTTTGAATTCGATTGGATCATAGTATCTTTGCAAAGGAAAATGTTTTACTGATGGTTGCAAGTATTGTCCAATAGTTAAAAAATCAACATTAGCAAATCTTAAGTCATCCATAACTTGAATTATTTCATCTTTGGTTTCACCCATTCCAACCATAATTCCGGACTTTGTAAAAATATTTTCATCAATTATTTTAGCATTTTTTAGTAACTCAAGTGATGCAAAATATCTAGAACCAGGTCTAACTTTTAAATATAAACTTGGGACTGTTTCAATATTATGGTTGAACACATCTGGTTTCGCATCTAAGACTTTTTTATAAGCGTCACCTTTTCTAAGAAAATCAGGAGTTAAAACTTCAATGGTTGTATCAGGATTTTCTTTTCTTGTCTCAATAATGGTTTCATAAAAATGATTAGATCCTCCATCATCTAAATCATCTCTATCGACTGAAGTTATAACCACATGTCTCAAATTAAGTTTTTTAACAGCTAGAGATATTTTTTTTGGTTCTAAAAGATCAAGTTTATCTGGTCTGCCTGTTTTTACATCGCAAAAGGCACAAGCTCTTGTGCAAGTGTCACCCATAATCATAAATGTGGCATGTCTTTTGCTCCAACATTCTGTAATATTCGGGCAATTAGCTTCTTGGCAAACGGTTACCAGGTTATTTTGATTTACTACACTTTTTGTTAAAAAAAATTCACGACTATTAGTAAGTTTTGATCTAATCCATTCTGGTTTTTTTTTTATTGGATTAATAGGGTTTTTTTGTTTTTCAGGATGTCTAAATTTACTCATTTTTAATTATATAAACTGTTTCACCTTTTTTACCTAATAAAAATTTGTCACGTAACAAAATCTCAATATAATCAGCATCTATATTATCGCTTAAAAGACTATTTGATTTTTCCAATTCTTCAATTTCCTGTATAATTAATTTCTCCTTAGTTTTAAGGTTATTTATATAATTTCTTTTCTCAAAATATGAAAATAAACCCCTATTTCCACTAAGTAAATTTAAAATGAAGTACAAAATTAATAATATAGGAATAACAAAAAGTAGTTTGTCCTTAATATTTTTTATCATTTCAATCTCATCATATTATTTTTATTACATAACTCTTGTTCTATTCTTAACAATTGATTGTATTTTGCAACTCTTTCTGACCTGCATAAAGAGCCTGTTTTTATTTGTGAGGAATTTGTTCCGACTGCTAAATCGGATATAAATGTATCTTCAGAATCACCCGATCTATGAGAAATGATTGTTTGATATCCAATTTGTTGAGCAAATTTAATTACATCTAGTGTCTCTGTAACTGTTCCAATTTGATTAAGTTTAATTAAAATTGAATTAGAAGATTGACATAAAAAACCTTTTTTCAATCTTTGTAAGTTTGTAACATACAAGTCATCTCCAACGATCTGAATAGTTTTTTCTCTTTTTGTTAATTCAGACCATGCTTTCCAATCATTTTCAGCAAATGGATCTTCAATTGATTTTATCTTAAATTTCCTAATAATTTTCACATAACCATCTATAGATTTTTTAATTGACGTATATTTATTTGAATGAATTGAGTAAGTTCCGTTTTTATATAATTCATTCGCTGCAACATCTAAACAAATAGAAACATCCTTCCCATTCACATATCCTGACTTTTTAATTGAATTAATTATTAAATTTAAAGCATCTTCATTTTTACTAATCATAGGTGCAAATCCACCCTCATCACCTACTGCTGTAGAGAGATTCTTGTTTTTAATTAATTGTTTTAGATTTTGAATTACTAAAAAACAAATGTTCATTGCTTCAGAAAAAGTTTTTGCCTTATCTGGTCTAATCATAAATTCTTGAATTCTAAGACCATTATTAGCATGAGCACCGCCATTAATTATATTCATTAATGGAAATGGCAATTTAAAATTTTTTTTTATGAAAAAATTTTTATATAAAGGAATTTTTTTGATTTTTGCTGATAATTTTTTAACAGCCATAGATACTGAAAGTATAGAGTTTGCTCCCAGTTTGGTTTTTTGTTTTGTGCCATCTAATTTTATTAATATTGAGTCTATTAGTTCTTGATTATGAACGTTTTTTTTTAAAATTTTTTTTGAGATTATTTTATTAACAAAATAAACAGCTTTAAAAACACTTTTTCCTAAATATTTTTTATTGTTTTTGTCCCTTTTTTCATATGCTTCATAAGATCCAGTTGATGCACCAGATGGACATATTGATTTAGAAGAAATATTTCTACAAAAAACTTCAGTCTCAATTGTCGGTAATCCACGGCTATCGAAAACTTGTCTTGCTACAACTTTCGTGATTTTAGCCATATTTTTTTTTAATTTTTTATTAGTTTATCTATTTGAACTAATTTATCTAATAAAGCATCTAATTCTTTTAAGGGAATCATATTTGGGCCATCTGATGGAGCGTTATCTGGGTCTTGATGCGTCTCTATAAATACAGCAGCAACTCCTACTGCAACTGCAGCTCTTGATAAATCTGAAACAAACTCTCGTTCACCACCACTTTTATTTCCTAAACCACCAGGTTGTTGAACTGAGTGAGTTGCATCAAAAACTATAGGATAACCTAGTTTTGACATTATAGCCAAAGATCTCATGTCTGATACTAAAGTGTTATAACCAAAGCATGCACCTCTTTCTGTTATTAAAATATTATTATTACCTGAGTCAGAAATTTTTTTCGTAACGTTAATCATGTCCCATGGAGCTAAAAATTGTCCTTTTTTAACATTGATAATTTTATTTGTTTTAGCTGCAGCTATTAACAAGTCAGTTTGTCTGCATAAAAAAGCTGGAATTTGAATTATATCAACATGGTTAGCCACATCTGAGCATTGTTCGGCACTATGAACATCTGTTAAAATTGGCACTCCTAATTCTTGTTTAATTTTATCAAAAATTGGTAATGAGTTTTCTAAACCTGCACCTCTTTTACCTTTTAAACTAGTCCTATTAGCCTTATCAAAAGAAGTTTTATAAACAAATCCTAAATTATATTTTTTTGCAATCTCCCCTATTTTGCCAGCCATATCCAGCGCGTGTTGCTCAGTTTCTAATTGGCAAGGACCTGCAATAAGACAGATTTGTTTATCGTTTGATATTTGAATATCGTTACAATTAATTGTTAGATTTTTCATTATTTTTTTTTGCTGCACTGATAAAAGATGAGAATAATGGATGTGGGTCTAAAGGTCTAGATTTAAATTCAGGATGAAATTGAACTCCAATAAACCAAGGATGATTTTTTAATTCAATTATTTCCGGTAAATTATTATCTGGCGACAAGCCTGAAAATAACATACCTTTTTTTTCAAATTTCTTTTTCATCTTTATATTTACCTCGTATCGGTGTCTATGTCTCTCACGAATAATTTTAGATTTATATATATCTTTTATTTGTGAATTGTGTTGTAATTTTGCTGTATATAAACCTAGACGCATAGTTCCACCTAATTTAGTAGAAGTACCTTTAACAATTTTGCCATCTTTGCTCCACTCTTCGATTAAGCCAACAACTGAAAAACATTTTTTATCTAATTCACTAGATCCTGCTTTTTTTATTTTTAAAACATTTCTAGCAAACTCTATTACAGCCATTTGCATCCCAAAACATATACCAAGAAAAGGTATATTATTTTTTCTTGCATAATTTATACACGCTATTTTACCTTCAGTGCCTCTTTTGCCAAAGCCACCAGGTATCAAAATTCCAGATGCATCAATTAATTTCTTTCTAATTTCCGATATTTTAAGTTTATCAGACTCTATTCTTATTATTTTAATTTTTACGTTATTTTTTATTCCACCATGAACTAAGGCTTCATCTAATGATTTATATGCATCTTTTAAATCTACATATTTACCAACAATTGCAATATTTATTACTTTTAAATTTTTATCAGTTACAATTTTTGTTACATTTTTCCATGGAGAGAGATTAATTTTTTTTTTTGGTTTTATTTTAAAATATTTTAAAACTTGTCTATCCAAACCCTCATTAAAAAAACTTATTGGTGCTTCATAAATAGTTTTTACATCAACTGTTTCTATAACTCTCTCTATTGGAATATTACAAAATAGAGATATTTTTTTTCTTTGATCTAATGGTATTGATTGTTGTGATCTACAAATGATAATATCTGGCTGTATACCTATGCTTCTTAATTCTTTTACTGAATGTTGGGTTGGTTTTGTTTTAATTTCATCTGAAGATTTTAAAAATGGCACTAGCGTTAAATGAACAAATAAAGTTTTCTCTTTTCCAATGTCGTTAGAAAATTGTCTAATAGCCTCTAAAAAAGGTAAACTCTCGATATCACCTACGGTTCCACCTATTTCACAAATAACAAAATCTTCATTTTTAATATCTTTTTTAATAAACTGTTTAATTCTTTCTGTAACATGCGGTATAACCTGAACAGTTTTTCCTAAATAGTCTCCCTTACGTTCTTTAGAAATTATATCACTATAGATTTTTCCAGTCGTAATATTATCACTTTTTTTTGCAGATATATTTGTAAACCTTTCATAATGCCCAAGATCTAAGTCGGTTTCAGCTCCATCGTCAGTAACGAATACTTCGCCATGCTGAAATGGACTCATTGTGCCAGGATCGACATTTAAATAAGGATCCATTTTTCTAATTCTTACTTTGTAACCTTGAGATTTAAGTAAATATCCTAGCGAAGCAGATGATAATCCTTTTCCAAGTGAAGAAACCACGCCGCCAGTGACAAAAATGAATCGCGCCATGGAATTATGTTATAGCTCTTATTAGTAAAAATTAAAAGTGTTAATTAATTATTTTGGGGAATCTTAGGAGCGTCACTATCAGTATTTTGCTCAATTTTATCCAATAAAGATTTCTCAGGTTCCAATTCTTTATTTGAGAGGATAGTTAGACACAAACTACAGATTATAAATAAAGTTGCTACTATAGCAGTTGCTTTAGTGAAAAAATTACTGCTTGATCTTGAAAACATATAATTTTCTTGACTAACTCCAATACCTAATGCTCCACCCTCTGATTGTTGGAATAGGACAAGAATAACTAATATTAAAGCAAGTATTATATTTATTGTAAGTAATATATTTTCCATGACGTTTAATTAATTGTTTTTTTAATTATATCAATAAATTTTTTAGAATTTTGCGACGCTCCCCCTATCAAAAAACCATTTATTTCCTTAATTTGTTTTAAATTATTTATGTTTTGGTTGTTTACTGATCCTCCATAAATAATTTTTGTTTTTTGGTTTTTAAATTTATTTTTTATAATTTTTTTTATAATAATTACTTGTTTTGTTAATTCTTTATTTGTTAAAATTTTTCCAGTACCAATAGACCAAACAGGCTCATACGCAAAAATAATTTTATCGATTTTTTTAATTTTTTTTAATCCCAAATCAATTTGCTGTTTTAAAATTTTATTAGTTTTCTTATTTTTTTTTTCAAATAAATTTTCTCCAATACAAAAAATTACATTTAAGTTATTCAAAATTGCACTACAAATTTTTTTATTAATTTGAGTATTGGTTTCTCCATTAGATCTATTTTCAGAGTGACCAATTATAACATATTTAGCACCTAATTTTTTTATCATAGTAGAACTAATTGATCCTGTGTAAGGTCCAGTATTTATTTCGTAATGACAATTCTGGGCGCCAACATCTAAACTGGTTTTCCTAGTTTTAATTACAAAGTTGTTTAAAAGTGTATATGGAGGACAATAAATAATTTTTGCATTTTTATAATTCTTTTTTTTGCTTAAATTGATGACACTTTCTATAGATTTCACTGAATTTAAATTTCCAAACATTTTCCAGTTTGCAATGAATAATATTTTGTTTGTCATAGTATCAAATATAATTTATAGATTTGTTTTTATAGTTCAATATTTTATCATATGTTATGTTAAATAAACTTAGAAATTTCACTAAAACTAAACTGGCTACTGTATTAATAGGTATAATAATAATTCCTTTTGTCTTTTGGGGTATGGGAGGAGTTTTTCAAGGTGGCAATACGAATAATATAGCAAAGATTAAAAACGTAAATATTTCAACTGAAGATTTTTTTGATCACATAAGGTCTCTTAGAATTAATGAAGAAATCATTAGTAAAAATATTGAAAATGATATTCTCACAGAAATTTTGAATGACTTATTGGCAAAAAAATTTATTGAATTAGAAATTAAAAAACTTGGTATTAATATAAATGATAAAAGTTTACTTTTAATTATTAAAAACAATAAAAACTTTTTAGATGAAAATAAAAAATTTAGTAGACTTAAGTATGAAAAATTTCTTTTAGAGAATAATATAACCGCTTCAGAATTTGAAAAAAGATTAAAAAAAAGAGAGTTAGAAAAAATTCTTTTTAATTATTATAGCTCAGGCCTATATATTCCAGAATATCTGATAAAATATTTTAATTACAGTAAAAATCGAAGCATTGATGTTAAATATGTTTCTTTGGAAAGTAATTATAAAAAAAAGGAAGAATTCAATGAAACAGATATTAAGAATTACATTGAAACTAATAAAGACGATTTAAAAATAGATTTTGTTAATGTTAAATACGTAAAATTAACACCCGAAATCTTAACAGGATCATCAGATTATAATGAAAGTTACTATGAAATAATAGACAAAATAGAAAATGAAATATTTAATAAGAACAGTTTGGAAGAACTGCTTAGTGAATATGAAGGAATTAAAATAAATGAAATAAAGGAGCTAAGCCAAAAAAATGTAGACACAGATTTACAAGATATTTTTAATTATAAAGAAAGTGACCAAATACAAATTTTGGATAAAGAGGATTATTTTTTAATATTTAAAAATGAAAATTATAGGCAAAAAATACCTAAAGTAGACAAAGACTTTTCATCTGAAATAAAAGAAATTTTATACAAGGAAAATAGATACAATTATAATCAGAAATTATTTTCGAAAATTAGTTCTAATAAATTTAGTGATGATGATTTTAATAATATGGTTAAGATTAAAAATGAATATAAAAAAGCTCAAATTAAATCTATAAAAGATAACAATATTTTTGAGATAAATTCAGTGGAATTGATTTATTCAATGCCAATTAATAGTTTCATGCTAGTGACTGATGATAAAGAAAATGTATATCTTTTGAAAATTTTAGGAATAAAAAATAATGATTTTAAGAGTGGTGACAAAGAAATATTTTTAAAAACTAGGGAAAAAATTAAGGATGAGATATATTCATCTTATGATCAGTTTTTAAATCAAAATTATAAAGTTGAAATAAATTATAATACGCTAGAAAGAACAGAAAATTATTTTAAATAATGCTTAATATTAAATTTGAAAAGTTTAAAAAAACGCATAAAAAAAAATTTAACCAAGTTTTATATTATGAGTTAAAATCGAAAAATTCCAAAGAGGTTGAAAACTTAATAAATAATTTTTTACAAGATAAAAATAGCTTTATTTTTGAATCTGTAGAAAAAGGAGTAATAAAAGGTAGATATACAATATTTGGAAAAAATCCAGATAAAATATGGGAATTTAACAATAAAAATATTTATTACTTAAATAAAAATAAGAAAAAAAAAATCAAAGGTGATCCTGTTAAAATCTTAAATAATATTATTAAAAATTTTAACTTTAAAACTCCAAAAAAATTGCCTCAATTATGTAGTTTGTTAGCCGGCTATTTTTCTTATGATACAATAAGATATTTTGAAAAAATCAAAGACACTTGTATTGATGATCTTAAAATACCAGATATTAGAATAATGCGACCAACTACTCTGGTAATACACGATAACTTAAAAAAAAAAATTTTTTTTATTAAAAATTGCTTTTCAGATAAAAAAATTTCTAACTATGAAAAAAAATATACAGACATTCAAGATGAGCTTAATAATTTAATTATTCAATCAAAAATCTCTGCAAGTTGCAAAGATAAAAATTTGGTAAAAAAAACTATTAAGTCAAATATTTCAAAAAAACAGTTTTTGGAAAATGTTAAAAAAGCAAAAAAATACATACAAATTGGTGATATATTTCAAGTTGTTTTAAGTCAACGTTTTGAAACAAAGTTGACGAAAAAACCCCTTAGCATTTATAAAAGATTAAGATTGACAAATCCGTCCCCTTTTATGTTTTATTTTAACTTTAAAGATTTTCAAATTATTGGCGCAAGTCCTGAGATCTTAGTTAGACTAAGAAATAATAAAGTTACAATTAGGCCAATAGCGGGAACAAGGCCTCGCGGGAAAAATCTTAGTGAAGATAATTTTTATAAAAAGGATCTTTTATCAGATAAAAAAGAAATTTCCGAACATCTTATGCTATTAGATCTAGGGAGAAATGATATTGGAAAAATTTCTAAAGTAAATACAGTAAAAGTAACAGAGCAATTTAAAATTGAGAAATACTCACATGTAATGCATATTGTTTCAAATGTGACGGGTGAATTCGATAAAAAAAGATCAAAATATGATACACTGATGGCGGGCTTCCCAGCAGGCACTGTATCAGGTGCACCAAAAATAAGAGCTATGGAAATTATTGATGAATTAGAAAAAAATAAAAGAAAAATTTATGCTGGAGGAATTGGTTATTTTTCTGCTAATGGTGATTTTGATACTTGTATCGCATTAAGAACAGCATTAGCTAAAAATGGAAAATATTATGTACAAGCTGGAGCAGGTATTGTTGCTGATAGTATTCCAGAAAAAGAATTTCAGGAAACAGTAAATAAATCTAAAGCTTTAATTAAGGCTCTCGATTAAATGAAGATTGTATTAATAGATAATTACGATAGTTTTACTTATAACCTTTACCATTATATTTCCCAATTAAAGTGTAAAGTTGAGGTTTACAGAAACGATAAAATTGATGCAAAAACAATTTTAAGAAAAAAATTTAAAAAAATCGTTATATCACCTGGACCTGGTAATCCAAGTCAATCAGGTAACTGTCTAAAGATAGTGAGATCAATTTATAAAAAAATACCTATATTAGGTGTTTGCTTAGGTCACCAGATTATTGGTCAAGTTTTTGGTTCGAAAATAGTTCAGGCAAGAAAACTTATGCATGGTAAGACAAGTCTTATAGTTTCAAAACAAAAAGGAATTTTGAGGAATTTACCTAAGAATTTTGAGGCCACAAGATATCATAGTTTAATCGTAGATAAAAAAACCTTATCAAAAGAGCTCGAAATCACAGCGGAAACAAAGGATGGATTAATAATGGGTATTCAACATAAAAAATTTAATATACATGGTGTACAGTTTCATCCTGAAAGTATTAAAACAAAATTAGGTATTAAAATATTAAAAAATTTTATTGATTTAAGATATTCATGAAACATTTTATAGAAAAAATAAAGAATAAAGAAGATTTATCTTTTGAGGAGAGTAAAGCGGCCTTTAAATTATTAATGGAAGGTAAAGTAAATGAGCAAGATATTTTTGACTTTCTAACATTTTTATCAGCAAAAGGCGAGGCCTCAGATGAAATTGCAGGTGGTGTTTACATTCTCCGAGAAAAATCCAAAAGAGTTAATGTTGATAATTGTATTGATACTTGTGGAACTGGTGGTGATGGCATGAACACACTAAATATATCAACAGCATCTGCATTATTGCTTGCAAGTATGGGTGTTAAAGTTGCAAAACACGGTAATAAAGCTGTCTCCTCTAAATGTGGATCAGGAGATGTTTTAGAGGCATTAAATATAAATATTAATTTTGAACCAAAAGATATTGAAACTCAAGTAAACGAAAACAATTTTGGGTTCATGTTTGCGCCTAATTATCATAGTGCAATGAAGTTTGTGGGGCCAACTAGAAAAAAAATAGGTAAAAGGACAATATTTAATATGATTGGTCCTTTAAGTAGCCCTGCTTTAGTAAAAAGACAAGTAGTTGGAGTTTTTGAAAAGAAACTTCTAAAAATTTTTGCAAATGCTTTAAATAATTTGGATATTAAATTTGCTTGGATTGTAAATAGCGAAGACGGTTTAGATGAGATTTCACCATATGCAAAAACAAATGTCATCCAATTAAAAGATAATAAAATTTCTGAAATTACAATTGATCCAAAAGAATTAAACATTAATGCAGATAAGTTTGAAAAAATTGTAGGAAATGATGCAAAATTTAATGCAAATAAGTTGATTAATATATTTAAAGGTGAAGACAATGATTTTTCTAAGGCTGTATGTCTAAATGCGGCCGCAGGTTTAATTGTATCGGAAAAATACGATGATTTTAAATTAGCTTATAATCACTCAAGAGATTTTATAAAGTCAGGAAAGTCTTATAAACATTTAATGGAAATCCAAAATGGCTGAAAATATTCTTGAAAAAATAATTAAAAAGAAAATCGAGAAAATTGAAAATTTAAAAAAAACTACAAAATTAGAGATTTTAATTGAATCAATAGATAAAAATAACTCTTTTATAAACTTTAAAGATAAAATTCAAAAAAATATAAATAATAGAAAATTATCTATTATTGCTGAAATAAAAAAAGCAAGCCCATCTGCTGGTATAATTATTAAAGATTATAATCCAGTAGAAATAGCTGATACTTACAATCAAAATAAAGTAACCTGTTTATCTGTTTTAACTGAAGAAGACTTTTTTTTAGGAAACCTAATACATATTAGTAAAATTAAAGAAAAAATTAAATTACCAATTCTCTGTAAAGATTTCTTCGTTGATAAATTTCAAGTTCCTTTAGCTAAAAGTTATGGAGCCGATGCAATACTAATTATAATGGCTGGTGTCAGTGAAACTTTAGCTAATGAGTTATATGAAGAAGCAATAAAATTAAATATGACTGTAATTGTTGAGGTACATACAGTTGAGGAAGCTAAACAAGCACTAAAGTTTAAAAGTGCTCTTATAGGGATTAATAATAGAAACCTTAAAACTTTGAAAACTGACATAAATACAACTTTTGATATTCATGATGTTTTAAAAAATCATACTGGGCCACTAATATCTGAGAGTGGCATTAAAACAAAAGAAGAGCTGTTAGAACTATCTAATAAAACATCGATTAAAACTTTTTTAATTGGTGAATCACTTTTAAAAAATTTAGACAATAATTCTATTTTTTCAGTTCTGTAGGCAAATAATCCCTAATTTACTGATCTTTTTAACTATTGTTAATTGTAGAGAACTTTTATAGAACATTATTTGTACGATATTTGTTCTCATGTTAACAAAAAAACAAAAAAATTTATTAATGTTCATCAACAAGAAGTTGAGAAGTTCAGGTGTATCTCCTTCTTATGAGGAGATGAAAGAATCGTTAAATTTGAAGTCAAAGTCTGGAATTCATCGTTTAATTAGTGCCTTGGAAGAAAGAGGTTTTATAAAAAGATTGGCACATAAAGCTAGAGCATTAGAGGTTGTTAAACTACCTGAAACCGCATCTGCAAATGATATTTATAACTCTTTTTCACCTAGTGTAATAAAAGGTGGTTTAGATGAAGAAGATTTAGAAAAGAATGAAGTTCCGGTTCTCGGCAAAATAGCTGCAGGAACGCCAGTTGAAGCAATACAAAATGAGGTATCGAGAGTTCCTTTACCCAATAATATTGAAAAAAATGGAGAGTACTTTGGTTTGAAAGTTCAAGGAGACTCAATGATTGAAGCGGGTATTAGTGAGGGTGATACGGTAATTGTTAAAAAAACAGATACAGCAGAAAATGGAAAAATTGTAGTTGCTTTAATTGATGACCATGAAGCTATGCTTAAAAGAATAAGAAGAAAAGGAAAAACAATAGCACTTGAGAGTGCAAACAAAAATTACGAGACCAAAATCTTTGGTCCAGATAGAGTAAAAGTCCAGGGTGTTCTAGTATCTTTGTATAGAAACTTCTAAAAAAATAGTTTACTAATATTAAATGTCAAAAGTAGCAACTAGATTTGCTCCATCGCCGACAGGGCCATTGCATATAGGTGGAGTTCGAACAGCTTTATTTAACTGGCTATATTCAAAAAATCAAAATGGTAATTTTTTTTTAAGAATTGAAGATACCGATAAAGAAAGATCTAAAGAGGAATATAGAAAACAAATTATTAATTCACTAAAATGGATAGGTATAAATTTTGATGGGGAGGAATACATACAATCAAAAAAAATAGATGATCATATTAAAGTTGCCCATGAATTATTAAATAAAGGTAGTGCTTATAAATGTTATTGTTCATCTGAAGAAATTGAGGAACAAAAAAAGAGAGCTAAACAAAAAAAAATTCCATATATTTACGATAGAAAATGGAGAGATAAAAAAGAAACTGATGCTCCTAAAGATATAAAACCAGTAATAAGATTTAAAAGTAAAATAGATGGAACATCTATATTAAAAGATTTAGTTCAAGGTGATGTTGAAATTGAAAATAATACGATCGAAGATTTTATAATCTTAAGAAATGATGGTACTCCAACATATAATTTATCAGCAGCAGTGGATGACCATCAAATGAATATGTCACACATAATTAGAGGGGATGATCATAAGATAAATACTTTTAAACAAATTCAAATTTACCAAGCCATGAAATGGAAAATACCTTCTTTTGCTCATATACCATTAATACATACAATTGATGGAAAAAAGCTATCTAAAAGAGACAAGATCTCAACTTTAGATGATTATTCTAAGATTGGTATTATGCCTGATGCTCTTAGAAATTATCTCTTAAGATTAGGATGGTCTTACAAAGATAAGGAAATATTTACAATAGAAGAGAGTATTAAATATTTTAACCTTGAAGGTATAGGTAAATCTCCATCTAAGCTAGATATGAACAGAATTTTGTCTATGAACGAACACTACATTAAGAACATGAATGAAAATGACTTATTCAATCAACTGATTGAATACTGTAATAAATTTAAGAAAGAAATAAAGACTGATAAAGAAGATAAAATAAGAAAATCAATATCGTTTTTAAAAAATAAAGCCAAAACTTTAGAAGATATATTTATCAATGGTCAGTATATAATCACTGATGAAGTAATATTTAATAAAGATGATATTAAATTAATTGATGAAAAGGCAAAAAAGGTAATTACTGACTTTAAAGCTCAATTTGAAAAGATAGATCAACCTAGCAGAGAAATTTTAGAACCAGTTATTAATGGTCTTATAAAATCTAATAACACAAATTTTAAAGGTGTTGGCCAGCCTTTAAGAATAGTATTAACTGGTTCAAAATTTGGACCGGGAATATATGATATTATATTGTCTTTAGGAAAAAAAGAGGTTCAAAAAAGATTAGACGCCAAGATAGCTTGAAACTACAGCAGCAGCTTCAGCAGAGGAAGAGGTTTTAGATTTGATTTCATCTAATGTATTACTAACATTATTAATTTGTTTTTTCATAAGTTCTGGATTTTTTAAAAAATAAACGACAGATCTAAAGATTTCTTTTGAATTACATTCATTTTGAATTAATTCAGGTATTATTTCTTTTTGGTTAATAATATTAATTATATTAGCAAATTTCACTTTGACTAAAAATTTTACAATAAAAAAATTTATTAAATTCATTTTATAGATAATAATTGATGGTATTTTTAAATTACAAATCTCTAAAGAAATAGTACCAGATTTAGCTACTGCAAATACAGATTTTGACAATATTTGAGATTTAATATTTTCATCCGATATAACGTCAACATTAATTAATTTTTTTTTTTTTAATTCATCTTTTATTAAATTTTTATTTTGGTCAGTTGCATGAAAAATAAAATAATATTGATTAAATTTTTCATTCATTAATTTGATAAAATCTAATAGTATTGGTAATAATAAATTTGTTTCTGATGTTCGGCTTCCAGCAAACAAGGATATTATTTTTTTATCTTTTTTTATTAAATTAGATAA
Source organism: uncultured Pelagibacteraceae bacterium (assembly GCA_902622545.1). GTDB lineage: Bacteria > Pseudomonadota > Alphaproteobacteria > Pelagibacterales > Pelagibacteraceae > Pelagibacter. The sequence goes on from CACNQD010000003.1 coordinate 281,329, forward strand.
ATCAGTCTTAATATGTTCTTTTTTTTCCAGTAAAGGATGGCCCACAAAAGTATTTATGATATTTTCTTTATCAAAGTATTTTTTTTCAAAATTGAATAGTAAAAGAATATGGTCTAAAAATTTTTTAAATTTTTTGATCCTACCTTCTCTCCAGACCCATACCTGGGGAGCAACATAATGAATAGTTTTTATCTTTGGATTTATCTTTTTAACTTTTTCAGCAACTCTTAAAGTAAAATCAGGGCTATCCACACTTAGTAATATGTCAGGATTAAATTCAATTATTTTTTTAACGGTTGTATTAATCTTGTTTCTGATTTTTAATATATTCAAAATAACGCTAGTAAAACCAATATAAGTTATTTCTTTAAGATCATATATAGATTTGACACCCTGTGAATTTAAATGAGAACCACCAACACTTAAATATTCTACATCGGAATGTTTTTGTTTAAGTTTAGCAACTACCGTTGATGCTAATTTATCTCCTGAAGGTTCACCAGTTAAAATAAAAATTTTTTTCATTTTACAGAGATAAACATCCTATTTTTATTGGCAAAGCTAATACATTTGTTTTTATCTAAAAAAATGTGTTGTTTGTTTTTCACAACAATTCCTTTTAACCCAGCAGCTTTGCTTTGTTTCATTGTTTTTAAACCTACTGTAGGGAGATCAATTCTAAGGTCTTGTTTTTTCTTTGGAAATTTAACCATAACTCCATGATTTTTGAATTTTTTGCTTCTGCTTTTTTCTAACATTCTTTCAGTTCCACCCTTGCCTTCTATCGAAACAACTATATTGTTTCTAATTACAACACCTTGACTAAAATTATATTGTTTTAAACTATTTAATGTTTTAATTGCTTTTTTGATATCCAATTTATCTTGTTTATTTGGTTTAATTCTTGAATAATTACCTCTTTTAAGTGTTAACTCCGGATTAAATTTAAGTGAATTTTCAGTTTTAATTTTGTTTTGTGCTAATATTTTTATAATTTCTTTAAGAATTGCTGCATCCCCAAGTGTGGATGCCTTTATTATTCTTGGAATATAATAAATACCTTTGAGATCTAACTTTAATTTAGAAAAGTTTGGTTTATTGACTTTTCCTGCAAATAACACATTTTTGCAATTATTTTTCTTCAGAATATTGATAATTTTACCAAACTGGCCTAAAGAAACTGAATAAGTTTTTTTATTTTGTCTAAATTTTTTAGTTTTTGATAAATCTATTATTAAATGTTTTATTTTTTTTTTCTTTATAGTTTTAAGAATTTGATTTGGAAAGTCTGTGTCGCCAAAGATTAATCCTATCATTTTATGAAAAAGGTGTACAAATAGATCTTTTTTTATCTTTAGTAATAAAATCAATCACATCTTTTACCAAAGAATTTTCTTTAAAGACGCCATTTAATTTATCAATATTTTCATTAATGTTTTTTGATGCGAATATTTTTTTATAAGCCTCCGATAGTTCCATTATTATTTTATTTTCAAATTTTGCTCTTCTTAAACCAATTAAGTTTAATCCTTGTAAAATATTCCTATTTCCCGTTGAGAGGCCATAAGGAATAACATCATTTAGAACCCCTGTCATACCTCCTATCATTGCCATTTTACCAATTCTTGTAAATTGTTGGACTGCAGAATTTCCTCCTATAACTACATTGTCATCAATAATAACATGACCTCCTAATGGAACATTATTTGCTATGATAACATTATTACCTACCATACAGTCGTGAGCGACATGGGAAGAAATCATAAAAAGACAATTATCTCCAATTTTTGTTGATCCTCCTCCACCAACTGTCCCTGGGTTTACGGTTACATATTCTCTAAATTTATTATTATTTCCAATAATTAACTTGGTATCTTCACCATTATATTTTAAATCTTGTGGATCATTACCTATAGATGCAAAAGGATAGAATTTATTTCCACTTCCAATACTAGTATTTCCAACAATGTTTACATGGGAATAAATTACAACATTCTCGCTTATCTCAACGTTTGGGCCAATGACACTGAAAGGACCAATTTTCACACTTGAATGAACTTTAGCATTTTTATCTACTATTGCAGTTTTATGTATCATTTATGTTCTCTTAAAAAATTTTTTAAGTTTTTTGCTGGATACCCCATTACTTTAGTATTGTCAGGAATATCTTTTATCACTCCACTACCTCCACCAATTTGAACATTGTTACCTATTTTAAGATGACCTGAAATTCCAGCTTGACCACCTATCATAACATTGTTTCCTATAACTGAACTTCCAGCAAATCCTACTTGACCAGCTATTATACAATTTTCACCTATCTTTACATTGTGAGCTATATGGATTTGGTTGTCTAAAAAAGTATTTTTTCCAATCACTGTATTAGAGAGTGATCCACGGTCAATTGTTGAACTACAGCCTATTTCAACATTATCCTCAATGATAACTACACCAATTTGTGGGTATCTAAAATTACCTTTTTTGTCAGGAAAAAAACCAAAACCTTTTTTTCCTATTATGCACCCATCTAAGATATGAACATTATTTTTAATTAATGAGTTTCTAATTATAACATTTGAACCGATTGTACAGTTATCACCAATTGATACATTGGTTTCAATGATAGAGTTATGTCCAATCAAGCAATTAGATCCAATTTTAACATTCTTGCCAATTAAAACATTTCTTCCGAATTTTACTTTATTTTTAAATTGTATATTTTCAATCTGTTCAACTTTAACGTCAAAATCATCTGTAACAGAATTTGGGTAAAATTTTTTAGTTATTTTAGCAACATCTAATAAAATTTTATCTGAAATTATTGTTTTGCAAGTATTTGGTAATAATGATTTTAAATTTTCACTGGTCACACAAAATGATGCATTTGTAGATTTAGCAAGTTCACCGTACTTTTTTGAATGTAAAAAAGTTATGTCTCCTTTTATTGACGAACTTAAATCTTTAATATTGTTTATTTCTTCGTCTGAAAAAGATTGGTCTTTTATAGATATCAATTTTAGTAAATCGCTGATTTTATAAGGTCCAGAGTTTTTAAAAAAAGGATTATTCATTAATAAGTTTAATATCAAAACTTACTCTAAATGCTTATCAAGATTTATTGCTAATTATTTCCTATCAACAATTGTTGCAGACCATACAGCATCAGCCATTTTTTTATTATCAACGGTAGCCTCACCTTTATATTTCCAAACACGTCCGTGAGATCTCACAGCTTCAATATAAAGCTCGAGTCTACAATCTGGTAATACCGGATTTCTAAATCTTGCTTTTTCCACATTCATTAAATAAACAAGTTTATTTTCATAAGTTTCTTTATCCAGACCGTGAGCTGTTAAAGCTGCAGCAGCTTGTCCAAATGCTTCAACAATCAAAACACCTGGCATAACTGGCTGTCCAGGAAAATGTCCCTGGACAAAAAAACTATTTTTTTTAACATTTACTATTGCTGTTGCTGAGAAAAGTTTTTTTATATTTATTAACTCATCTATTAACAACATGGGTTCTCTGTGTGGTAATAAGTTTTCTATATCTTTTTTATTCAAGTTTTGCATTAATTAATTTTAATATTGTTTATTTCCTTATCTGTAATAGCAAGTATTTCATCGGTAATTTCAATTTCTTTTTTTCCCATAACTATATTTTTTTTTTGAAGAATTAAACTTATTGAATTTTTTTTCGCATACTCTTGTAAAATTGGAGATAATTTAAGTATAAGTTTATTTGTAGCACCTATTCTTAGTTTATTTATATCCTCCCTCGCTTTAACCTGTTCTTTTTGAAAATTTATAATTTCTGATCTTAGGTTTGTTAGTTCTTTTTGAAAATCCTCCTTACTTAATATATTTTTTTGTGCAATTATTTTTTTTTCTTTATTTTTCAGTATTTCATCGTTTTTTTTAAATTTTTCTAGATTTTCTTCATATAAATTTTCTAGTTGTTTTTTAATTGATTTACCTGCTTTAGATTGTTGCATTATTTTGTCTACATTCAAATAAACGATTTTTTGTTCTTCAGAGTAAGAATATGTAAAAATTAAAAAAAAAATATTTATAATTATTAACTTTTTAAACATTAAAAGGTTGTTCCGATATTAAATTGAAATCCCTCAAATTCGTCGGTGCTTTTCTTTTGGATTGCATGGGAGAAAGTTAAATTTAATGGTCCCACTGGTGTCCACCATTCCACACCAGCTCCTGTCGATACTCTTAAAAAATTTGAATCATCAAAATTTGAAGATCTGTAGTCTGTACCCCATACATTTCCTAGATCTAAAAAATAGTTAAACTCAAAATTTTGAAGGTTTGGTGCTACCATTGGTAAATTACTAGTAAAACTTAGAGCTGCAGCATAGTTCCCCCCTACGTGGTCATCTCCTTGATCAACAGGACCTATTCTTCCTGGTTTAAAACCTCTTAGTCTTTTTCTTGGTATACCTATTCTTTCTGAAATTCTAACATCATCACTCAAACCAACTGTATTTTTAAGATATAAACCAATACTTGCTGTTGTTTCAGAAACTGTTAAATAATGATCATAAATATAATTTGAGGTAACAGTGTTACTTTCAGATATCACTGGTAAAATTTGAGAAAATTTACTTCTAAATCCGTCAGATGTTTGGAATTTTTGATTTCTAACATCATAATCAAATGCATAACCAATTGTAGAAGTAAAATAGTTGCCTTCTTGTTTTTTTATTGAAGAGCTAGCTAATGAGTTAGTTTCTAATTTTTCAGCAACAGTTTTAAATGTGGGGTTAAAAAACAAATTATCGTATTGTTCAAATTTAGTTCCAAAGCTAAACCCTGCTTCACTAGAGTCATAACCACTGTCTGCCATTTTATCTGTATTTATGGCAAAAATACTAGTTGATAATGCTTTTTCTGTATAATTAAAATTTGGATTGTTAACTGTAAATTCACCTTTTACTTTTTCCTCACTTAAAGACAAAGAAGATACTAGACCAACACCTCTACCCATAAAGTTTTTTTCAGAAACTGAGAATCCAACTGTACCACCATCATTACCAACTCCTGCTGAAGCTAAAATTTCTCCAGTAGGCTTCTCTTCTACTGTAATTTTAATATCTTTTTGCTGAGAGTCTCCAACAGTTATTACTTCATCTTTAACTTCTGCGAATATTCTTAATGCTTTTAAATTATTTATAGATTTAGCATGTAATAGCTTATTAAAAGGGTCACCTTCATCAACCTCAAGTTGGTTTCTAATAACTTTTTCTTCAGTAACATTATTTCCAAATATATTAATTCTATTAACAAAAAATTTTTCACTTTCGACTATTGTAAACACTAAATCTAATTTGTTTTCTTCAATTTCATCTATCTCAATCGTTGCATCAATAAAATCATAAAGTCTTGATACTGATATTTTGTCAATTTCCTTAATTACCTTGTTTATTTGATTTAAAGAATATTTTTTTTCTTTAAGTTTATTAATTGACTTTCTAACTTTTGCAAAATCATCTGGATTGTAATCTATGGGAATATCCAGTTTTGCATTATTAATTAAATATTTATTACCAGAATTTATATTATAAATTAATTCAAAGAAATTATCATTAAAAACTGCAGAAGAACTTTCGATTTTAACGTTATAATATCCTTTATTTAAATAAAAATTTTTTAATAGTCTTTTATCAAGTTCAATTCTATTAACGTCTAAAAATTTTTTATTACTAATAAACTTCCAAAATTTATTCTCCTCACTAACAATAACGCTTCTGAGTTTTCTATCTTTGTAAAATTTGTTTCCTGTAAATTTAATGTTGTTGATTAGAGCTTTTTCTCCAGTTTCTATATCGTAAATTAGATCGACAGTGTCATTATTATTTTCTTTTACTTTCACATCTACTTTAGCAAAATAATATCCCGATCTGCTAAGAGAATTTTTGATTCTTAAAAGATCTTGTTCTGCAGTAAACTTATCAAAAGGGCTTTTATCTTTTAAATTTAATTGTTTTAGAATTTTCTTAGTATTCTCTTTAGACTTAACGCCCTTAATAATTATAGTTTGTACGATTTTTTTTTCATTTACATTTATTATTAAAATATTGTCTTTTACATTTATCTTTATATCTGAAAAAAAGTTTGTATCGTATAAATCTATTAAAATTTGATTTATTTCGGCTTCTGAATAATCGAAACCTAGTTTAATATTTCCAAAAGCAATTATACTTTCTTTGGTAACTCTTTTATTATTTTCTAATTTAACATCTTTAATTACTTCCGCTTTAGCAGATGTAAAAAATACGCACAAAAGAATCAGTGATATAAAAAATTTCTTCATTTGAAATTGGATATTACACTTAAAGATTTTGTTTTCAATCTTACAAAGTTATTTAATTTTTCAATTTGAGTTAAATTTTTCACCTTTTTTTGCCTATATTTTAGGAAATTTTTATTCTTAATAATTTTATTTAACCTAAGTGAGATATCATCAAAACTTATTTTCTTTTGTAAGAATAAACTTACTAATTCATCATTTGCTGACACCAATACAGTTTCAAATAATGATTCCCTTTTAGGAATTAATTTTAATATTTTAATCAATGGATACTTATTTTTGTCTACTTTGTTTAAATTTAAGTTATTTAATATTTCTATATCAATTTTTTTTGACTTTAGATAATTATCGTCACTATATAATGAATTAAAAATCGGTACTTTCATATCTGTTTCGTGTGCAACCAATTTTATCAATCCACTTTTAAGTTTTACTATAGCGTGTATGTAAGATTTTGGATGAATTAATATATTAAATTTGTTTAGTTCTAAATTAAAAATTTTTTTTGCCTCTATAACTTCAAAAACTTTATTCATTAATGTTGCAGAATCTGTGGAAATTTTTTTTCCCATTTTCCAATTCGGATGATTGGTGGCTAACATTGGTGTTTTTTTAATCTTATTATTCTTTAGTGCATAAAACGGACCTCCTGAAGCTGTTATTATCACACTCTCTACTTTATCAGGTCTAATATTTTTTATTACAGACCAAATAGAGAAATGTTCAGAGTCAACTGGTATAAATTTAGTTTTATATTTTTCTAATTGTTCTCTAATCAAATTCCAGCCACAGATAATTGACTCTTTATTAGCTATAGCAATAGTTTTGGTTCTTTTTATTATTTTTATTGTAGGTTTTAATCCTTTAAAACCTGATATTGAACTCATAGTGTAATCCAATTTTGTAGTAATAACTTTATCAATCTTATCTAAGTTGTTTGAAATATTTAATTTATTGAATTTTTTTTTTAATATTTGAAAACTTTTTTTATTAGTAACTATTATATTTTTTACTCTAAATTCTTTTATTTGTTTTGACAATAAAACATGGTTTTTATCAGCTGTTAAAAGGGATATTTCAAAATTATGTTTGTTTCTTTTTATAATTTCTAATGTTTGCTTTCCAATAGAACCCGTTGAACCCAATATAGCTATTTTTTTTTTCATTTTTTTTAAAAAATAAAATATTTTATAATTACATACCCGCTCGGTATGGTAAAAATCATACCATCAATTCTATCTAGTAATCCTCCGTGACCAGGTAAAATTTTTCCTGTGTCTTTAGTTTTAACAATGCGTTTAAAAAATGAAACTATTAAATCTCCTAATTGACTTATCAGAGATATAAAAAAAATAAAAATTGAAATTAAAAAGTAATGATTTGTATTCAATAGATCTTCCATAAACGAATAGTAATAAACATTTCCTCCAATTATCGATAATAAAAAGCCTCCTACAACTCCTGAGTAAGTTTTTTTAGGGCTAATTTTTGTTAACTTTGGTCCTTTAAAAATTTTACCAAATGTATATCCACCCACGTCTGTTAGAATAGAAATAATTATAATAAATAAAAAAATATAAACTCCTTTATCATCTCTTAATAAATAAGCAGAATAAAGTGAAAAGATAATAAATATTGTACCTATTATTTTAAAAATTATTAAATTCTTTGATAATTTAAACCACTCATAAATTGTTATTAAAGAAATAGCGCTTATAAAAAATATGAAAAAAAAAGACCCTTTAATAATAAAAAATAAAGCTATTGGCATAATTAAGATAGATGTTAACAATCTTTTTTCAAATTCATTTTTCATTAAATATTTCCGAAATTTCTTTTTATTTTTTTATAATTATTAATTATTCTATTATAGTCATTTTTATTAAAATCTGGCCATAACTTCTTTTCAAAAAAAATTTCGGAATATGCTAATTGCCATAGTAAAAAGTTACTCAATCTATTAGTATTACCTGTTCTTATAAGAATATCTGGATCTGGTATATCTGATGTATATAGATTTCTTGAAATCGTTTTTTCACTTATTTTTAAACCTTTTTTTTTTATTACCATAAAGGCATTAACTATTTCACTTTTAGATCCATAGTTTAATGCTAAATTAATCTGTAATTTATTATTTTTAGAAGTTAATTTTTCTGATTCTTTAAGAAGTTTATTTAATTTTTTTGAAAATTTTTTTTTTCCGATTACTGATAATTTTATTTTTTTTTTATTAAAATCTTTAATGTTTTTAACGAGGAAATCTTCTAGCAAAGAAAATAAAAATTTAATTTCACTTTTTGGTCTTTTCCAGTTTTCTGTTGAAAATGCGAACAAAGTAAGAAATTTTATGTTCTTTTTTAAGCTTTCTATAATGATTTTTTCAACAGTTTTTAAACCTTGTTTATGTCCAAAGTTTCTAGATCTTTTTTTGTTTATACCCCACCTCCCATTACCATCCATGATAATGGCAACATGTTTAATTGGGTTCATATAGTCATTATTTCTTTTTCTTTGGATGATACTTTTTCATCTATTAATTTTATATACTCGTCTGTTAAATCTTGAATATTTTTTTCATTTTTTTTTTCATCATCTTCGGAGATCTCTTTTTTTTTTAAAAGATTTTTTAAATTATCATTAGCCTCTCTTCTAATATTTCTAATTGAAACTTTACATTTTTCTCCCATTGTTTTAACCATCTTTTTCATCTCACCTCTTCTTTCTTCACTTAAATTAGGAATTGGGAGTCTTATTAGCTGTCCATCTATTTGTGGATTTAAACCTAATTCTGATTTTTTAATTGAAGAGTCTATCAAATTTACATTATTTAAGTCCCAAACTTGTATATTTATCATTCTTGGTTCTGGTGTTGTAACAGTTCCTAACTGATTAATTGGCATTTTTTGTCCATATACATCAACTTTGACTAGATCTAACATGTTGGCGTTTGCTCTGCCTGTTCTCAGAGAGCTTAATTCTTTATTAAAAACATCAATTGTTTTTTTCATTTTTTGTTTATAATTTTCATGTTCAAACATTTATTCCCCAATCTTGATCCGAAAAAATTCATTTACTTTAAGGCCATCTATATTTAATTCTTTTATTACATCTTTTACTTTTTTTTTTGGTTCCATAACCCAATTTTGGTTAAGAAGTGAATTTTCCTCCTTAAACTTATTTATTTTACCTTGACTAATTTTTTTAATTATATCCAAAGGTTTACCTGTGGTTTTAAGTTCTTCAGCAATTAGTTCTTCCTCTTTAATTATGACTTGACGATCTATACCATCAATATCTATTGCTAGAGGGTTTAATGCTGCAATATGCATGCTAAGTTGTTTTCCAAAATTTTTTAGTTTATCCGAGTCATCGTTTGCATTTATTGAAACTAAGACGCCCAATTTAGATAAATTATCTTTTATAACTGTATGATGATATTTGAATATTTTTTGATTTAAATTGTCTAATGTTTTTGATCTACCTATTGTAATTTTTTCACCTATTTTTGATATTAAAGCTAATAAATTATCATTTACTGATTTATTATTTTTCATATTTGAAAATAACAATTTTTCTTTATTTGATTTAACTTTATTGTTAATATCGCTTAATTCTTTAGCAAAATTTATAAAATCCTCATTTTTTGCCACAAAATCTGTTTCACAATTAATTTCAAGCATTGAAGTATTCTTATCATTTTCGCAAATTGAAATAATTCCCTCATTTGCAGATCTCGACATTTTTTTTGAGGCTTTAGAAATGCCTTTAACTCTCAAAATTTCGATTGCTTTTTCAATATCTCCTTGAGCTTCGTTCATAGCCAAACTACAATCTTTAAAACCGGCACCACTCAAGGATCTTATTTTTTTAATTTTTTCAATATCAGCCATTTTTGAAAGTTTAATTTATCTTTTTTTTGGTGGTAGATTTTTCAAGTTTTTTCGGCTTATCTTCTATTTTTGATTCTTCTACTTTCGGAGCTTCTTTTTTAGCATTTTCTATTGTTTCTTTAATCAGACTACAATAAAGATCAATAGATCTTCTTGCGTCATCATTGCCTGGTATTGGATAATCTATACCATCTGGATCTGAGTTTGTGTCTAAAATTGCAATTATAGGAATGTTGAGTTTTATAGACTCTTTTATTGCTAAAGATTCATAATTAGTGTCTATAATAAATACTAAATCTGGAATTTTTTTCATTTCTGAAATACCCCCTAATGATCTCTGAAGTTTATCTCTTTGTATTCCCATTTTAAGTAGTTCTTTTTTCGTAAATCCTCTATTCTCAGCTTTTAGATCTACTTCTATTTTTTGAAGTTTTTTAATAGAATTAGATATAGTTCCCCAATTAGTTAACATACCTCCTAGCCATCTATAATTTACGAAATACTGTTCTGTAGATTTTGCTAGTTCGGCAATAGACTCGGATGCTTGTTTTTTAGTAGAGATGAATAATATTTTGCCATTGTTTGATATCACCTCGTATATTTTTTCTAGAGCTTTATTTGTTAACTCTAAGGTTTGCGTTAAATCTATAATATGTACCGAATCTCTCTTTCCAAAAATGTATTTTTTCATTTTTGGATTCCATCTAAGGGTTTTATGACCTAAATGTACTCCTGCCTCTAGTAGCTGTTCAATAGATAAATTTGGTATCTTCATAATTTTTCCCGGTTATTCCGCCACAGTCATTTCCATTTAAGGACCGGAGGTATTAAACCACTAACTGTGTGAGTTTTAAGTGTTAATATTAAGTTTATTAATGAAAGGCAAGTATTTTATTAAAAAATAGAAGCTAAAATACCTTGATTTTTGATAGAATTTAAAACGTTTTTATCAACAAATCGTTTATTTTTTAATCTTAGCGTATATTGTTTATTACTTTTAAACACCTCAAATATAATTTCTACATTTCCTTTCTTATCTAATATTTTAGATAGTTGATTAAGATTTTCAAAATTATTTAATTTAATCTTTAAATTGTTAATTGGTTTGTTTAATATTTCATCAAGAGTAATGATTTTTTTTACATTTGTCCTAACTTTTTGATCTCCATTATTAAAGTTTTTAAAAATATTTAAAATAACAGATTTTCCTTCTTTAATATTTTCTCTATTTAGTTCTAAAATATCCGAAAAAAGAAATAACTCAAAAACACCACCTAAATCAGAAAATTTAATGATTGCATATGAGGTCCCTTTTTGTGTTTTTTTTTCCTGAATTTTTAAAATTGTAGCTGCAACCATACCCTCCAACTGATGCTCATTATTTATAAAGTCAGAATATTTAGAGATACTGTAATCAACAAATATATCTTTATATTGGTTTAAAGGATGATCAGAAAGGTAAAATCCAATTGTTTCAAATTCTTTGAGCATTTTTTCTTGAAATTTCCATTCTGGTTGATCAGATATAATTTCATCCTCTGCTGGATTTTCTTTTAATGAAAACATTTCGATTTGATTTTGAAGTTTATTTTCAAATATATTTTTTGATTTAAGTATTAGATTGGGTATTGAGTCGTAAAGAGCTCGTCTGTTGGCAAAAATACAATCGAATGCACCTGCTTTAGTGAGCCCTTCTAATTGTAACTTATTAATATCTTTAGGATTAATTCTGTTTAGAAAGTCTGAGATTGATTTAAATTTGCCATTTTTATCTCTTTCTGAAATTATATTTGAAATAGATTCGTAGCCTACATTTTTTATAGCACCTAATGCATAATAAAAATTTTTATCATCTGAACAAAAATCTGCATAACATTCATTTATATTAGGTCTAACAATGTTGACTTTTAATCTTTTTATTTCTTCGCAAAATTCACTCAATTTTTTTTGATTAGATAATTCCATTGACATAGACGCTGCAAAAAATTCCTCTTGAAAATAAGTTTTTAAATATGCAGTTTGATAAGCGATTATTGCATAAGCAGCGGCATGACTCTTGTTGAAACCATATTCTGCAAATGGCTCAATTTTTAAAAAAATTCCTGCCGCAATGTCTTTACTAATACCATTTTTAAAAGCACCTTCTACAAATCTATTTTTTTGTCTTTCTAATTCTGCTCTTTTTTTCTTTCCCATAGCTCTTCTTAACAGATCTGCTTCACCTGGAGAAAAACCTGATAAGATTTGAGCAATTTGCATAACTTGTTCTTGATAAATTATTACTCCATATGTAGGTTTTAATATTTTTTCTAATTTTGGATGTAAATACTCAGGCTCTTTTTTTCCATGTTTGCAATCATTGTAAATTGAAATATTACTCATAGGACCAGGTCTATATAATGCAACTAATGCAATAATATCTTCAAGACGATTTGGTTTCATTTGTATTAATGCTTCTCTCATTCCTGAGCTTTCTAATTGAAATAGTCCAACTGTTTTGCCAGATGATAATAGCGTGTAAACCTTTTCATCGTTATATTCAATTTTTTGTATATCAAAATCTTTTATTTTTTTTTTAATTAAAGTTTGTGTCTTACTTATAACAGTGAGAGTTTTTAGTCCTAAAAAGTCAAATTTTATGAGTCCGGCATTCTCAGCTGAGTACATGTCAAATTGGGTTGATGGAAGTAACAAATTAGAAGATGGGTCTTTATAAAGTGGAACGGTGTCCGATAAATTTTTATCTGCTATAACAACTCCTGCAGCATGAGTAGCAAAATTACGATTTAAACCTTCTAGTTTAAGAGATAAATTTATTAGACGCTCTACTCTTTTATCATCCTTTATAAGATTTTGTAACTTAGGTTCAGAGTTAATGCATTGGTTTAAATTCATTGGTCTTGATGGATCGAAAGGTATCATTTTGCAAATACTATCAACAAAACCGTAAGGCAAACCCATTACTCGACCTACATCTCTTATGACCATTCTTGCTTTTAGTTTTCCAAATGTGATGATATGTGCAACTGAGCCAGGATATTTTTTGTTAAGGTAATCAAATACCAAATCCCTTTTTTCCTCACAAAAATCTATATCAAAATCAGGCATTGAAATTCTATCAGGATTAAGAAATCTTTCAAAAATCAAATCAAACTTTAAAGGATCAACATCTGTAATAAAGAGACACCAAGCGACAAGTGAACCAGCACCTGATCCTCTACCAGGACCTACAGGGATATCATTATCTTTGGCCCATTTTATATAATCAGATACTATTAAAAAGTAGCTTGCATAACTCATTTTACAAATAATATTAATTTCATGATTAAGCCTTTTTTTATAATCACTGATATTAAGATTAGAAATTTCATTTCTATAATTTTTTAATCTTACTCTTAAACCTTTCTCAGCTTCTTTTTTAAGAGTATCGTCAGCTGTATAGGTTTTTTCTGATCCAATATTAGGTAATACAGGTTTAGATGAAACAGGTCTGAAACTACATCTCTGAGGTAAATTAAAATTATTTTCTAATGCCTCGGGTAGATCAAAAAATAATTTACACATTTCCTCATTGCTTTTAAGGTAATGGTTATTAGAAAATTTAAATCTATTCTTATCATTAATATAATTTTTTGATCCAATGCACATTAATGCGTCATGTGCTTCGTGTAAATCTTTCTCTAAATAATATACTTCTTGAGATGCAATAATTGGTATATCTAACTCTTTTGATAAACTGAGATTATAAATTTCTAAATTTTTTTCATTAATATCATTATGTCTTTGAATTTCTATATAAAAGTTATTTTTCAACAAATCTTTGAAAAAAATATAAATTTGTTTTATCTCATCTAAACTATCTTTTAAAAATAAATCACCAATCAAACTATTTAAGCTGCCAAGTGTAATTATTAGTCCATCTTTGTATTCTATTAGATCTTTGAATTCACAAAATGGTTCGTTAAAATCTTTATGTTTTAGATAAGAATTTGACGACAACTTTACTAAATTTTTATACCCAACATCGTTTTTAGCAATTATTGGTATTAAGCCAATTAGATCTTTATGCTTAAATTTAATTTGAGATCCGATAATTGGTTGGGTTTTAGATTTTGATACAGTTTCAGAAAATTGCAAAACTCCACATAAATTTGAAGTGTCTGAAATACCTATAGATTTAATTTTATTATTTTTACAAAATTTTTCTAGATCTTCAATTTTAATTGCACCCTCACAAATAGAGTATTGAGTGTGTAATTTGAAGTGATTAAAAGATTTGTTAATTTCCTCCATCAATGGAGGATATCTTACCATTAATTAAATTCAATTTGCAATCTGATATATTAGCAAAATGTCTATTGTGAGTTGCAAAAATAATTATCCTATTTTTATTTTTGAGACTAAATAATAATTTAAATATTTCTTTAGCGTTATTGTAATCTAAATTTCCTGTAGGTTCATCCGCTAAAATTATATCAGGTGAATTTATTAACGCTCTTGATATTGCTACTCTTTGAGATTCGCCGCCAGATAATTGACTTGGAAAATGACTTAGTCTTTTATCTAATCCAACTTTTCTTATTATATCTTTAGCATCTGATACAGCTTTTTTTTTATTGTTATCTAAAGATAATCTTGCCATATAAATATTTTCCAAAACGTTAAAATCAGACAATAAATTTTTGTCTTGATAAATTATGCCAATTTTTTTTGATCTTATATTATCTTTTTTATCATTATCTTCCTGATCTATTATAAGATTATCGAATTTAATGTAACCACTTGATGGCTTATCAATTAAGGAAATAAGGTTAAGCAAGGTAGATTTTCCTGATCCAGAGGGTCCCATTAAAGAATATATTTTCCCTGTTTTAAAAATAAAATTAACATTTTTCAAAACTTCAATTTTTTTTGATGAGTAATAATTTTTATAAATATTTTTTAAGATAATCATATTATTCATATTTAAGTGATTTAATGGTATCCAGTTTAGAGGCCTTAATAGCTGGAAACAGTGAAACTAAACAAGTTGAGAAAATTGAGCAAATTGAAATGAAAAGAATCGACTTAAAGTCTAACTCATAAGGCATTGTACTTAAAAAATAAATCTCCTCAGGAAATAAAGTTATATTAAATAAATTGCTCACAAATTGTCTTATATTTTCTAGGTATATTGAAAATATAACTCCTAATGTTACACCAAAAAATGTTGCACTAGTCCCAATAGTAAATCCAACTAAAAAAAAGATTTTTTTTATAGAATTATTTTTAACTCCAATAGATTTTAAAATTGCTATTTCTCTAGTCTTGTTTTTTACTAGGATTGTTAAGCCAGAAATTATATTAAATGCAGCAACAACGATTATTAAAGACAAAATAATAAACATCACATTTCTCTCCACTTTTAATGCCGAGAAAAGAGGTTTATTTAAATCTGACCATGTATAAATTAAATCATTGGGGAAAAATTTATCCAATTCCTTTTTTATTTTACTTATATCCGTTGGATCTTTAAAGTAAATTTCTAAAAATCTGCTATTTGGTTTCAAATTTAATTGGTTTTCCAAATCATCAATATTTACAAAAGCAATATTTTTATCAAAATCATTAAAACCACTATTATAAAAGGAGTTAATTTTAAAAGTTTTTTGTTTTGGGAATGATCCGATAAGAGTTTCTTCAAAAGAGGAAAATATTAAACTTAATTTATCTCCGATTTTTAGATCTAAATCATAACCTAGTTCTCGACTAATTGAAATTTCACTTTTATCTAAAATTTTAGAGCCTGAAAAGTCTAGTTTTTTTACTATATTAAGATTTTGAAATTCCTGTTTTTTATATCCTCTTAACAAAACCCCTTTGGTAGTTTTTTCATTAATTATAATACCTTCACCATTGTTGCTGATCAAGAACCCATCAATCTGACTTTTTAAATTAGAATTATCCAATTTTTTTATATTAAATAAACCATCATAACTTTGGATCGTAGCATGAGAATTAAATCCATTAATTTTTTTTATAAGATCAGATCTAAAACCATTCATTACTGACATTACAATGATTAAAACAGCTACACCTAAACTAATTCCAATAAATGAAAATATTGTGATAATATTTAGAAAACCATCCTTTTTTCTAGTTTTCAAATATCTAAATGTTATTTCTTTTTCTAAGTTTGAGATCAATTTTTTTTTTTTGAATTTATAATCTTTATAATGTCGTCTATTTTTAATTTAGATGACTTCTCGCCAACTTTTTTAAATTCTAACATTTCATCATCTGATTTTTTTCCTAAAAGGATTTGATAGGGAGCACCAATAAGATTAAACTTTTTCATTTTTGATGAAAAGCTTTCATCCGTATCATCAATGATTGCATCAATATTTCTATCTTTAAGATTGTTAAATATATTAATAGATCTTTCTAAATTTGTTTTATCGTTCTTTGAAACTAATGGTAAAATTGCACATTCATATGGTGCTACATTTATTGGCCAGATCATGTTTTCATTTTTCTCATCAAATTTAGCCTCTATTATGGCACCAACTAATCTCGAAACTCCTACACCATAAGATCCCATTTTTACGAAGACTTTTTTACCGTTGTAGTCTACAGATGCGTTCATTGGCTTAGAATATTTATCTCCAAAATAAAATATATGGCCAACTTCTATACCTTTTGTCTCTAATTGATTTTCTTTTGTGACTAATTTGTCAAATTCAGCTTTATTGAATTTTTCATCGGTGACTGCATAATAATTATCAAATTTTTTTCTTAAATTTGTTAATGATGTTTTTTCTAAAGTACAATCTGTATGATCAACTTCAAAAATATTCTTATCAGTATAAATTTTGCTTTCTCCGGTTTCAGCTAAAATAATAAATTCATGGGATAAATTACCTCCTATAGGACCCGTGTCTGCTGCCATAGGGATTGCTTTTAACTCAAGCCTTTTGAAAGTTTTAAGATATGATAAAAAAAATTTATTATAAGAATGTTCACCTAAATCATCATTAAGATCAAAAGAATAAGCATCCTTCATATAAAATTCTCTACAACGCATTATCCCAAATCTTGGTCGCAATTCATCTCTGAACTTCCATTGAATATGATACAAAAGTTGTGGTAAAGATTTATATGACTTTATACTATTTCTAAATATGTCAGTTATTAATTCTTCATTAGTCGGTCCATATAACATTTCTCTTTTTTGTCTATCCGTAATTCTTAACATCTCTTCTCCATAATCTTCATATCTACCACTCTCTTTCCAAATTTCACTGGATTGTATAGTTGGCATTAATATTTCTTGTGCAAAAATTTTATTTTGTTCTTCTCTTACAATATTTTCTATTTTTTTCATCACTTTGAAACCCAAAGGTAACCAAGAATATATGCCTGCAGAAGATTGTTTTATCATTCCTGTTCTTAACATTAATTTATGTGACTTAATTTTTGCCTCAGAGGGATAATTTTTTAAAATAGGAATTAATAAAGTAGAAAAAAACATTACGAAATAAACCTTCTTAAATTAAGGTAATCATACTTTACTAACATGAATATACCTATAAAAATAATTGAGGTTATTATGGTTGTATAAATTATTTTTTTGATAATTTTAGGATTTTCAGGCGATCCCTTATCTGCACCTTCAACCATTTCCTTGTGTTTTCTTTCAACATCTATTGGTAATAATGAAAAAAAAATGATCCACCAAATTAAAACAAAAATTATGAGCGAACCAGTAATACTCATATTAAATATTAACTAAATTTATATTAGTAAATGGCCTTTTTCCCACTTGCTCTTTCGTAAACTTTCTGCAAACTGTTTTTAGTGCGTTAATAGCATTTTCTTCTTGTTTTATATTATTCAACGCAAATGTTCTCGCTGTTTTATTTATTTCTTTTTCCAGTCCAAATTTAAATTCTTCTAAATTTTCTATTGGTAGTCCCTTTGCTGATATAACCGGTGAGTCGTATATATTTCCTTTATTATTCACTAAAATTGTTACCTCAAGACTGCCATTAATAGATAAATTTTTTCTTTCTTTTATTGATCTGGAGTCCTCAAAGACACTTATATCACCATCTACATAAAGTTTACCTGATGGTGCTTTATCAAATACTTCAGGTTTTTCACATGGCGCAATTTTAATTATGTCTCCATTTTTTGCTTTTATCGGATATGGAACATTCATTTCTTTGGCAAAAGAAAGGTGTTCAAGAATGTGTCTATGTTCTCCGTGAACTGGTATTACAGATTTAGGTTTAATCCAGTTGTACATATCTTTAAGATCATCTCTATTTGGATGGCCTGATACATGTACAAACTCATTTTCCTCATTAATAACTTCTACACCCTCTAAAACTAGAGTGTTGTGTAATTTTGAAAGTTTTTTTTCATTACCTGGTATTATTTTTGAAGAAAATATTACAGTATCATCTTTTTCAATAAATACATCTGGATGAGTATAATTAGATATTCTATTCATAGCTCCCATTGGTTCACCTTGGCTACCTGTACAAAGATATATTATTTTGTCTCTTGATATTTTTTTTGCATCTCTTGGATCAATTGGATCAATCACATTTTTTAAATATCCACATTGTCTTGCTGCTTTATAAATTCGGTGCATTGATCTTCCAACTAATGAAATTTGTCTTCCGGTTTTTTCTGCACAATAAAATATTGTTTCCATCCTTGCTACGTTAGATGCAAAAGAGGTCACAATGACTCTTTTTTTTAGTCTCCCAATTATTTTTAATAAACTTTTTCTTACACTTAACTCGGATCCTGATCTACCAATGCTAAAGACGTTTGTAGAGTCACAAATCATTGTTAATACACCTTCTTTTCCAATTAATTTTAACTTGTCTGAGTCTATTTTTTTTCCTATCAAAGGATCTGGGTCACACTTCCAATCACCAGTGTGAAGAACATTTCCTAAAGGTGTTTTTATTCTTAATCCATTTGGTTCAAGAATTGAGTGTGTTAATGTTATAAAATCGATTTCAAAATTCTCTAAATTAATTTTTCCATTAAGTTGAACAATGTTAAGATAAGTCGTTATATCAATATTTTTTTCTCTGAATTTTTCTACAACAAGAGCAGCAGTAAAGGGAGTTGCAAAAATTTTACAATTTAACTTTGGCCATATTTGAGTAATAGCACCTATATGATCTTCGTGAGCATGTGTTAGAACTATAGCTA
>CACNQD010000004.1 GCA_902622545.1 uncultured Pelagibacteraceae bacterium
ATAATTGAAACAAGTGTATATAATCTGTATAAAGGACATTGCCAATAGAATGTGTATTTGTAATATTGGTAGTCGAAAGATTTATAAAGTCATTACTTAAATCAGGTTTTAATTTCCATCCACCAATCACAATTAATAATTCAAAGAAAATTATTAAACTCACAATCATTCCTACTGGAATATGTTTGCTTCCTGTGACAGCACCAAACCATTGGTTTTTTTGCTGAGCAACGTTCAACATCATAACCACAAATAAAAACAATACAGCTACAGCGCCCACATATACAATCAACATTATCATTCCAAGAAATTCTGCACCTATTAAAATGAATAAGCAAGAAATACTAATAAAATCTAAGATTAAAAAAAAAACTGAGTGAACTGTGTTTTTTGAAGCTGTTACCATTATTGCTGATACAATTGCTATTAATGAAAATATGTAAAAAAAAAATGCGTGAGCTGGCATGTAAATAATTATCTATGTGGATTATCTGCCTTAATATTTGCGGCTAAAACACTTTCCCATCTGTCTCCATTTTCAAGAAGTTTTTCTTTTGTATAATACAGCTCTTCTCTGGTTTCTGTTGCGAACTCAAAATTTGGGCCTTGCACAATCGCATCTACAGGACAAGACTCTTCGCATAAACCACAATATATGCACTTTAGCATATCGATATCATATCTAGTAGTTTTTCTGCTACCATCTTCTCTTTCACTAGACTCTATTGTAATTGCTTGCGCTGGACAAACAGCTTCACATAACTTACATGCAATACATCTTTCTTCTCCATTAGGATATCTTCTTAATGCGTGCTCTCCTCTAAACCTTGGACTTATTTTACCCTTTTCAAAAGGGTAGTTGATAGTTTTTTTTGGTTTAAACATTTCTTTTATCGCGATCATTAAACCTCTTAAAAAATCAAACATAAAAACAGTTTTTATAAATCTTGAAATTTTCATAATTAGCTTTTTGGTAATAGATCAAAATACAATAAGTAGCCAGAAGTTAAAACAACCCAAATTAATGAAATTGGTAAAAATACTTTCCATCCTAGTCTCATCAATTGATCATATCTATATCTTGGTACAATAGCTTTAACTAAAGCAAATAAAATAAATAAAAAAAGTATTTTTATAACTAGCCACAGTGGATCTGGTACCATTGTAAAGGGAAAAATATCTAAAGGTGAGAGCCAACCACCTAAAAACAATATAGAACCTAATGCACACATTAATAGAATATTTGCATATTCGCCCAACCAAAACATTGCATACATCATTCCTGAATATTCTGTTTGGTATCCAGATACTAACTCTGCCTCTGCTTCGGGCAAATCAAATGGTGGTCGATTTGTCTCTGCTAACGCAGAAATAAAAAAAATTACAAACATAGGAAAAAGTGGAACCACAAACCATATGTTTTCTTGAGCTAAAACAATGTCACCTAAATTTAAAGAACCTACACATAGTAAAACATTTATTATTATTACACCTATTGAAACTTCATAAGAAACCATTTGTGCAGCAGATCTAATCGAGCCTAAAAAAGGATATTTTGAGTTTGAGGCCCAACCTCCCATTATAATTCCATACACACCTAACGATGAAATTGCAAAAATATATAATATTCCAACATTAATGTCTGCTAGCACAAAATCTTCACTAAATGGAATTACTGCCCAAGCCACTAAAGCAAGTGTCATTGTAACTATGGGAGCAAGAATAAAAATAATTTTGTTTGAGCTTGCAGGAATTATTATTTCTTTAAATATGTATTTTAAAGCATCCGCTAAAGATTGGAGTAATCCAAATGGTCCAACAACGTTTGGTCCTTTTCTTTTCTGAACAAAAGCCCAAATACGTCTATCTAACCATACTATCATAGCGACTGAAACCAAAACTGGTAGCAAAAGAAACAAAATTTTGTAAGTCTCTGAAAATAAAATATTTAAATACTCCACTTTATCCTTCTGTACCTGTTTTTTTTAATTTGGATCTAATATTTCTACATTCATTCATAGTTTTTGATGATCTAGCGATAACATTTGAATGATAATAATCTATAGGCAAAGTTAAAATCTTTTCATTTATATATTCTTCTTTGAATAAATTTGAAAATTCGTTTTTTTTATTTGAGTTAATATGATTGTTCATTGCAGTCAAAAGTTCATTTTTATCTTTAAATAATCCATTTCCATCAATTAATTTAGATATTTCATTAATTATAACCCAATCTTCCTTTGCTTCACCAGGAGGGTAAGAAGCTTTAAATGCCATCTGCAACTTTCCCTCTAAGTTTGTAAAATATCCATTTTGTTCTGTAAATGCTGCACCTGGCAGCACAAGATCAGCTATTTCAGCACCTTTGTCTCCATGACTTCCTATATAAACTATAAATTCATTTTTTTTACTTATTGAGATATTATCTTGACCAATTAAAAATATTATTTCAAAAAAGTTTTTGTCTATTTTTTCCAATGTTTCGTTTGTTTTACAAACTATATCTAGGTCATATGAACCAACAGCTGAGGCATTGGTATTAAGAATATTTAGTGAATTCCATTCCTCGGTAATTTTATTATTTTCATTTAGAAATTTTTTGAAACCTTCAAACATATATTTAGATGAATTCATTGTAAGAGCTGACTCACCAAATATTACTAAAGGGTATTTTGCATTTTTAATTTTACTTGAGATATCACAATTATTTTCGATAATTTTTTTTACTTCCTCTGTCGTATTTGAAAGTACTTTATAATTGTACGTAAGGTCTCCTAAATCCTCTAAAGAAAAAATTTCTGTATTATTTTTTAAAAAAGACTTTCTAATTCTAGCATTCAGCATTGTAGCTTCATATCTTGGATTTGTGCCAATTAATAAAATCAAATCGCTTTTTTCAATACCTTTGATTTCAGAATTAAAAAGGTAGTTTTTTCTATCATTTAAATTTATATAAATATTTTTTTCTCTAGACTCTAAATTTTTTGATTTTAGAACTTTATGAAACAATTCTTTACACGCAAACAATGTTTCCATATTTGTAAGATCACCAGTTAAACCTGCTATTTTTTCAGGTTTTGTTACATTTATTTTATCTTTTAAAATTTGAAGTGCATCTTGCCAACTAATTTTTTTAAAATTATTTTTTTTTTTAATATAAGGAGCATCTAATCTCTGGTACTTCAAACCATCGCATGCATATCTAGTCTTATCCGAAATCCATTCTTCATTAATATCTTCATTTATTTTTGGCAAGATTCTTTTTACTTCCCATCCATAAGTATCAACACGTATATTGGAACCTACTGCATCCATAACGTCTACAGTTTCAGTTTTTTTTAACTCCCAGGGTCTTGCTTCAAATACATATGGTTTAGAGGTAAGTGCTCCGACTGGACATAAATCAATAACATTTGCTGATAGTTCAGATTCCATTGCCTTTTCTAGATAAGTTGTTATTTGCATATCTTCACCTCTGCCAATAGCACCAATTTCTGGTACTCCAGCAACCTCAGTTGCAAATCTTACGCACCTTGTGCAATGTATACATCTAGTCATCTGAGTTTTTATTAGTGGCCCCATATATTTTTCTGGTACAAATCTTTTATTTTCCTTAAATCTTGATTTATCAATTCCATAAAACATTGATTGATCTTGTAAGTCACATTCCCCACCTTGGTCGCAAACGGGGCAATCTAAAGGATGATTTGCTAAAAGAAATTCCATTACTCCTTTTCTAGCCTTTTCAACTAGTTCTGTATTTGTTTTGATGTTCATTCCATCTGCAACTGGCATTGCGCATGACGCAACTGGTTTTTTTGATTTTTCAATTTCCACCAAGCACATTCTACAGTTACCAGCAATTGATAGTTTTTCGTGATAACAGAACCTAGGTATCTCCGCTCCTGCTATTTCACAAGCTTGTAAAACTGTTAGACCTTCCTCTACCTCAATATCAATGTCATTAACTTTAACTTTTAACATTTTTAATATCTTCCTCCAATATATGTTGGTCAATTAAATATGGAATATTTTTATTATTTTTAACTAATGGATCAAAATTATTTCTCTCGATAATTTCTTTTTTGAAATGTCTTAGTAAACCTTGTACCGGCCAGGCTGATCCTTCTCCAAACGCACAAATAGTATGACCTTCAATTTGTTTGGTGACATCAGAAAGCATGTTAACCTCATCTTTTGAAGCTTCTCCCTTTGCCATCCTTTCCAAAATTCTCCACATCCAACCTGAACCTTCTCTGCATGGTGTGCATTGTCCACAACTTTCATGTTTATAAAATCTAGCTATCCTAGCCATACATTTAATAATGTCTTGATCTTTATTTATAACAATTATTCCTGCTGTTCCTAAACCACTGTTATTTTCCACTAGTGAATCAAAGTCCATAGTTATATTTTCACTTATTTCTTTGCTTAACATTGGCATAGATGAACCTCCTGGAATAACAGCTTGTAAATTATCCCATCCCCCAACAACTCCACCAGCATGTTTTTCTATTAAATCTTTTAATTTAATACCCATCTCTTCCTCAACGTTACATGGGCTATTAACATTTCCTGAAATACAAAATATTTTAGTTCCAGTATTTTTTGGTTTACCCAAAGATGCAAACCATTTTGATCCTTTTCTTAATATTGTTGGTACTACCGCTATAGTCTCGACGTTATTTATGATTGTGGGACATCCATATAATCCTACGATAGCTGGAAAAGGTGGTTTTAACCTTGGTTGTCCTTTATTACCCTCAATGCTCTCTAAAAGAGCAGTTTCTTCACCACAGATATATGCGCCTGCACCATAGTGTATATAAATATCAAGTTCCCACCCAGTACCTGATGAATTTTTTCCAATTAGATTAGCTTTGTAAGCTTCATCAATTGCTTTTTGAAGTTTTAAACCTTCATTATAATATTCTCCTCTCAAATAAATGTAACATTTATGAGCGTTGACTGCGTATGATGCAATTAAACAACCCTCAATAAGTTTATGAGGTTCAAATCTTAAAATATCTCTATCTTTACATGTGCCAGGCTCAGACTCATCAGCATTTATCACTAGATAATGAGGTTTTGATCCAACTTTTTTTGGTGCGAAGGACCACTTTAAGCCAGTTGGAAAACCCGCTCCTCCTCTACCCCTTAACTCTGATTTTTTTACTTCTTCTATAATCCAATCTCGTCCTTTAGAGCAAATTTCTTTTGTATTAGACCAATCACCCCTATTTTTTGCTGAGTCTATGTCTGCACCCAAGTCATTATATAAATTTTTAAAAATTCTATCTTTATCTTCAAGCATTCTTATTTTCCAGTAGAGTTTGTCTGTTTTTTTCAGGTTCTGAATTTACTCTTCCACGATATGAACCTGGTTTAGGTTTTATATCTTTTAAAATATCTTTAATTATACTTTCAAACTGTTTTACATTTAGATCCTCATAATAATCTTCATTAATTTGAGCCATTGGAGCACTTATGCATGCACCTAAACACTCAACCTCAGTCCAAGAGCAATTTTTTTTGTCGGGGGATTCATTTTCTTTTTCAGAAATATTTTTTTTACAAACATCAACAAGTTTATATGCTCCTCTTATCATGCATGGTGTTGTTGTACAAATTTGTATAAAATATTTTCCAACAGGACTCAAATTGTACATTGAGTAAAAGGTTGCAACCTCATAAACATTTATGTAAGAAATATCTAAATATTTAGCTATATATTTCATAGCAGCTAAAGGTATCCAGTTATTATTTTGTTTTTGCGCTAAATAAAGCAGCGCCATAACTGCGCTCTTCTTTTTTCCAGTTGGATAATTTAAAACTATTTTTTTTGCTAAACTCAAATTCTCTTCACTAAATTCAAATTTATCTGGTTGCTCTTTAGAAACTTTTTTTAAACTCATCGATCAATCTCTCCAAAAACTATATCTAAGGAACCTAGAACAGCTGGTACATCAGCTAACATGTGTCCTTTAATTAAGTAATCCATTGCTTGCAGATGGGAAAAACCTGGTGCTCTAATTTTACATTTATAAGGTCTGTTAGTTCCATCTGAAATTAAATAAACCCCAAATTCACCTTTAGGTGCCTCAACAGCGGTATAAATTTCATCTTTTTTAACTCTATATCCCTCAGTAAACAATTTAAAATGGTGTATTAAAGCCTCCATTGATTGTTTAATCTCATTTTTTGGTGGAGGTGTAAGTTTGTTATCCATAGATTTAACTGGACCTTTGGGGAGAGTTTTTAAACATTGTTCAATAATTTTTACACTTTCTCTCATTTCTTCAATTCTACACAAATATCTATCGTAACAGTCTCCATTCTTTCCAATCGGAATTTTAAAATCTATTTGTTCATAACAATCATAAGGTTGTGATTTTCTTAAATCCCATGGTATTCCTGAACCTCTGAGCATTACTCCTGAAAAAGAGTAATTTAATGCATCTTCTTTAGACACAATTCCAATATCAACGTTTCTTTGTTTAAATATTCTGTTATCTGTTAACAATGTTTCTAAATCATCAATTATTTTTGGAAAAGTTCTACAAAAGTCCAAAATATCTTTTTCTAGACCTCTTGGTAAATCTTTATGTACACCACCTGGTCTAAAATAATTAGCATGTAGTCTCGAACCAGATACTCTTTCATAAAAACCCATCAATTTTTCTCTTTCTTCAAATCCCCAAAGAGAAGGTGTTAAAGCTCCAACATCTAATGCTTGTGTAGTAATATTTAAAATATGACTTAAAATTCTACCAATTTCGCAAAAAATTACTCTTATATATTGTCCTCTAATTGGAACTTCAACATTCATAATTTTTTCAATTGCAAGAGCAAATGCATGTTCTTGATTCATAGGTGCAACGTAATCAAGTCGATCGAAATAAGGTATAGCTTGTGAGTAAGTTTTGTTTTCAATTAATTTTTCAGTACCTCTGTGTAATAAACCTATGTGTGGATCTGCTTTTTCAACTATTTCACCATCCAATTCTAATATTAATCTTAAAACACCATGTGCGGCAGGGTGCTGGGGGCCAAAATTTAAATTAAGAGTTTTTTTTTCTTTAGTCATTTTTTTTTTGTATTTCTTTTATGTATTCTGTTCCTTCCCAAGGACTTGAATAGTCAAAATTTCTATAATTTTGTTCAAGTTTTACTGGCTCATAAATTACTTTTTTCTTTTCCTCGCTGTATCTAACTTCTGAATGACCAGTTATAGGAAAATCTTTCCTCAAAGGATGCCCAGAAAAACCATAGTCTGTAAGTATTCTTCTTAAATCTGGATGATCATTAAATTTAATACCATACATATCAAAAACCTCTCTTTCCATCCAATTAGCAGATGGAAAAATTTTTGTAAGAGAATTAACTATTTCTTTTTCATTGATTTTAAATGATATATTAATTCTTAAATTATATTCATGGCTTAAAAATAAGTAAATCATTTTAAACCTGTTTTCATTTCCAATATAATCCACTGCGGTAATATCTATTAATTGCCTAAATTTAGTTGAATTGTTTTTCTTTAAAAAAATTACAACATCAAGCAGTGAATCTTTATTTATCTGAATTTCAAGTTGATTATGATTAATTCTAGATGAATTAATTTTTGTTGTTAATTCAGAATTAATTTTTTTTTCTAAGTTTGATAATGACATTTTATCTTTGTAAAGATCCACGATTCCTTATTTTTTTCTGAAGTTGTAATATTCCGTATAACAATGCTTCAGCCGAAGGTGGGCAACCAGGCACATACACATCGACCGGGACTATTCTGTCACAACCTCTAACAACCGAGTAAGAGTAATGATAGTAACCACCTCCGTTTGCACAGCTACCCATAGATATTACATATCTAGGTTCAGGCATTTGATCATAAACTTTTCTTAAAGCTGGTGCCATTTTATTTGTTAATGTTCCTGCAACAATCATTACATCTGATTGCCTGGGTGATGCTCTAGGTGCTGCTCCAAATCTCTCTAGATCATATCTCGGCATAGATGTTTGCATCATTTCCACAGCACAACATGCAAGACCAAATGTCATCCAATGTAATGATCCTGAGCGAGCCCAATTAATCAAATTATCCATTGATGTAGTGATAAAACCTTTATCTGCAAATTCTTTTGCAAGATCTTTAAATTCCTCAGGTATTTGTTTTTCTCTATCTGCTAAATTCATATTATTCCCAATCTAATGCACCTTTCTTCCATTCATAAATAAAACCAATAGTTAAAATAAATAAAAATAACATCATGGAAAAGAAACCAAAATAACCTATGTTGCCTAAAGTTATTGCCCAAGGAAAAAGAAATGCTATTTCTAAATCAAAAATAATAAATAGAATTGCTACAAGATAAAATCTTATATCAAATTCCATTCTAGAGTCGTTAAATGGTTCAAAACCACACTCATAAGCAGATAGCTTTTCTGGATCAGGATTTTTCGGTGATAAAGCAAAATTAAGTATAACAAAACCCAAGCTTAGTAATATAGCAATGGTTAAAAAAATTATTATAGTTAAATAATTATTTAAAAATTCTAAAGACATATCATTTATATATAATTTTTTATGCTAATTGAAAGTGCAGTTACGTCACGTTTTTATTGGCTTATTTGCTATAAGATTTCGTTAATTGATAATAGTTATCATTATGGCGGGAGTGACGGGACTCGAACCCGCGACCTATCGCGTGACAGGCGATCGCTCTAACCAACTGAGCTACACCCCCTAAATTTTTTTGGTGGGCAGTAAAGGACTCGAACCTTTGACCCCCTCGGTGTAAACGAGATGCTCTACCAACTGAGCTAACCGCCCTCCAAAGTGTTTAACTAATACATCAGTAGAAAGATAATGTAAATTATTTATTATTGAATACTTGCGGGTGTTTTTTCGCTTTTTTTACTGTCAGATATACTATCAACTTCAACCCATTCAACTGATTTTAAATTTTTTGTTAAAGCTATTTTTAATACTTCATCAGCTGTCTCAACAGTAATAATTTTAATATCATCTTTTACTTTTTTTGGTATATCAATTAAGTCTTTTTTATTTTCTTTTGGAATTAAGACTTCTTTAATACCAGCTCTATGTGCCGCAAGTAATTTTTCTTTTAAACCGCCTATCGGTAAAACTTGTCCTGTAACAGTTACCTCGCCTGTCATAGCAACATCTTTATTTACTGGGATTTTAGTTATAGAAGAAACTATTGAAGTGACCATAGCGATACCAGCGGATGGTCCATCTTTTGGAGTAGCCCCCTCTGGTACATGAATATGAAAATCTTTTTTTTCAAATGTAGGCGGTATGATGCCAAAATCTAAGCACTTAGACCTTACATAAGATTTAGCAGCTTTAACTGACTCCTGCATAACATCACCTAATTTACCTGTGATTTGCATTCTACCTTTTCCTGGCATGTTAACAGTCTCAATTTTTAAAATTTCACCACCAAATTCAGTCCATGCCAAACCTGTTACTATTCCAATTTTATTAGTTTCTTCAATTTCCCCAAATTTAAATTTTCTTACACCTAAAAAGTTTGATAAATTTTTACTATCAACTTTAACTGTTTCGGATTCTTTATTGACAACTTTTTTAACAACCTTTCTTGATATTTTAGATATTTCTCTTTCTAAATTTCTCACTCCAGACTCTTTTGTATAATATCTTATTACATCTTTGATAGTATCATCATCAAAGTTCATCTCACCTTCTTTTACTCCGTTATCTTTAATTTGCTTAGGTAACAAATATTTATTCGCTATATTAATTTTTTCGTCCTCTGTGTAACCAGGAATTCTTATTACTTCCATCCTATCAAGAAGTGGTGGAAGAATATTTAATGTATTCGCAGTTGTCACAAACAAAACATCTGAAAGATCATAATCTACCTCTAGATAATGATCATTAAATGTTGTGTTTTGCTCTGGATCTAAAGCCTCCAATAAGGCTGATGAAGGATCTCCTCTATAATCATTTCCGACTTTGTCAATCTCATCGAGTAAAAATAAAGGATTTTTAGTTCCAGCTTTTTTCATCATTTGAATAATTTTTCCTGGTAGTGAGCCTATATAAGTTCTTCTGTGTCCTCTAATTTCAGCTTCATCTCTAACGCCACCGAGTGACATTCTTACAAATTGTCTGTTGGTTGCTTTTGCAATCGATTTTCCCAAAGAAGTTTTTCCAACTCCTGGTGGTCCTACCAAACATAATATTGGCCCTCTAATTTTGTTCATTCTTTTTTGAACTGCTAAAAATTCTATAATTCTTTCTTTCACTTTTTCTAATCCAAAGTGATCTTCATCTAAAATATTTAAAGCTTTATTAAGATCTATGTCTACTTTGTCTTTTTTAAACCACGGTATGTCAATCATCCAATCTAAATAATTTCTAACAACTGTTGCCTCTGCTGACATAGGGCTCATGTTTTTAAGTTTTTTTAATTCTGACATGCATTTTTTTTCAACTTCTTTTGGCATTTTCGATCTTAGGATAGCTTTATTCAAACTCGATGTTTCATCTTTACCGTCCTCTATTTCGCCTAATTCTTTTTGTATAGCCTTAAGTTGTTCATTTAAATAATATTCTCTTTGTGTTTTTTCCATTTGAGTTTTAACTCTTCCGCGTATTCTTTTTTCAACTCCAATAATACTGGTCTCATTATCCATAATTTTATTTATTAGATTAAGTCTTTTTTTTAAGTCTAAAGTTTCGAAAACTTGTTGTTTTTCAGAAATGGTAGCATTTAAGTGTGATGCTATATTATCTGAGATTTTTGATGGATCTTTTAAAACCTTAATATTATTTATTGTTTCATTAGAAATTTTCTTATTTATTGATGTAAGTTTCTCTAATTTTTTTATTGAATTAAGCGCTAGGGGCATTAAATCTTCGTCTTTATTAATAATCTCATTCAGTTTTTCAAAAGAGCAAGACAGAAAGACATTATTATCTAAAAATTCATTTATTTTAACTCTAGATATACCTTCTACTAAAACTTTTACTGTTCCATCAGGTAATTTAAGTAATTGTAAAATACTACTTTCGCATCCGTAATTAAAAATATCAATCTTTTTTGGGTCATCTACTTCAGAATTTTTTTGTGTTACTAAGACAATTTTTTTATCCTTTTTCATTGCTTCATTTAAGGCGGTAATAGACTTGTCTCTTCCAACAAATAAAGGAATTACCATGTTAGGAAAAACTACTATGTCTCTTAAAGGCAGTAATGCTGAATTAAATTTTACTTCCATAATGTAATTATATGGATATTAAACTAAATAATGCAATAGTTTTTTGTCTTTTATTAAGTGCAATATCACGCAGCAGAGGTTTTGGACTTGTCTTTATCTTGCTTATTCTTTGAATGCACAACAATTGGCTGAGTTTCTCCCTTCACTGAGCTAACGTCCACAATAACCTCGCTCACATTTTCAAGGCTAGGTAGTTCAAACATTGTTTTTAATAAAACATTTTCTAATATTGACCTCAATCCTCTTGCGCCTGTTTTCTTTCTTATAGCTTTTATAGCAACTTCTTTAATTGCGTTGTCTTTAAAGTTTAATTTAACTCCCTCAAGTTTAAACAATTCTTGGTATTGTTTGATTAAGGAATTTTTTGGCTCTTGTAAGATTTTTATTAGAGATTTTTCATCCAAGTCGTCCAAAGTAGCTGTTATAGGTAGTCTTCCAATAAATTCGGGTATTAGTCCGTATTTCAATAAATCTTCAGGTTCCAAACTTTTAATCCATTCTCCAGTTTTCTTATCCTCTAAAGATTTTACTTTAGCACCAAAACCAATTGATGATCCTTTGTCTCTTAATGATATGATTTTATCCAATCCTGCAAAAGCTCCACCGCAAATAAATAATATATTTGTAGTATCTACTTGTAAAAATTCTTGTTGAGGATGTTTTCTGCCTCCTTGAGGTGGAACACTTGCTATTGTGCCCTCCATTATTTTAAGCAATGCTTGTTGGACTCCTTCACCTGATACGTCTCTTGTTATTGAAGGATTTTCAGACTTTCTACTTATCTTGTCCACCTCATCAATATAAACTATCCCTCTTTGAGCTTTTTCAACATTATAGTCCGCTGCTTGTAATAATTTTAAAATTATATTTTCCACATCTTCACCAACATACCCCGCTTCTGTTAGTGTTGTTGCATCAGCCATTGTAAATGGTACATCTAAAATCCGGGCTAAAGTTTGAGCAAGTAAAGTTTTTCCACAGCCTGTTGGTCCAATTAAAAGAATATTTGATTTAGCAAGTTCTACATTTTTACTTGTTTTATTTTCATAATTTAATCTTTTGTAATGGTTGTGAACAGCAACTGATAATACTTTTTTTGCTAGGTCTTGACCTATTACATAATCATCTAATACCGAGCAAATCTGTTTTGGTGAGGGAAGTCCATCTTGATGTTTTACAAAAGTGTCTTTGTTTTCTTCCTTAATTATGTCCATACATAATTCTACACATTCATCACAAATGAATACTGTAGGACCAGCAATTAATTTTCTTACTTCATGTTGGCTCTTACCACAAAAAGAACAGTATAAAATATTTTTGTTATTACTCATAGAATTTGTAAACGAATCAATTATTTAACTTTAATATATTTTGTGGGTTATGATCAAGTTTCATATTAAAATTTATCTATATATGGTGGAAAACTAAATTCTTTTCTCAACTACTTGATCAATTAAACCAAAGTCTTTAGCATTTTCTGGAGTCATAAAATTATCTCTTTCTAGAGCATCTTTAATTTGATCAACATTTTTGCCAGTATGTTTAGAATATATTTCATTTAACCTTTTCTTTAATGACAATACTTCGTTAGCATGTATCTCTATGTCAGTTACTTGTCCTTGGAAACCCGCAGAGGGTTGATGAACCATTATTCTTGAATTAGGTAAAGAAAATCTTTTTCCTTTTTTTCCAGCCGCTAAAAGAAAAGAACCCATGGATGCGGCTTGCCCGATACAGAGAGTTGATACGTCTGGTTTTATGTATTGCATCGTATCATAAATACCTAGTCCTGCTGTCACCAAGCCACCAGGGCTGTTAATATATAAAAAAATTTCTTTTTTTGGATTTTCAGACTCTAAAAATAATAATTGTGCAGTGATTAATGAAGCTACGTTATCATTTATAGGTCCAACTAAAAAAACTATTCTTTCCTTTAACAGTCTTGAATAAATATCGTATGCTCTTTCACCTCTTGATGATTGTTCTACAACCATTGGGATAAGAGTGTTCATATACTCTGGTATTTTAGTGCTCATAATTACGAATCAGTTACTTATACAACTTGTAATTACTTTTTGCTAACTTTTTTTGCTTTTTTCTTTACTGAGGCTTTATTTTCTTTTTTTTTAGATTTTGTTTTAGTTTCATTTGGAGATAGGGTTTTGGTAGTTTTTTTTTGTTCTTCTAAATTTTTTTCATTCTCAGCCTTTATTATTTTCTCAGCTTCATTTTTATCTAAAATTCGCTTATTTGATTTTGCTTTTGATTTTATAAAATTAATTATTTTTTCCTCATAAAGTGTGCCTCTTAGACTAGCTGAAGCTGATGGATTTTTTTTATAATAATCCATAATTATTTTTTCTTGACCAGGCATCATACTTAACTGTTTTTGAATTTCTGCTTGAATTTCATTAGGGTCAACTTTAATTTTATTTTTTTCCCCGATTTCATTTAAAATCAGACCAAGTTTAATTCTTTTGGAGGCGTTTTTTTCTAAATTTTTTTTGTTTTTTTTTAATTCTTCCTCAGTTTGGCCTTGACCTAATACTTTTACCTCTTCATCTATTAAAGACTGAGGAAGATCTTCAACTTTAATTTGTTCTAATCCTTTTAATATTTGATTTTTTGAAATTATGTTTAAAGAGTTTTTAAACTCCTCGTTTATTTGTTTTGAAATAATCTTTTTTAAATCATTTAAATCCTTGGCACCAAGTGTTTTTGCAAATTCATCCGTAACTTCAACCTCTTTTGATTTTTTGACTGAATTTATTTTACAATTAAAAATACCTTTTTTACCCACTAGTTCTTTTTTAGGAAAGTTTTCTGGTAACTTAACTTCTACACTAATCTCATCACCTTTTTTTGATTTCAATAATTGTTTATCAAAACCTTTAATAAACAAATCTTTACCAATCTCTAATTGAGTGTTTTTTCCTTCATTACCTTCAAAACTATTGCCATCAACTTTAGCTGTGTAATCAAATGAAATAAGGTCACCCTCATTAGCTACTTTAGATGGATCAACTTCAATAAAGTTTTTTTGATTTTTTGCAATATCTTTGATCCTTTTGTTCGCTTCATTATCATCAATTTTTATTTCATAATCATCGAACTTTATTTTTTCTAAAGAATCTAGTTTAACTTCTGGAAATTCTGTAACACTAATTGTGTATTCTAAATCTTTACCCTCGCCAAAGCTTTTAAGATCAATTTTTGGCTGTAAGGCAGGCCTAATTTTTTTTTCGTCAATAGCTTTTGCGGAACTTTCTTTTAGAATTTTGTCAATAACCTCTCCATAAACTGCTTTTCCAAATTGTTTTTTAATAATGTCTGTTGGAACTTTGCCTGGTCTAAATCCTTTAAGAACAACATCCTTTTTGATTTGTTCATATCTTAATTCTAGCTCTTTGTTGATTGTAGTTTTGTCAACAAAGACTTTTAAATTCTTTTCTAAATTTTTTTTATTTTCTACTGTTACTTTCATAATTATATGGTAGGCGAGAAAGGACTCGAACCTTCACATGTTGCCATATTGGTTCCTAAGACCAACGCGTCTACCAATTCCGCCACTCGCCCAAATATTTAAAAGACTTATATATGATAGATTAAATTTGTCCAATTAGAATATTTGTGCAATAAATAATCCATTAAATTTATGATAGTTTCACCGTGTATTAGTATTTGCAAATCTGATCCAGTAACTGATTTTTGTTACGGTTGTGCGAGAAATTCTGAGGAAAAACTTCGGTGGAAAGATAAAAATACTTCAGATAATTGGAAATTAAAAAATTTAACAGAGATAAAATCTAGGATGAAGGGCTGGCAGTTAGAAAGCTTTGAAAAATCATATAACTATAAATGCAAACACGGAATTTCTTTAGAAAAAAAAAGAAAAATGGAATTAAATGTTTAAGATAAAACACGTTGTAATTTTATATATTCTTGGAATTTTATTTGGTGCTGTGTTTCTAGACATATGGGGGGCTGAAACCAACATAAAAAAAGGTTTAATAGCAATGTTTTGGACTGCATTATTTTTAGTTGCTCTAATATTTGTAGAAAAAAATAAAGAAGAGAATTAATCAACTCTTTTAAAAAAATTTAATGATGGAAAAGATATCTTTAATAATTCCTTGTAAAAATGAGGTGGAGTCATTAGGGGCTGTTCTTGAGGAGGTTAAAGATAATAAATTTGTTGATGAAATAATTGTAGTTGTTGATGGTGAGCATGATAACTCAATACCTATTACTCGAAAATTTAATTGCAAATTGCTAATTCAAAAAAGTAAAGGATATGGCTCAGCTATTGTAGAGGGATTTAAAAACGCTAAAAATAACTTTGGATGTATATATAATGCAGATCACTCTTTTGATCCAAAATATTTTGATGAGCTAATTAAATTATCAAAAAATAACGATTTTATATTTGGTAGCAGATATAAAGGTTCTGGTGGTAGTGACGATGATGATATCGTTACTTTTATTGGTAATAAAATTTTTACTTTTATTACAAGATTTATATTAGGAATAAAGTTATCAGATATTTTATATACTTATGTACTTTGTAATGTAGATAAATTTAACAATTTAAATTTGAAAAATAATGATTTTAAACTTTGTATTGAGCTACCTGTAAAAGTAAAAAAAAATAATCACACATATGTGGATTTAGAAATGTTTGAAAGAAAAAGATTTGATGGTAAGAAAAAGGTAAATGTTATTAAAGATGGGCTTTTGATTTCTTATGAAATTATTAAAAGCTTTTTTTATATATATTTTAAATAGCTAATTTATCTCAATTCTATCTTTTATTTCATATTTTTTATTGGAAATTATAATTTCTCCTGATCCAGTTCCGGTTCCTAATATTTCTAATATTACAACGTAATGGGTTACTAAAACTAAATTTGAATTATTATCCCAACCATTTATAAATTTTTTTAGCCTCTTTACTTGCTTATTTTTATTTTTATAAAATTTTTCACTGTAAAAGGAGTTAAGTGCATCAAATGTTTTATAACTATTGAATGCATGAAAAGCAGTATCTTTACATCTGCACCACTCACTCGAAAAAACATGTTCAACTTTAATTTTATTTTTTTTAAAAAAGTTGCCAATTTTTTTTGATTGTTTAATTCCTTCACTATTTAAATTTCTTTGTGTTTTGCAATCTTTTAAATTTATATTTTCTGGATCTCCAGAGCCTGGTGCAAGTGAATGCCTTATAAAAATTATATTGTTGTTTTTTTTTAAGATTTCCACAATTTTTTCATTAGCATAACTTTTGTGATTAAAAAGAAATAGAATAATTAAAATTATTATTTTAAAATGTTTCATTATGAACTTAGATTTTGTAAAACTAAATAAATCTATAATTAAATGTAGTAAATGTCCAAGATTGGTAAAATTTAGAAATAAGATATCAAATGAAAAAAGGAAGCAATATCAAAATGAAACCTATTGGGGCAAACCTATAACAGGATTTGGTGATGTTGACGGAAAATTACTTTTTGTGGGATTAGCACCAGCTGCACACGGCGGGACAAGAACTGGTAGAGTTTTTACTGGTGATAGATCATCAGATTTTTTATATAAATGTTTGTATGGTGTTAAAATTTCAAATCAATCGTATTCTGATAATATAAATGATGGATTAGAATTAAAAAATGCGTATATAACTACAGCCCTTAAGTGTGTACCTCCTGGAGATAAGCCCAACAGAGATGAATTGAGCAATTGTTTCAGTTTTTTTCATAATGAAATAAAAAATCTAAAAAATCTTAAAACAATTGTTGCATTAGGAAAAATTGCTTTTGATAGTTGTGTATTGTTTTTTAAAGATAATTATGACTTTAACGACAAAGTATGTTTTTCTCACGGCAAAATTTATACTCTACCAAGAAATATTAATTTAGTTGCCTGTTATCACCCAAGTCCAAGAAATGTTAATACCGGAAGAATTAACGAAAAAAAAATGAAATACCTTTTTAAAAAGGCGCTTGAATTAAATTAATTCTCTAATTTTTTTTTTAGAATTTCAGGTATTTTTGATGGTTTTCCTTTTTTATCAACTATAACTAAGTGTATTTCACAGTCAGTTATTAATTCATTATCTCTGAAAGCCTTTTGTCTCATCTTAAAAGATGTATTAGATATTGAAATTATATTAGATTTTATTTCAATTTGGTCTTCAAGTTTAGCAGGTTTTTTGTATTCGATATTACAAGATTTCACTATTATAAAAATTCCATTTTCCTCTAATAATTTTTTATTGCTTAAGCCAATTTCTGCTATTGCCTCAGTTCTTGCTCTCTCAAAAAACTTTAAATAATTTGCGTAATAAACTACACCGCCTGAGTCGGTATCCTCATAAAAAACTTTTAATTTATAACTAAATTCATTCATCTATAAATTTATTAATTGGCTGAAAAATATATGCTTTGGAAGTAAGAAATTGATCGCTTTTTTGACTGATCAGTATCGGCCATTATCGCAACCCCATCTAATATATCGACATCTAAATTATGTAATTTTTTATAATCCTCTTTAACATTAGTTTTCACTGTAACCCACTCATTCAAGCTATTTTTTGTAGACGATAACACATAGTCAATCGAACTTTTAGTATAAGGGCTAGTCCAATGATCTTCAATTTCTTCATTACTTGAAAAAACATAGTTTATCGCTTTGTTTGAAAGTGGTGTTAGCCCAGTTTTTTTAACTACGAAGAATCTCGCGGCAAAATCATGCCCTTTTTTTGTTTTCTCATTAATACCGCTTAAGTCTTTTTCAACTTTCCAGGTAATATTTAAAAATGGGGTTTTATTAAGATCCACTAAAACTTCTTTTCCTAAACCTGACCCCCCATCTTCAACTTCAGCCCTCAAATAATTACCTTTTTCATTATTACCCAGGCTGTAATTGGTAAGATTTTTAGCGCCTCTAATTTTTCTTACTTTTAAAGTATCTAACTCCTCATTATTAAACTGAAATATTTCTAAATTATCACCATATACATTGTTAAAAAAGAAAATTGAGATAATTAATATTAAAATTTTTTTCATTTTTGGAAGCTATAGACTAAAAAAAAAAAAATTCAAATAATTTGAAAATCTTACTTTTGACATTTTTCAGACATTCGAAATTCATTATTTAAAGCTATCTATTTCTTATGAAACTTTTAATACCCCTTATATTACTATTAGTTCTAACTGGATGCTCAACACATTCAGTTAAACTTGGCAAAAAATGTACTAAATTAGCCGAAGATAACACTTACGAAAAATCTTTCGTATGGATTATCAACAACAAAAATTTAGAAAATTTTGATCAAAAAATAAATAAGCAAAATTGCTTAGTTAATGGAGAGAAGCTTTGAAATTAGCATCAATCTTTATACTTCTAATTTATTGGTCAGTAATTATTTTAGCACCTGTTATAGCTAACGAAGATAGTTTATATAGACTTGAAAAAACTATGTTGCCTCTAGAGAAACCTAAAATTAAATAAATTAATAAGTAGATCTACCGCCGCTAATATCAAATACTGCGGCGGTAGAAAATGAATTTTCTTCAGATGAAAGCCAGCATATCATTGATGAGAGCTCATTTAATTTCAGAAATCTTGCTCTTGGAACTTTAGAAAGCATTCTTTTAACGTGTTCTTTAGACATTTGATTTAAGATCCTTGTTTTGGCACCCGCCGGTGTCACTGCATTAACCGCTATATTTTTATTTGCTAATTCCTTTCCGAGAGATTTTGTAAGAGCAATAACGCCTGCTTTTGATGAACTATATGCGCTAGCTTTTGCATTACCATCTTTTCCAGAAACTGAAGCTATATTAACTATTCTTCCATAATTTTTTTTTATCATATGTGGAACTACAGCCTTACAGCAATTAAAAGTTCCATTTAAATTTATGTCAACAATTGTTTTCCATTCCTCATAATCGTAATTCCACAGCTCAGTAGTTGACCCAGTAATACCAGCACTATTAACTAATATATCAATTTTTAAATTTTTAGTGATTTTGCTGACAGCATCTTCAACGTTTTCAGGATCTGTTACATCGACAATTTGATTATATAAATTTTTATTTTTAATTTTCTTTACAATTTTTTTTAGTTCATTTTCATCATTATCCCAAATAATTACTTTTGCCCCAGATTTAAGAAATCTTTTTGTTATATCCAAACCAAAACCCTGGGCTCCGCCTGTAACTATTGCAACTTTTTTTTTTAAATCAAATTTATTCATTTTTCACTTGCTAGCAGGTAATAGACAATACTTGAAACAGCAAAACCAATTATCCAAGAAAAAGATTGAAATATATTAAGATTAGTATTCCAAATAGTTGAAAATGCAAAGATAGTTCCTATTAAAATTGAATATAATGCTTTTAAATTCCATCCTTTAGAATACATATAGACACTTTTTTCATCTGCAAAAAATATGTCTTTATTGATTAAAATTCTTTTTTTAATTACATAATAATCAACAATCATAATACCAAATATAGGTCCAAAAAAACTCGCAACAGTATCTAAGATTGATAAGGACCCATTTTGGCTCAAAAGTGGTGTCCAAAGTGCTCCAACAAAAAATCCAAAAAACAATATAGTCAAACCCGATTTTTTTAAAGTCATATTTTTTGGCATAAAATTAATAATGATATTTTGAGTTGGGATATAGTTTGCAATTAAATTTGTTGAGGACGACGCAAATAAAATAAATATTAATACAACCACTGTTAAAATTGTATTGTTTAATTTTCCTATAATATCTGTAGGGTTTGTAAGAACCGTTGAAATATTAATGTTATTACTTCTAAAATATGTATCAGAACCAACAATAATAACTAACACAAAAAAAGAAAACAGAATTAAAGAAAAAGCTAAAGATATATTGCCCTTAGTTAATTCTTTTGTATCTTTTACATATCGTGAGTAGTCACCAAAGTTTAAAATTAAGATTGAATAATATGCAAATAATGTTCCTGTGATACCAATCATATTCGCTAATTTAAATTCTTCAAACCCACCATATAAGTTTAACCTATCCGACAACGTTTCTAAAACATACAAGTCACTTTCAGAAATAAAAATTAAAAAAAATAAAAACAGTCCAAAAAAAACAAACATTGCTGAAAAATTTACAAAATTCTTTATTCTTTTTTGTCCGTTGCTAAAAATTAAAAACTGTATCAATAAAGTGAATATAAAAGATAGCCAGTCAATCAAGTTCATTGACATGAAATATATTAAAAAAATATCGTTATCTAAAAAATTACTATCAATATTGAATAAAGTAATTCTTATTAAGTATCCAATTGATTTAGAGATAAAAAAAGTTTGTACTCCAAAAAAAAATAAGCCAACAAATCCTCTTAAAAGACTAATATATTTTGCTCCCAAATAACCAGTTGATATTCTTAAAAAAACTGGAAAAGGTATACCATGTCTTTGTGAAGGTGCTCCACCAAGGTTTGAAAAAAAACAAACTAAAATTGATGCTAATATTGAGCCAAATAAAACTTCATAAAAATTTAAATTATAAAGCAAATATAAAGAACCTAATAAAGCGAAAGAAATGATGCTTTGTGTTCCAACAGTCCAAAAACAAAATATATCTTTCCAATTCCAATTTTTATTTGTTGGATTTACTGAAACTATTTCCCAGTTTGTTAAATGAATATTTTCTTTATTAGGACTCACTATTCCATAATAATCATATATAAATTACTGTCCATACAAGACAGATGGCAACCATAGGACTATTTTAGGAAATATGATAATAATAATAAGACCAATTATTTGGAGCACCATAAATTGCATCATTCCTAGATAAATATCCTTTAAATCCCATTCTGGAACGACTCCTTTTAAAAAATAAGCTGATAGTGCTACAGGAGGTGATAGCCAGGCGGTTTGTAAATTTACGGCAACTAATATTGCAAACCAGGTTAAATTAAATCCTAAAGCTTCAACTAAAGGTAAAATTATTGGAATTATAATCATAACTATTGGCACCCATTCAAGAGGCCAACCTAATAGAAAGATCATAACCATTATCATTCCAAGAATTAGATATTTGTTCATTTCTAATCCTAATAAAAATTCAGTTAATAATGTTGGTGTACCTAATCTTGCAAATACTGCTCCAAAAAAGTTTGATGCCGCAACTAAAACCATTATAAGTGCAGTAATTTCTAATGTTTTTACTAATGCTTCTTGTAATTTTGGTAATGTCAATTTTTTATAAGCTAAAGACAATAATAATGCACCCATTGCACCGCATCCTGCAGCTTCAGTTGGAGTGGCAAATCCTAACAGAATACTTCCAAGTGCTGCAAACACTAAAGCTGCTGGAGGTACTAAACCTAAAAAAAACTCAATCCAAACTTTTTTCATGCTTGTAGCCCTCATATCTTCTGGTAATGGTGGCCCTAGCTTTGGGTTCATCATGCATCTTATTGTTGTATAAGCCGCGTACAATGTTGCTAATAAAATTCCAGGAAAAATTGCAGCTGCAAATAAGTCAATAACAGGAATCTCCATAATAGGGCCCATCACAACTAACATTATACTTGGTGGGATTAATATTCCTAATGTTCCACCAGCTGTTATGGTTCCAGCCGCAAGTCTCACATCATAACTTGAACGGTTCATTGATTTTGCGGCCATAATTCCTAAAATTGTAACTGAAGCACCAACAATTCCTGTTGCAGCTGCGAATATAACTGAGACAAATAAAACAGCGTAATATAAAGAGCCTCGAACTTTAGCTAGCATTAATTGAAAAGCAGAAAATAATCTTTCCATTAAACCAGCTTGTTCCATCATTATCCCCATAAATACAAATAGTGGAACTGCTGCTAGTGTTTGCTCGGTCATTACCATGGAAAATTGTAGCGTCATTAAATAAAAAACTAATTTTCCAAATCCTAAATATCCGAAAACAAATCCTAAAAAAATTAATGTAAATGAAATAGGAAAACCAACAAATATTGCAAATAACATTACACCAACTAAAATAAAACCTAATATTGCTGGATCAATTAACTCTGCAATCATTTATTTTCCCCTGGCCATTCACCTTTTTTACTTGCCCAATAACTTTTTAATAATTCTGATACACCTTGAATTAACAAAAAGATTATTCCAACCAATAAGCATGTTTTAATTGGCCACATAAAAGGCATCCAAGTAGTATCCATGCCTCTTTCACCTCTTCTAATAGACTCTTCTACAAAACCGATTGTCATATATAAAAAAACAATCAATCCTGGAAAATAAAATAAAATATATAACCAAAAATCTATTAAACCCTGTGTCTTAGTTTTAAAATTTCTATATAAAAAATCTGCTCTAA
This sequence comes from uncultured Pelagibacteraceae bacterium, assembly GCA_902622545.1. GTDB lineage: Bacteria > Pseudomonadota > Alphaproteobacteria > Pelagibacterales > Pelagibacteraceae > Pelagibacter. Next base: position 22,643 of record CACNQD010000004.1, read on the forward strand.
TATGAACTCCTTTTGATAGAGCGTAAGCTGCACCCAGCATAAATAATGCTCCATAAAGAAATCTACTTATATCGTATGCCCAAATTGTAGGAGCTAAAAATAATTTTCGAGCAATGACTTCATAAGTCATTGCAAAAATTAATGGGATTAAAATCCAACAAACTATATTTCCAACGATTTTACTAAATTTATCTATTCTTAATATGGTATTTGCCATCCATGATGGCATATCTTCAGGCATCTTATTAGAGGTCTCTCGCCTCTCAGCAATCATTTCATCTGATATATCAAAGTTTGATTGTTTGTCTGACATAAAGGAATTTTAAACAAAAAGAGCGGACTGTAAAGTCCGCTCTTATTAAATTTAAAAGTTATTATTTTTTTACTTCAATGTCGCTGCGTGAGCCATTCCAAGCTTAGCATTAGACATTTGGGCACCGCTCCAGAAAGGAACAGCAACATCAGCAAACTCTTTCATAGAGTCATATACTTTTTTGAAAAATGCGTTTTTCTCAGCATTTTTATTTAAAGTAGCTTTTGCTGCAGCCATATATTCTACGAAATAATCAGATGGAGTGTCTTCTAATTTAACCCCATGCTTAGTAGTAAGCTCTTGTAAAGCTTTACCGTTTTCGTAAATTCTGTAGCTTAAAGATTTTGCTAGTGATGCATTAGCAGCAACTTCAAGAGATTTTTTCTCGTGAGCTGTCATTGCATTATAAGTTTTTCCAGTTATGTAAAAGTCAGCATTAACTACAACTTGGTGTAATCCTTGTAAGTAGTAATGTTTTAAGACTTTTTGAAAACCAAACGTTAAATCTGGTTTTGGACAACACCACTCAGCTGCATCAATAGTGCCTGCTTCAAGTGCTGGTAAAATATCACCACCACCCATTGCAACAGATGCTATACCAATGTCTTTGTAAGTTTGTCCTGGGATTCCTGGAGGAGTTCTGAATTTATATTTTCTAAAGTCAGCCATATCTTTAATTGGTTTTGGAAACCAACCTAAAGCTTCTGGTCCAACTGGTTGAAGCATAAATCCTTTTATATCTCTTCCCATTTCTTTCCATAATTGGTCGTAAAGTTCTTTTCCACCACCATATTGGAACCATGATAGAAATGCTAAGTTATCTATACCTACTCCACCTCCTGCTACAGGTGAACCAAATAACATAGCTGCTGGGTGATCGCCTGACCAATAGTGTGTCCAAGCAAATCCACAGTCAATTAAACCTTTGTCAACCGCATCTAAAGTTTCTTTAACTCCAACAACTGCTCCTGCTGGTAAAATTTCAAATTTTAAAGATCCATCAGTTAAAGCTGTTACAGTATCAGTGAAGTCTTTAAGCATTTTTACCTCATCTGCTTTAGTATTAAGAACGGTCTGACATTTCAATGTTTTAGCGCTAGCGTTTGATACAAAACCAAATACTAAAAAAGCGGTAAACAAGATTGAAATAATTTTTTTCATAATTTCCCTCTCTTAAGTTATTTTTAAAAAACTAATTCTGACAAAAATCTTATAACGATACAAGAACCAAATATCTCAATAAACCTAGTAAAAATGAGAGATTCAGTATAAAAATAAACCCAAAGTGATTATGGAAAATTTTGATTATATTATTATTGGAGCAGGCTCAGCTGGTTGTGTTTTAGCTAATCGATTATCAGAAAATCCTAAAAATAAAGTTTTACTGTTAGAGGCTGGTGGAAAAGATAATTATCCATGGATACACATACCCGTTGGTTATTATAAGACTATGCATAATCCAAAAGTAGATTGGTGTTTTCGTACAGAAAAAGATGAGACGATGAATAATAGGTCAATAAGATATCCTAGAGGCAAAACACTAGGAGGCAGTTCATCAATAAATGGTTTGTTGTGGATAAGGGGTCAAAGTAATGATTACGATAATTGGCGTCAGCAAGGTAACAAAGGTTGGGGATGGGATGATGTATTACCGTACTTTATAAAATCAGAAAACAACGAGCTAGGCAAAGGCAAATTTCATAGTGATGAAGGTCCAATCATGGTTGCAAATAAAAAAATTAAATTAAAAATGCTTGATGAATTTATAAATGCTGCAGAGGAAAAAGGTATTCCTAAGGTAAATGATTTTAATACAGGTGATAATTTTGGTGTTGGTTTTTTTCAATTTACTACAACTTTTAATAAATTAGGTTTGAAATTAAGATATAGTGCAGCAAAAGGTTACTTAAATCCTGCAAAAAAAAGATCGAATTTAAAGATATTAACTAATGCTCATGTTCAAAAAATTAATTTTGAAGGTAAAAAAGCTTCAGGTATTGAATACTTTCTTGGAGAAAATTTGACTAAAATTTATGCCAATAAAGAGGTTATATTATGTGCGGGCTCAATTGGATCGCCTCATATCTTACAAGTCTCAGGAATTGGTGATGGTGATAAATTAAGTAAAATTGGGATAGATTTAATAAAAAATCTTAAAGGAGTTGGTAAAAATTTACAAGACCACTTAATGTTTAGACCAGTATATAAAGTTAAAAATTTAAAATCGTTGAATAAGAAAATTAATAGTCTTTTTGGAAAATTTTTAATTGGATTAGAATATATTTTTAATCAAAGTGGACCAATGACTATGGGAGCAAGTCAGGTGTGTGGTTTTGCTAAAAGTGACAGTTCTAGAGAAACTCCAAATCTACAATTCCATGTACAGCCTATTAGTACAGATATTTTAGGAGCAACTAAACTCCATGATTTTGACGGAATTACACCAACAGTTGCTAATATTAGACCATCAAGTAGAGGAGAAATTAATATTGTAAGTAAAAATATTAAAGATAATCCAAAGATTAAGATGAATTATTTATCAACTGATGATGATAGGTATGTTGCTGCACAAGGATTAAAATTTGTAAGAAAAATAATGTTAGATACTGAAACATTTAAAAAATATGAACCAGAGGAATACCGTCCTGGTGCTCACATTAAAGATGACGAGGAACTAGTTAAAGCTGGTAGTGACTATGCACAAACAATTTTTCATCCTGTTGGCACTTGCAAAATGGGTCAAGATGAGAATTCAGTTGTAAACGATAGACTTAAAGTTCATGGAGTTGAAAATTTAAGAGTAGTTGATGCATCAATTATGCCTAATATTACATCAGGAAATACAAACGCACCAACTATTATGATTGCAGAAAAAGCATCTGACATGATATTAGAAGACAATCTGCAATGAATGAAGAAATAATAATTTTTACACAAATAGTTTTTATCGATTTAGTTTTAGCGGGTGATAATGCAATAATAATTGGTATGGTTGCATCTCAATTTCCAGCCGCGGAGAGAAAAAAAATTATTTTTTGGGGAATTGGTGGAGCTGTTGTTTTAAGAATAATACTAACTCTTTTAACTGCATACTTGTTACAAATAACTGGTCTAAGATTGATTGGTGGGTTAGCGTTATTATATATTTGCTATAAACTTTATAAAGATATTCTAAAAGATTCTAATAGTGAACCAAATAGTAAGATAAAAATAGATAAGTCTAGTTTTATAAAAGCTATATCAACTGTATTAATTGCAGATTTTACAATGAGTTTAGATAACGTGCTTGGTGTAGCTGGAGCAGCAAAAGATCACTACGGACTTTTGGTTTTTGGTTTAGTCTTATCAATAGTTTTAATGGCAACTGCTGCTACTTTAATATCTGGATGGATAAAAAAGTATAAATGGATTGGTTGGGTTGGTTTATTAGCAATACTGGTAGTTGCAATAGATTTGATTTATACTGACCTAAAAATTTTAATTATTTGATGTACCTAAAAAAATATAACTTAAAAAACAAAACAGCTCTTGTTACAGGTGCCGGTAAAGGTTTAGGGCGAGCCTGCGCAATTGCTTTAGCTGAAGCCGGAACAAATCTAATAATAATTAGCAGGACTGAAAAAGATTTAAAAGAAGTCTCAAAAATTATTAAAAAATTTAGAGTAAATTGTAAATATTTTGTATGTGATGTTACAAAATATGAACAAATTAAAAAAGTTATTAATTCTCAAAAAAGAATAGATGTTGTTGTCAATAATGCGGGAACAAATATTCCAGAACATTTTACTAAAGTTAAAAAAAGTAACATGGAGTATTTGGTAAAAGTTAACACTATAGCTTCATTTAATATAGCTCAGCTAAGCGCATTAAAGATGATTGAATTAAAAACAAGAAAAAAAACTGGGGGAGTTATAATTAATATGTCTTCACAAATGGGGCATGTGGGTGGACCAATTAGAAGTGTTTATAATATGAATAAATTTGGTTTAGAAGGATTAACCAAAGGAATGTCAATAGATTTAGCTAAATACAATATAAGAGTAAATACTATATGCCCAACTTTTGTTGTAACCCCAATGACTAAAAAATTTTTAAAAGACAAAAAATTTATGAAAGAAGTTCTTGGTAATATTCCACTAGGAAAGTTTGCAGAACTGTCAGATATTGCAAGTGCTGTTGTTTTTTTAGCTTCAGATCAAGCATCGATGATTACTGGAACATCTTTATTGGTAGATGGTGGATGGACAGCAAAATAATAAAATATATTTTATTATTTGTTTTCATTTTTTCATTTGAAGCAAAATCAATTGAATTCAATGGTAAATTTATTCAAGGTCATTTTATTTTAGGAAAAACAGATCCTGGAGCCAAAATTAAAATTGATGATAAAGAAATAAAAGTTACTGAAGATGGTGATTTTGTTTTTGGACTTGAAAGAGATAGAAAAAATGATGTGGTGATCGTCAAAACATTGAATGGTAATAAGACTAAAATAGTTAAAAAGGTAATTAAAAGAGAATACAAAATTCAAAGAATTGATGGTCTTGAGCCTAAGAAAGTCACACCTCCTAAAGAATTTTATGCAAGGATTAAAAAAGAAAATAAATTAATTGTTAGAGCTAGAGAAATAAATTCAAATTTAAAATTTTTTAAAAATAAATTTATAGCTCCTTTAGATGATGCAATAATAACAGGAATTTATGGTAGTCAAAGGATTCTTAACGGTAAACCTAAGTCTCCCCACTATGGAATAGATTTTGCAGGTAAACTTGGAACTCCAATAAAAGCGATGGCTAATGGAGTAGTCACGCTTGCTGAGAATGATTTATATTACACTGGAGCAACGCTTATTTTTGATCACGGACATGGAATTTCTACATTATATATGCACATGGATAAAATATTTGTAGAAGAAGGTGATATTGTAAAACAAGGTGATATAATCGGTACTGTAGGTTCTAGCGGAAGATCAACTGGACCTCATTTAGACATTAGGTTAAATTGGTTTGGGATTAAGTTAGATCCCTCAACAGTTATAGATATAAAATTATGAAACAAAATAATTTAGAAAAAATCTCAAATAAACTTGTAACTGCGTTTTTGAAAAATAGACTAATAAAAGCAATCCCTAATAAATATACAAAAAAAATAAAAGAAGCACAAAAATTGAGAAAACTTTGTGAAAGTAAAATTAAATTGCCTGCAATTGGTTTTAAAGCAGCTGGCACAGGTATTCCTTTAATCAAAAAGTTAAAAGAAAAGGAACCTTTTTATGCAACAGTTTATAAAAGAAATTGTTTAAGTAGTGGTAAAAGTGTTAAAATAAATAAAGCAACTTTAGGTATAGAGCTCGAAGTTTGTTATAAAGTTAAAAAATCCTTTTTTTTATCTAAAGGTTTAATTACTATGAAAAATATATCGAAATATATTTCTCACATGGCGCCATGTATTGAGGTGGTTGGTTACAGACAAAGAAAAAAAGGAATTACTTCTTTTGGTGACTTATGCAGTGATTTCGGTGCAAATGTAAAATTTTTAATAGGTGCCAAAAAGAAATATAAAAGAATAAATATTGGGAATTTGAAAACTAATATTTCAAATAAAAAAATTAATCAAAGCGTAAGTGGTAATACTAATACAGTCTACATAAACCCATTAAACTCTTTGAGATTTGTTTTGAATAAAGTTAGAAAAGATAAAATAAATTTAAATAAAGATTTTTGGGTTTTTACTGGTTCTTCGGTTGGTGTAGTTCCAATTAAAGGTAAGGGTCTTTATACTGGTAAAGTTGATAAACTAGGTTCAGTTAAAGCAGTTATAAGATAAAAAATTGTTTAAATTAAGAAATTAAAGAAGGTTGTTTCTTCATATCCTCTTTTTTAATACCTGCAACTTTAACAGGTTTTTTCATAGCATCTCGTCTAAAAGGTTCACCAAGCTCTTGATTTAAAATTATTTCAATAAAAGTTGTAATACCTTTTTTTTGATCTTCGCAAGATTGTTTAATTGCTTTGGTTGTCTCTTCCATTGTTTTACAAGTTACTCCTTTTAATCCACAAGCATTAGCAACTTTTGCATAACTTAATTCAGGGTCAAGTTCTGTTCCAACAAAATTATCATCAAACCAAAGTATTGAATTTCTTTTTTCGGCGCCCCATTGATAATTTCTAAAAATTACCATTGTGATAGCTGGCCATTCTTCTCTTGCACATGAGCTCATTTCATTCATGCTAATTCCAAAAGCTCCATCACCTGCAAATCCTACCACCGGAGTATCAGGACAGCCAATTTTTGCGCCTAGAATGGCTGGAAAACCATATCCACAAGGACCGAATAAACCAGGTGCTAAATATTTTCTTGGTTTTTCAAAAGTTGGGTAAGCATTTCCTATTGCACAATTGTTACCTATATCGCTAGAGATAATTGCATCTTGAGGTAAAGCGTCTTGAATTGCTCTCCATGCTTGTCTTGGGGACATTCTATCTTTATCTCTTTCCCTTGCTTCTTTGTTCCAAACTGTACCAGGATCGTCCTCTTCATGATCTAAACCAGATAAAGTTTGTAACCACGCAGATTTAGTTTTATGTATTAAATTTTTCCTCTCTTCTCTGCTAGTATTTCCTGCGTCTGAAGAAAGTTTATCTAAAATCTGTTGAGCTACTTGTTTGGCATCTCCACAAATTCCAACTGAAACCTTTTTAGTAAGACCAATTCTGTCAGGATTCATATCCACTTGAATTATTGTTGCCTTCTTTGGCCAATAATCAATTCCATATCCTGGTAATGTTGAAAAAGGATTAAGTCTTGTACCAAGTGCTAGTACTACATCTGCTTTAGATATTAATTCCATAGCAGCTTTAGATCCATTGTATCCTAAGGGTCCTACAGCTAAAGGGTGGCTTCCAGGAAAACTATCATTATGTTGATAACCATTACAAACCGGTGCGTCCAATTTTTCAGCTAATTTTTTACATTCATCAATTGCTCCACCTAAAACAACTCCAGCTCCAGATAAAATTACTGGAAATTTAGCTTTTGATAAAAGTTTTGCAGCGTTCTCGATTGCTTCTTTGCCCCCACCCTGTCTTTCAAATCTAACAATAGGTGGCAATTCAATATCTATAACTTGCGTCCAATAATCTCTTGGAACATTAATTTGCGCAGGTGCAGAGCCTCTAAATGCTTTTTCAATAACTCTATTAAGAACCTCTGCCATTCTAGATGGATCTCTTACTTCTTCTTGATAGCAAACCATATCTTTAAATAAATTCATTTGTTCGACTTCTTGAAAACCTCCTTGGCCCATAGTCTTGTTTGCAGCTTGTGGTGTAACCACTAATAAGGGTGTGTGATTCCAGTAAGCAGTTTTAATCGGAGTTACTAATCCGGTTATACCCGGACCATTTTGGGCTATCACCATCGACATTTTTCCAGTAGCTCTTGTGTAACCATCGGCAATTAATCCGCCGTTTGTCTCATGAGCTACATCCCAAAATGTTATACCAGCTTTTGGAAATAAATCTGAAATAGGCATAAAAGCAGAACCTATAATTCCGAAAGCGTGTTCAATTCCATGCATTTGAAGAACTTTAATAAAAGCTTCTTCTGTTGTCATTTTAGTCATAATAAATCTCAATAAATTTTGTTTGCAATCGAACGATTAATATATAAATTATTTCGAAGTTTCTACTAAGAAATCGTCACAATGGCTAAAACAGACATAATAATTCACGATAAAAAAGACAATGTTGGGGTAATAGTAGTTGAAAAAGTAAATAAAGGCCAAGATTGTGGTTGTTGGATCATGGAAAATGACGCCTCAAATAACATTAAATCCGAAGCAGAAATTCCCCTTGGACATAAAATTGCTTTGCAAGATTTTAAAGAAGGTGACACAATTATAAAATATGGACATGATATTGGTAAAGTAATTAAGTCAATAAAAAAAGGTGACCATGTTCATGTACATAATGTAAAAACAAAAAAGTGGTAAAAATGGATATTCCAAAAAGTTTTTTAGGTTACAAAAGAGAAAATGGAAGAGCGGGTACAAGAAATCATGTAATTATTCTTCCGGTTGATGATATTTCAAATGCATGTGCAGAAGCTGTATCTAACAATATTAAAGGGACTATTGCTTTACCTCATTCTTACGGAAGGTTGCAATTTGGTGCTGATCTTGAATTACATTTTAGAACAATGATAGGAACAGGTAAAAATCCTAACGTTGCAGCTGTCATAGTTATAGGTATAGAGCCTAAATGGACTAAAAGAATTGTAGATGCTATTGCAAAAACTGGAAAGCCTGTAGAAGGATTTAGTATCGAGGGTGTTGGAGATATTGATACAATCGCAAAAGTTTCTAAAAAAGCTCAAGAACTCTCAATGTGGGCATCCGAAAAACAGAGAGAAGAATGTCCAATAAGCGATTTGTGGATTTCTGTAAAGTGTGGAGAATCTGATACAACATCAGGGCTAGCGTCAAATCCTACAGTAGGAAATTTAATGGATAAACTTGAGCCTTTAGGTGTTCATCTTTGTTTTGGAGAAACATCTGAGTTAACAGGTGCTGAAAATGTTTGTGCTAAAAGAGGTAAAACTAAAGAGGCGCAAGACAAATTTATGAAAACTTGGAGTTCATATAACGATTTTATTTTAAAAGAAGCAACTAACGACCTATCTGAGAGCCAACCAACTGCAGGAAATATTGCAGGAGGATTGACTACAATTGAAGAAAAAGCTTTTGGAAATTTTCAAAAAATTGGATCAAGAGAATTTATTGATGTTCTTGAACCTGCCGAAGAACCGAGTAAGGGAAAAGGATTGTATTTTATGGATACATCCTCAGCAGCTGCTGAGTGTGTCACTCTTCAAGCAGCAGGCGGATTTAATATTCATTTATTTCCAACTGGACAAGGAAATATAATTGGAAATCCAATAGAACCGGTTATTAAATTAACTGCAAATCCATTAACTGCTAAAACTATGAGTGAACACATTGATCTTGATGTATCTAAAATACTTTCTAGAGAAATGAATCTTGATCAAGCAGGTGATGAATTAATAAAAGCAACTCTTAAAGTTGCTAATGGTAGATTAACTTGTGCAGAGGCACTAGGTCATAAAGAGTTCGTAATGACCAAACTTTATAGAAGCGCTTAAAATTACTTAGATGATATAGTTGGTTTTGGAATATACTTATCTTTTAATTTAGACAAAACTTTTCTTAAAACTGCTGCTCCAACTCCTAATCCTAAAGCTAAAACTAAAGATGCCATACCGTAAAGAAAAGGAACATTTTTAGATAGATCTCTTACAAATTCTGAAACAGGTCCTAGTGAGGGTTTAGAATTTTTATATATTTCTGATACATTTTCTGCTGCAAAAAAAGTATCGTAGGCAATTGCAACACCAACTAACAATAATAAAACTGCTAAAATAGTTTTGAATTGTGAGCTATCAACTCTTTCTCCAAGTTTTTGTCCAATTTGTACACCTAAAATCGAACCTAAAATTAAAACTGTAACTAGTATAAGATCAATTGTTCCGTAATTAAATGCATGCAATACAGTAACTATTGCACTTACAAAAATAGTTACAAATAAAGATGTCCCAGGAATTAATTTTGTAGGCATTCCAATTATATAAATCATTGCAGGAACTAAAATAAAAGCTCCGCCAACACCTAATATTGCTGCAATAAAACCTACCAAAAAACCAATTACTATTGGAGTAAATGCGCTCTCATATAGTTTTGATTTCTTAAATCTCATTCTAAATGGTAAGCCGTGAAACCAATAATGATCGTGTAATTTTTTCTTAACTACAATTTTTTTTCGTGCTCTATCTATTTCAGTGACTCCTTGGACAAGCATCATTGTGCCAATGATTGCAAGTATATACATATATGCAAGAGATATTACGATGTTAATTTTACCGATATCTTGAAAATAACTAAAAGTATAAATGCCTAAGGCAGTACCAACTACTCCTCCAACTACTATCATCAAACCCATTTTATAATCTAATGTTCCTTTAAGATAATGTGTGGTTGATCCTGATATAGAAGTTCCTAAAATATTGTTGGCCTCGTTTGGTACCGCATAAGCTGGTGGAATTCCCAGAAAAATTAAAAAAGGCGTCATTAAAAATCCACCACCAACACCAAAAAGACCTGATAAAATCCCAACTGCTAAGCTTAATATAAATATGAATGGCAGGCTTACGTAAACTTCTGCTATTGGAAGAAAGAATTCCATGACTGTTAATTATCCTGAAAATATTTGAAGTCAACTATTTGATTATTAAATTCCAAAAAATGTGCTCGAAAGAATTACTACCCAATATGCTGCTAAACCCATGTAGAGCACAAACTTAGCATTTATATATGAAAATATTTTTGAGTTTTTTATAAACTTGAAAATGTTTAGGTTTTTATTTAAATTTTCAAGCATACTTATCAAGTACACCCAGAAAGAATATTTATCAAGTCTTATTTAAAAAATCGTTGCACCAAAAACTTTGACTGAGTCGCCTTCTTCTCCAAGAACAAGTCTTCCAAGAAACTCCCCTTCTTCAGTGGTGCTCTTTTGTTTAAAAAGAACTGTCACGTGTAATCCTCTTCTAAGGCAGCCAAAAGCCTTATAATCATCAGACAAACTACATATTAATTTGTTGCTGGCCCATTGCTTCCCAAGCTCCACTTCATTTGCTCCATAAAGCATTTGAGATGAAAAATCTTTGGTAAAACCGCCATAATCCTTCATATTTGATGATTTAATCAAATTTTGCCAAATTGGATTAGCAATTTCTATTATCTGTTCATCTGATTTTGATGTGAAACTCATATTTATAATTGTTAGGACTTAAGATGCTTTTTTCTTCTCTTTATCGTCGACTATGTGATAGACAGGTTTTTTTTCCATAGTGAACTTGCCAGACTCTGGATCACGTCTTGAAACAGTTAAACAATGCCAATTTTCATCATCAAGTTTCATATGATCGCCTCTATAATAGTACCCTGGCCAACGAGTTTCCTCTCTATATAAAGTATGTTCTGTAACACACTGAGATGTCAAAGTTCTGTGTTTTAACTCCCATGCTCTCATTAACTGATGGTAATCCTCAGCTCCTACGTTTTCTAAGTCTTCCTGAAGCCAATCTAGTAATTCTAAAGCTTTTTTAAGAAGATTGTCGTTTGTCATATAGTTATTAGTGATACCACCACAATATTCATCCATGATTTTTTGAAGCCTTTGTAAGCCTTGTATTGGTGAGATATAACTTGGTGAAACTGTGCCTCCAGTTATCTCATTTCTACCAACTGTATAATTCTCTAGAGGTTTATAAATTACTTCTTTTAAATCATTATATTGTTTTTCGGTTACTTTAATATTGTTTGCTTTCTTATCTTCAATATATTTAACCGCAGCTTTTGCAGCTAATCTTCCCTCAGTGAAAGATCCTGACGAAAATTTATGAGCGCTGCCACCTACAGTGTCGCCTGCACCAAATAAACCCTCAACAGACATCATTCTGTTATATCCCCAAAAATAATCGTCTGGTGCAATGTCTTCTGGACCGCTTACCCATGCTCCTGAGCATGTTGCATGTGAGCCCATAACATAAGGCTCTGAAGTTGTTAATTCTGGATTAGTATACTTTGGATCAATGTTTTGAGATGCCCAAACTACAGCTTGTCCTACTGTCATACCTAAAAAATTTTCCCAACCTACCGTTTCTAGGTGTGGATCCTGAAATGCTTCTTTTGTAACCATGTGAATTGGGCCACCACCTGCTGCTACTTCTTGAATAAAAGCATGGTTTCTTAGACATGTTGGAGTTGGATGATGATCAATGTATTCGCCAACAAGTTTTTTTGTAGCATCATACCATTTCTTTTCATAGTTCTCGCCATTTGCATTTTGAGTATAAGTTTTTAAATGTAAAAAATATGCGCCAACTGGACCATAACCGTCTTTAAATCTACATAACACAATTCTATTTTCCATTTGTGTCATTTTCGCGCCTGCAGCAATTGGTAATGCGTATGCAGAGCCATTACTCCAAGGTGCGTACCATGTTCTTCCCATTCCCTCACCAACTGCTCTTGGTTTAAAAATATGAGAAGCTCCGCCAGCTGCAATAATAACAGCTTTAGCTTTAAATACGTGATAATCACCTGTTCTCATATTAAAACCTACTGCACCTGCAATTCTATTTTCATTATTTTCATCTTTTAAAAGATGAGTAATCATTATTCTGTTATAAATTTTATCAGCTGATTTCTTTGCTGCTTCAGCAACAATTGGTTTGTAACTTTCGCCATGAATCATAATTTGCCATTTACCTTCTCTTTGATATCTGCCAGTTTCTTTATTTTTCATCATTGGTAAACCCCATTCATCAAACATGTGAACAGTTGAGTCAACGTGTCTTGCCATATCGTACCCAAGGTCTTCTCTTACTAATCCCATCAAATCATTTCTTGCATATCTCACATGATCTTCTGGTTGATTTTCTCCCCACTGCATTCCCATGTAACAATTAATAGCGTAAAGACCTTGCGCTACAGCACCACTTCTATCAATGTTTGCTTTTTCTACACAGATTATTTTTAGATCTCTTCCCCAATGTCTAGCTTCAAAAGTGGCTCCGGTACCTGCCATTCCACCACCAACAACTAAAACATCGCAATCTTCAAATACAGTTTTGTGTTTTGGCATTAATAATAAACTCCTTTTTTAAAAGAGCTTTTATCAAGTGTTGGTAAATCTTTATCCGTATTTAAACCATGAGGTTCATTGTATAAAATTTGAGAGTTTATTTCCCCTTGATTAGGTTTGTCACCTTCTGCAAGTTTAGGGATATATTTTCCCCAAGGCTTAGTAGTTATTGGGGAAACAAAATCTTTTTCTGTTCCATTTCTAAATTTTATTTTCCAAGATATCGTTCCTTTTTCTTCTTCTCTTCTTACTCTAACGCTGTGCCCCATAGGAGCAAAGTCGGCATAACCTCTGACATCTATTGCGTGATTAGGGCATGCTTTCACACAAGAATAACATTCCCAACAAAAATTCGGTTCTATATTTTTTGCTCTTCTAATATTTTTATCAATATGCATTATGTCTGAAGGACATATATCTACGCAGTGTCCGCATCCATCGCATCTTGTCATATATACAAATGTTGACATTTATTTTATCTCCTTTTTAAATCTTACCATATTAATAGTGTTTTGGCTCTTCTCTTTTTATACCAAGACCAAATTGTTCTGGAGCATCTGCTGGAGGTGGTAAATTATCTCTAGAACCATCGGCTTCAGCTAAATTTTTCTGTATCGCAGCACCAGGTTTGTAAAACATATGTGCAAATTTAGACCAATATACTCCACCAAATAAAACTATATTTGATACTGCAAAGAGAACTAGAAATAAATTGTCCCATCCAGAAATATTATTAAACTGCAAGTAGGACCATATTAATCCAAATGTGGAAGATGCAAGTAAAGCTAGCACAAAAAGATCTGCTGTAATGACTCTAAATACTGAATTAGCTTCTGCAGCTACATCTACTCTTAAAAATAACCAGAACCAATATCCACCTAAGCATGTCATTATTGCTCCTACATGCCAAAGAATTGGCCAGATTGCAGGTGTATCAGATGTTGTATAAAAGAAAATCATTGCACCTGAGCCAACCCAGAATAAAATTGTACCATACATTCCTAGAACGTGAGCTATTCTTCTTTTGCCTAAACCTAATTCTGAAGTAGTTCCAATGTCATGAACAATTGTTTTTGCTATTACTGCAATCCTTTCACCACTACCCAATTCTCTTTTAGCATTTTTCTTTGCTTTCCTAGCGTTATTAAAAAAATATTTTACATTTTTTTTATGTATCATATCCAATAAAGTTCCTAATATTACAAGTACAACCATAACAACAACAAAAGATTGTATCCCTATTAACGGGACAGTTTCAGATAAAATAGAAAATGGATTAGTTGAAAACATAAAATTTATAAAATCGTTATATTAGTAGTATACTTAAAAAAATAGTTCAACTGCGATATAGAGCCATTATGAGGGTTTTGAATAATCAAAAGTGTTATTTTTTTCTTATATAATGCTGTTTAGAAGGTATAACACTTCGAACACCGCCTTGAGGATTTTCTACATCGCCTTCTCTTCTAGGAATCACATGTATATGACAGTGAAAAATAGATTGACCCGCAACTTTTCCTGAGTTTGTGCCAATATTAAAACCTTTTACAGTGAAATCTTCTGAGCTGATTTTTTGTTGTAATTTTTTAACTAAATCGTCACAAGCTAAAATTTCTTTATCATTTAATTCAAAATAATTTTTAATACACCTTTTAGGTACTACTAATGAATGAAATTTAGTTACTGGGTAACTATCTCTTGATGCATAAGCAAGACTATTTTCAAATATCAATTCATTTTTTCGTATTGAGCAAAATATACAAGGATTATTTGGATCTTTCATTTTATTAAATTAATAATTTAAAGTTTTTTTTTATTCTTTTAAAACCAGTCATACTCCTATTTTTCCATTTATACTGTTTAATAAATTTAACAGGAGTAACACCTTTCCCTGACCCAATCAGCAAGATTTCATCATATTTATGTATATCTTTCAAATTTATATCTTTAAAATTTATTTTTACTTTTTTACTTAAATAATTAATTGTGTTTCCGATATAGCAGTTATTCTTTGGTGAATAATATTTATTATTTCTAATAAGTAATAAATTAGAGGTACAGGTCTCAAGAATTTTCTTTTTGTAAACTAATAATATATCCACCTTCGTAGCATCATAGAAATTTAATTTTTTTAGAATGTATTTATATTTTAGATTTTTATATTTAGGATCAGTTCTTTTATAATTTAAAACCTTTAATTCAAAATTATTTGAAAGTTTGAGCCTTTTACGAATAGAAATAGATATTAATTTTTTTGATAGAGCAATTCTAAACAAATGGTTATATTTAAAATTATTTCTTATATTTGCTCTTATTAGAGCTTTAATATTCTCTTCGATATTTTTAGAATAAATCTTATATTTTTTTAAAGACTTAATTAAGTTTATAAAATGATTATTAAATAAAACTAATTTACCTGGTTTACCAACAAGTCTTATTGTCGTGAACACACCATGTGATCCCCATAAATCCTTAAATTGTGAAATTTTAAGATTATTAATATGATAAGATTTTTTTAATAAAAAATTTGCCATTTTCGGTTAAGAATGAATCTGGGTGAAATTGAAATCCATAAACTTTATTAAAGTTATCTTCAAAAGCCATTGGAGTATTTGATTTTGTACAACGCATAGTTATATCAATATTATTAGATTTAAAGGGCTCATGTAATTTTAATGAATGATATCTTCCAATCTTAAATATTTTATTTTTTTGAAATATTTTACTTTTATTATTTACTTTTACTTTTGATTGATAGCCATGATAAATATTGTTCTGTTGTTTGATTATTCCTCCTTCATTAAATAAAATTAGTTGAAATCCTAAACATATACCTATTATTTTTTTTTTACCTTTAAATAATTTATATATTTTCGAAGTCTCTGGATAATCTTTGGGCGAGCCAGGACCAGGAGAGAAAACTATTACATCTGATTTTTTTAGTAATTTTAAATTCAAATTAAAATAATCTGAGCAGTATACTTTTTCAAATTCTGCAAATTGATGAACAACATTCCATGTAAATGAGTCTTGGTGATCAATAATATAAATCATTTAAATAATTCCAACAAAGATTTTGCTTTTATAAAATTTTCATTAAATTCTTTTTTAGGAGAACTTTCTAACACAACTCCAGATGCCGCTGATATTTCAGATTTGTTTTGAAAATTTAAAATTGATCTAATTATTATATTAAAACGCAAATCTTCGTTAAACTTAATAAATCCAAAACTTCCAGTAAATATATTTCTATCTTCTTTTTCTTGGCTATTAAGCAATTCTAATGTTCTAATTTTAGGGCAACCTATTACAGATCCACCTGGCATCATTGATTTAATAATATTTATTAATTTAATTTTTTTTCTTAAATTACCTTCTATCGTGGTTACATAGTGAAAAAGATGTTTATATTCCTCAACATATTTTTTTCTTGTTATCCTTACAGTTCCTGGTTTGCAAATTCTTGATAAATCATTTCTTTCCATATCAACTATCATATTATGTTCTTTTGTTTCTTTATTATTATTCTTAAAAAAACTAAGTGCTTTTGATTTATTGAGCTTTGAGTTTTTTTTTAAAGTCCCGGCTATTGGTTTTGTTTTTAATTTTAAGCCTTTTTTTTCAATCAATGTTTCAGGGGAACAGCTGACAATTGAATAATCTTTATCTCTTATCATAAAAGATTCGGGCGATGAATTTACTTTCATTAACTTCCAGAAAAAATTAATTGGGTTGATTACTGAATTATTTTTATATTTTGTACAAATTTTAATTTGATAAGTTTCACCTTGTTTAATTTTTTTTGAAAATAAATTAAAAATTCTTTTATATTTATTGAAATCAGTATTTATCTTGAAAGGACTTAAAATTTTAGTTGGATTGAACTTAATATTAAATTTATTTTGTTTAATATTTGATGAGATTTTTACTTTATCAGATATTGTAATTACAGTCTCTGGTTTATAAAAAACCCCTTTATAAAAATTATTTTTTTTCTGGTTTTTTAATCTTATATTTAAAAGATTACACAATATTTCATATCCAAAAAAACCTATAAACAAATCCTGCTCTTTTTTATATTTTTTATTTGAAAAACTATTTAAAAAACCATTTATATTTGAATTATTAAGTATTATTTTTTTTGAGAAATCGGTAAATACCTTATACTTATTTCCGAATTTATAAATAATCATTGGCTTATCGGATTGATATAATTTTTCCAGATAAGGACTAAATTTTAGTTTATGCTTTTTGTAATCTCTCAATAGCTTGCTCTTTAATTGGTAAGTGTATTAAACCTGCAAAAATTGATAATGCAATTGCCAAATACCACGCATAGTCATAAGAGCCATACAAATCATAAAATAATCCTCCTAGATAAGCTCCAAAGAATGATCCAATTTGATGGCTTAAAAAAACTAACCCATACAATAATCCCAAATACTTTGTTCCAAAAATATGTGCAACTATCCCACTTGTTGCAGGAACAGTTGATAGCCACAAAATACCAAAGCTTGCTCCAAAAAAAATAGAGCCTAATGTGCTAGGGGGTAAGAAAATAAACAAACATATTGAAACACCTCTTAAGAAATAAATTATACTTAAAATTGTTTTCTTTTTTCTTTTTGTGCAAAGATAGCCACTCATAAGTGATCCAAAGATATTAAATAACCCTATCAAAGATAATATCATTGCAGCAGTCCAATCCTCTAGGCCTCTATCAATTACATATTTTGGAACGTGAGTTCCAACTAATGTTATATGAAAACCACAAACAAAAAATCCAGACAAAAGTAATAAATAACTTTTATATCTAAAAGCTTCACTTAAAGCTTCAATCGTTGACTGACTTCCTCCATCTTTTGTTTCATTTATTTGAGGCGAACGAACAAAAAATGATATCAGAAAACCTAACGACAAAAATAACATGAAATAAAATAATGTTTGTACCCATCCATAATTTCCAAGTGAATAATTTGTGAATAGTGGTGATAAAAAATATCCAAATGACCCTACTGCCGTTACAATACTCATCGCGATAGTTCTATTTGATAATGGAAAATGCTTACCAACAATCGACATTGGTATGCTTATGGCTGTTCCACCACATCCAATTCCAACGAGAACACCTAACCAAATTTGAAAGTAAATTCCTGTATTAGGACCATTATACAAAAAGTAGATACCAATAATGTAAAACACAAAAGCTAAAGATATAGCTTTATGCCCACCGTATTTATCAGCAATTGCTCCAAAAACTGGGCCAGATAAACCCCAGCCTAACATTTGTATACCAATAGCTAAACCAAATTCAGTGTTAGTAATTCCTAAATCTGCATTAAAGTCCATGAAGAACATGCCAAACACTTGTCTTACACTTAAAGAAATAAAAACTACAAGTGATGCTGCAATTAAAGTAACTAATGCCAAATTACTTTTTATGAACTTTTCTGAGCTCATTTAATAAACCTTAATGATCTTTTTAAGTCGTTTATTAAATCTTTAGGGTCTTCCAAACCAATATGTAACCTAACGATGTGTTCATCTTTTGATAAGTTCAAGTATTTTCTTTTTCCTTGTTCTTTTATTTTTTGGTGCAACGCTAAACTTTCAAAACCTCCCCAACTATAACCATAACCAAACAATCTTAAAGAGTTAACAAATCTATCTATGGAGCTTATATTTCTAGATTTTATTTTGAGGCCCATTAGACCTGAGGAGCCTTTATAATATTTTTTCCACATCTTGTAATCTTTAGTTCCTTTTTTATGAGGATATAAAACTGTAATCTTTTTATGTTTACTTAAAAAGGAAGCAATTTTTTTTGTATTTATCTCATGTCTATCTAATCTTGTATCCAAAGTTCTGAGACCTCTAATTATTAAATAAGCATCATCAGGTCCCATTCTTAAACCAGAAATTTTTTCTGCTTTTTGAACAAATTTAAATACCCTTTTATTGACTGCTAAACTTCCCCCCATCACATCTGAATGTCCAGAATAATACTTGGTTGCTGATACAATAGCCATATCAAATCCCAACTTAATAGGTTTTAGAAAATATGGAGTTCCCCATGTATTATCCATAGCTGTAAAAATTTTATTTTTTTTTGCAATAGAAATTATTTTTGAGAGATCTTGAAATTCAAACGTGTTACTGCCCGGATTTTCAACAAATATTAATTTTGTTTTTTTTGTTATATTATTTTTTAGTGTGGATAAATCTCTCGGATTATAAAATATGGCTTTAATATTAAAATCTTTAAAAAAATCCTGAGTTAATATTCTTGTAGGACTGTATACTGGGTCAGAAACAAGAATTTCATCACCAGGTCTTACTACACTTAACATTGCAAGAAAAACAGAACCAAAACCAGTTGGTGTTAGGAAAACATGATATGATTCCTCTAATTTTGTTAAAATTTTCGATAATGCATGTGTTGTTGAAGTTCCTTGCCTTCCATAATCAAAATGGCCTGCTGTAGGATCTTTTAAGTGTTTTTTTTGAGTTTTTCGAATGTCATTAAGAGATTTAAACAAAATTGTAGATGCTCTAACAACCGGAGGATTTACAGACTGATTGTAGAAATCTTTAGCTGTATGTTTTAAAAAAGTTTTGAATGAATAATCCATAAAAAATTTGATAACTAAATATGACAATGCTATATCCCACATATAAGTCAATAAAATAATAAAAGGAGAAAACTTATGGGATACCCAAAAAAACATCGTGGTAGAAGAAAGATGGGATCAAAAAAAAGAAGGGCTAGAAAAAAAAATAAGAAAAAATAAATCTAATCAAAATGGATACCATAAATAAAGTTAAATCCATAAGTATATGGATTTTTATAGTTCCCTTCTTTGCTATTAATACTTGCTTAGTATTAATTACGTCCTTTCATGATCTTTTTCCAAATAAAGAACATATCATTCATTTTACAATTCCTTATATTGATGGAGGAGCCTCAATAAGTAGAACAGCTAGAGTTTTTCCTACATACTTAATTTTTAAACCTGCCATGTTTTTGACAGCGTACTTATTGATAAGATATTGGCTATATATTAAAAAAATAATTTTAAAAATCCATGGAGAGCATAAAAATTTAAGAAAAATTTTAATATTTGGTATTGGTTCAGCTATTTGTTTAATCATTCATTCAATATTTTTAGGTATAAAATTTGATTATGATCTCTATAAATTATTCAGAAGAGTAATCATGCTAGTTTTTATTATTTTTGAAGTGGTAGCCCAGGCTTATTTAGTTATTACCTTGTACTCAATCAAAAATAAATTATTAAGTTTTATAAATTTAAAATTCTTAAAATTAAAAGCTATTTTAGTATCAATTTTAGTTTTTGTTATGATTGTTAGTATCCCAATAGTAAGTTTGCCAGGTAATAAACATATTAAACATGCATTAGAGTGGGACTTTTTTCTAGGTGTTATATTATTTTATGTTCTAACTTTCCTAATGTGGAAAAAACAAAGCTAATTATCGAGTAATCCAGCCTCCGCCTAAAACTCTATCACCATCTATATCTTTTTTATAAAAAACACATGCTTGACCTGGTGAAATACCATATTCATCTTCTAATAGTGTTAAAGAAGTTTTGCCATTATTTAAATTTAATTTAGATTTTAATAGTTTGCCAGTAGATCTTACTTTTACAAAAATTTTTTCATCAAAAAATTTCTTATCAGCTAAGAGATTTAAGTTTTTTAAATTAATATTTTTTTTTATTAATTCTTTTTTTTCACCAACTATTATCTCATTTTTATCAGAGTTAATATCAATCACGTATAAAGGCTCTTTTGCTGCGATTTTAATTCCTCTTCTTTGACCTATAGTAAAGTTGACAATTCCATCATGTACTCCTAAAACTTTACCTAAAGAATCTTTTATATTTCCTTTTTTAAATGCATCAGGTCTGAATTTTTGGATAACTGACACATAATCACCATTTGGAACAAAGCAAATATCTTGACTGTCAGGTTTGTCTGCAACATTTAATTGAAGTTTTTGTGCTATTTCTCTGGTTTCTTTTTTTAATAATTTTCCTAATGGAAATCTTAAAAAGTTTAATTGGTCTCTAGTAGTGTTGAATAAAAAGTAGCTCTGGTCTCTGTTTGTGTCAACGGCTCTATACATTTCCGTTTGATTATTTTTTGTTATACTTTTAACATAATGACCAGTAACTAAAGCATCTGCTTTAATATTTAATGACTCTTGAAATAAATCATTAAATTTTACAGTCTTATTACATTGAACACATGGAATAGGTGTTTCTCCTTTAAGATAGCTATCTACAAAGTTGTCTATTACGCCTTCCTTAAACTTATTTTGATAATACAAAATTTTGTGTTCAATATTTAATTTGTTAGCTACTCTTTTCGCATCAAATATATCTTGACCTGAGCAACAAGTTTTTGAGGCAGCTACCTCTTTATTGTCATCATATAATTTCAGTGTAATTCCAATTACTCTATAGCCCTCTTTTTTCATCATGCCTGCAACAGTAGAAGAGTCTACCCCTCCAGACATTGCAACAACTATAGTTGTATCTTTTGGGCTCTTTTCAAATCCAAGAGAATTTAAAATATTTTTCATAAGTTTGGAAATTATACTTTTTTCTATTATAAGTTAAACTATATGATTTTAGATTTTGAGCCAGGTGACAAAGTAGTAAATCCCAAACAAAAAGACTGGGGAATCGGACAAGTACAATCTATTATCAAAGGGAAAGTTACAGTTAATTTTGAAAATGTAGGTAAAAAAGTAATAAATTCAAATATAGTTGAGTTAACTAGATTAAAATCAGATGGAAGATAAGTTAAAAAAAAAAATTATTTATGAATTGATCAAAACTTTTATTAATGCTGGAGATATTGCTCTTGATTTAAGAGATAAGGGTTTAAAGAAAATTATAAAGGATGACAATACTCCTGTTACTAATGGGGATTTAGAGGTCAATAAAATAATAACTAATAAACTAAAAGAAATAACTCCTGAAATTCCTATTGTTTCAGAGGAGGTAACCGACAATAAGGACTCTGAAAATCTATCAACTTTTTGGTTGATAGATCCAATAGATGGAACATATGACTATTTAAATAATAAAGAAGAATTTACTTTAAACGCTGGTTTAATTATTAATAAAAAACCTGAGATAGCGATTATCAATGCACCAGCAAAAAAAAGATTATTTTATACGTTTGGTATGAATAAAAGTTTTGAGTTAAAAGATAATGTAGAAATGCAATTAGATTCTGGAATTGATTCTAAAAATAAAGAACTAAGTGCTCTAGTTTACTCTGATAATATTAAAGAAGAAATAAAAGACATTCATAATAAATATGACATAAAAAAAATAACAAAAATGAAAAGTTCTTATAAGTTTTGCGTTATTGCCTCTGGTGAGTTTGACTTATATGTTGCAGATCCTAGAGCTTCTGAATGGGATATAGCAGCAGGTGATGCAATATTAAGGAATGCCGGAGGTTCATTAAAAGACATGTATGGAAATGAAATATTGTATGGAAAAAAAGATTTTAAAAATCCAAGTTTAGTAGTAAAAAGTGCAAGATTGCTTCTTAATGAGTGAACAGCTTAGAATTATTTTAATTATAATTGTTAGTGTATCTATTTTTGGCTTAATTGTTTTTGTAATAGTTAAAAATTTTATCAAATCAAAAATTGATTATTATTTAATTGAGAAAAATAAGAAAACTAAAAAAGACGAGTGATTTTCTCATACTCTTCTTTAGAAAGATCCATAACTCGTTTTGATGTATCAAAATCGAAACCATTTCTTGCTAAAACTGCAATATCTTTTTTATAAAATAACGGTCTATTGTCTTCTACTCTACATGGGCCTATTCGTCTTTTTTTACACACTTTTAACGCAGAAAAAAAATCTTGATCTTCATTTTCATCTTTTATTTTGTCTAAAGTTTCCTTAACAAATTTTTGATTGATACCTTTTGACATTAAATAATTTCTTATCTTGTTAATTGAGCTACCCCTTTGAATAAGATTTTTTGCTTTACTATTAGAATAAAATTTGTCATTTAAATATTTAGAGTTTTCAAGATCGCTCAGGACTACATCAATTAAATCTTTAATTTCATTTTTTTTTATCCCTACGGCTCCAAATTTCAAATATTTTTTAAGTAAATAAGTCCTTAATTGCTGTTTTGATGGAGCATACTTTTCAATATACTTCATTGAAAAATCTCTCATCTCTTGAACTGTATCTTCAAAACTCTTTTTTTTATTTTTTATAGGAATCATTTTAATTTTTAATATATTATAAACTTTAATGATTGAACAAATTAATAACT
Source organism: uncultured Pelagibacteraceae bacterium (assembly GCA_902622545.1). Taxonomy (GTDB): domain Bacteria; phylum Pseudomonadota; class Alphaproteobacteria; order Pelagibacterales; family Pelagibacteraceae; genus Pelagibacter. The sequence continues at coordinate 46,022 of CACNQD010000004.1, forward strand.
TCTTCACAGTTCCAATGATTTACTTATGGTTGAATTTAGGTGTTCTGCCCTTTTGGTTAGTACTATTATTTTTTCCAAGCTCAGGTGTAAGTAAATATATGGTTAGATCAATATTTCCATTTATGATTTTTTCATTTATTTATGCTTATTTATTATATTACTTTTTTCTTACAGAATTTGATTTTAAGAATAATTTTAATCTTTACCTAGGTTTGGAACAACTGTCTGAATTATTTTCTGAAAAAGGGTTTTTAATTATGTTTTGGTGCCATTTTTTAGCAATAAATTTATTTTGTGGTGCTTGGATTGTAAGTGATAGTTTAAAATTTTCTATGTCAAAATTTTTAGTTTTTTTTCCACTATTGATTACATATTTTATAGGTCCAATTGGATTATTTATATACTGGTTGATAAGAATCTTTTTTGCAAAAAAATTATCATTGTATGATTAAAGAAATTCAGTTTTATTACGATTTTTCAAGTCCGTATACATACATTGCCCATAAGAAAATTAAGAAATTAAAGAATGATAAAAATATTAATTTTTTATACAAACCGATGCTTTTAGGTGGTTTGCACAAATTAGCTGGGATAACCGCGAATGCATTTATTGGTCATAAAAACGAATTTATGATTCAAGATTGTGAAATGATTTCAAAGAAACTTGGTATCAATTTTCATTTTAATGAAAAATTTCCTATTAATTCTTTATATTTAATGAGGGGAACATTGGTTTTAAAGGATAATTTACTTGAAAAATATATAGATACTTTTTTTGAATCCTACTGGCAGTTAAATTTAGATTTATCAGATAGAAGTATTTTTGAAAAAAAATTAAAAGAAATAAATATTGATGTTGATAAATTTCTTCTAGATATTGAGAAAAAGGAGACTAAAGAAAAACTAAAGCTGCTCACCAATGAAGCTTTCTCAAAAAAAATTTTTGGTGCTCCGACTTTTTTTTATGATAATAAAATTTATTGGGGGCAAGATAGATTGGATTATGTAATTGATGAGGCAATTAAATAATTTCAAAATCGCTTGCTTTAATACTACTAAAACCACCATCAACATGAGACACATTTTTAAAACCCATGTCTTGTAAAGTTTTAGTGGCAAGAGCAGATCTTAAACCAGCAGCACAAAACAATATTGTTTCTTTTGACGGATCGATTTTTCCTTGTTTGTAATATGGACTAGATGGATCCATCCAAAATTCTAACATACCTCTGGGAATATGAAGGGAATTTTTTACTCTTCCATCTCTTTCAAGTTCTCTAATGTCTCTAATATCAATTAAATTACATTTATTTTCCTTAAATAATTTTGCAGCATCATTGCTTGTAATAGTCTTAATTTCTTTTAATGCATTATTAACTAGATCTTGTGATGATTTAATAGTCATATGTGTGTAATCTGTTAATATCAAAAAAAATGAAAAAAAACATCTTTAAAAAATTATTTATAAAAATATCTAAGTTAGTAGGTTACGAATTAATAGATCAAAACGAATTTTACTCACCAACTCTTGAAAAAAATCTTGACGAAAAATTATCTAATAAAAATAAGTCAATAATTCTTCCTTTGGGCGAGGTAAAATTGACGAAAAAAATTAAAAATTTGTCAGTTATATTTAGAACTAATTCTAATATAGACATTTGGGACCAAAACAAAAAGAGAGTTTTTGAAGAACCGAAAATCGAATATGTATTAAGATGTTTGTTTTCATTAATAAGATCTATTAACCGACTTAAAAAAGAGAATTCATCAATTAACGTTAATTTACTGATTATTGATGACGATTCTAAATCAGATAATTTAAATAAAATTAAGGATGTTTTAAATAAAAACCACTCAAAATATTTAATTATAAATCACGAAAAAGGGGAGCATAAGGAAAAAATATTTGAGAATACAAATGATCAAACATTTTCAAATCTATCTAGCTTGTTAAAATGTTTCGAAACTGCAAAAAAGGAAAATAGCGATTTAATTTATTTTGTAGAAGATGATTATTTGCATTTTGAAAATTCTTTAACTGATATGATCAATACTTATGAAAGGGTAAGTTCACAAATTGAAAAAGATATTATAATTTGTCCTTGCGACTATCCTTTTAATTATATGTCTAATGAAAAAACAAATATTTTAATAGGTAGTAATCAACACTGGAGAACAATTCAAAAAATTTTATGTACATTTATGATTTCTAAAGAAATGCTAGAAAAATATTGGGATAATTTAATAAAAACTTGTGAAAAAAGACACGACCCTTTTGAAAAATATATTAATGAAATTTTGTTAAATGAGATTGGTATATCACCAATAAATACACTCTCTATTCATTTAACAAATGTAAATTCAAGTTATGGCTTATCACCCTTTGTTGATATCAAAAAGCTTTGGGATGAAAACAATACTAGTTGATGCAAATGTTTTTTTACATAACTTGCGCCAATACTAAAGAGGCTAAAAAAATTTCATCAGTTTTGGTAAGAAAAAAATTGATAGCCTGTGCAAATATTTTTAATAATATTCAATCTGTTTTTTCGTGGAAAAACAAAGTTAACTTCTCAAAAGAGGTTATAATAATGGGAAAGACAACAAGAAAACTACAAACAAAAATAATTTCAGAGGTAAAAAAAATACACTCTTATGATGTGCCTTGTGTTGTATTTTCTAAACTTTCATCAGGAAATAAAGAATTTTTAAAATGGATTAGCAATTCTACAAGATGAAAAAAGCAAAAAATTTTAAGCTATTAGGAACATCAAATAAGCTAGTTGAATTAAATAAAATAAAATCAAAATTTATTGTTTTGTACTTTTATCCAAAGGATGACACTCCAGGGTGTACTCTCGAAACAAAAGATTTTAGTTTGTTTTATAATAAATTTAAAAAACTTAACTGTGAAATATATGGAATTTCTAAAGATACAATCGAAAGTCATTTAAAATTTAAAAAGAAATACAAAGTAAAATTTGAGCTGTTATCCGATGAGAATAAAATCGCTATTAAAGAATTTAAAGTTTGGGGTAAAAAAAAGTTCATGGGAAAAGAATTTATGGGTTTAATTAGAAGTACTTTTTTATTAAAGAAAAATGTTATTATAAAAGAATGGCGAAATGTGAGAGTCAAAGGGCACGCAGAAGAAATTTATAATTTTCTTAAAGATAATAAACTTTAAAATAAATAAAAAAGGCCTCCTAGAAATAGGAGGCCTTAATTAAACGTCAAACCAAAGAGGGAGAGATGTTTAATCTCGTATAGCATAACCTATTACGCCAGTTTCTACGACGTCTGTACCTTTTAGTTCTGCTTCTTTACTTAATCTGATACCAATTGTGTTTTTCATGATCGCCCAAACAATGTAAGCAACTACAAAAACAAAAACGTTTATTGATACTATTCCAAGTAATTGAGCTCCAAAACTTGTGTCAGGATTAGTTAGTGGAACTGCTAATGTACCCCAAATACCCGCAAACATGTGAGCTGGTATTGCACCTACCACGTCGTCAATTTTCATGGCAAAAAGAAATTTTGTTCCATATACAACTATGATACCACCGACTGCACCAATTAATATTGCTGCAAATGGTGATGGCATTAAAGGTTCTGCTGTAATTGCAACTAAACCACCAATGCATCCATTTAACATTTGTATTACGTCTGTTTTACCAAAGTGTAATCTAGTAATAGTTGCTGCTGCCATAACACCACCAGCTCCTGCTAAAAATGTATTCATGAAAATTGTTGATACTGCAATTGCATCATCAGCTGTACCCATTGCTAACTGTGATCCACCATTAAATCCAAACCAACCTAGCCATAATATAAAAACTCCAACTGTTATTAATGGTATTGAAGAAGCTGCAAATGGTTTCATTGGAGCTGGATCTCCTTTTTTAGTAAATCTTCCAAGTCTTGGTCCAAGTAATAACGCACCTGCTAATGCTGCTGCACCACCAGTTGAGTGTACTAAAGTTGAACCGGCAAAATCTGAAAAACCAGCAGAAGCTAACCAGCCTCCACCCCATTGCCAACCCATTACTATTGGATATATAATTCCTGCTAATATTGCAGCAAATAATAAGAACGGCCACAATTTAATTCTTTCTGCTAATGCACCAGAACAAATTGATACTGTTGTTGCACAAAATACCATTTGGAAATACCAATCAGAACCATCTGAATAACCTGTATCTACAGCGCTAGCATCTGACCATGGTAAAAACTTACCAATGTACCCACCTTCTGGAATTCCATAAGCTAAATTGTATCCAAATAGCCAAAACATCATTCCGGCAATTGAAAATAAACCTATATTTTTTGCACATATAACTGATACACTTTTTGAAGTTACACTTCCTGCTTCAAGCATTGCGAAACCAGCAGCCATAAACATGACCAAAAATCCACAAACTAAAAATAAGAAAGTATTAAATATAAATCCGACTTCAGCGGATACTGTAGTTTCAGCATAACCAACACTGGTCATATTAAGTAAGAATATAATGCTTACTGCTGAACCTATCAGTTTGTTAAAAAGTTTTTTCATTAATCCTCCCATTTAAGAAGTTTGTTATAAATTTTTATGTGTTAATAACTATTGCTATGTGGATTTAATAGGTATGCAAAAATTGCATATAGAAACAGCCTTTATTAACTCTCAATTAATAAAGGCTGTCTAGAGGAAATATTTATTTATTGAATATTTCTTTAAGCGCTTTTGCAGGTAAAAATTTTACCTTTTGAGAAGCTGCGATTTGGATCTGCTCTCCAGTTCTTGGATTTCGGCCAATTCTAGCTTTTCTCTTAGCAACTTTGTAAGTACCAAAACCAGCTATTTTGACAGAATCATCGTTTTTCAATGCGTCCAAAATAGTATTTGTAATGGTATCAAATGTTCGCTCAGCATCAGCTTTACTTTGATTTAAAGATCCAGCTAATTTTGCGACTAGTTGTTTTTTGTTCATTTTAGCTCCGGTATTAGGTTAATTCTATACTTGTCAAAATCCTTTATAAATCAAGCTTTTTTTTAGTGTTAAATTTGGTTTTAAACACAAGATATGGTGTTAAAAAAACCCTGATTTTACTTGTTTTTTTGGTATTAAAAAACCCCTTAAAATAGGCCTAAATCTTTTAGATCGTTGTAAGTTGCAAAAAACATTAGGGATAACAATAAAAACATTCCGATTCGAAAAAAACCTTCTTGAGTTTTTTGGGTTAGTGGTCTTCCAAGAATTTTTTCAATTCCATAAAACATTAAATGACCGCCATCTAAGAGAGGTATTGGAAATAGATTAATTAAACCCAAGCTTATTGAAATATATGCCATCATGCTTAAAAATGGAACAATTCCAAATTCTGCGACTTGTCCTGATATTTTAGCTATTCTTATTGGGCCCCCTAATTGGGAGCTATCACCTTTTCCAGTTATTATAGTTCCAAGATATTTTAAAGTTGAAGTAGTTACAAAGTAAACTTCAGTAATTGAATAATACATTGCTTTGAGTGGACCAAGTTTTTTGTGGTTAATGTTATTATTGTAAGGTAGTAGAGTGATTCCTATCATTCTCTTTTTTATCTTATTGCCTAAACTGTCCTCAGACTCAACAAAATCTGGTTTAACTTTGAATGATATCTCTTGATCATATCTTAAAACCTTAAACTCAATAAATTCAGAAGTTGAAAGTGTAATAAATTTTGATACATCAAGAATACTTTTTACCTCATTTTTATCTATAGAGACTATAACGTCGTTTTTTTTAAGTCCGGCAATATAAGCAGGACTATCTTTATTAACTTCATCAATCATGGCAGGGGTAAAATCTTTACCAACAAAGATATTAATCATTAAAAATATAATTACAGCTAATATAAAATTAGCTAGTGGCCCGCCAAAGACAATCAGTGATCTTTGGTATAAAGGTTTTAAAGTAAAAAGTTTTTCCCTATCTTTTTTATCGTATTTTTTTAAAATTTCATCACGGTCAGCTTGAGAAAATACATCTCTATCACCAAAAAATTTTACATAACCTCCTAAAGGAATCCAACAAACTTTCCAACGAGTACCTGATTTGTCGTTCCATCCAAATAATTCTTTGCCAAAACCAATTGAAAAATCTGTTACACCTACGCCGTACCTTCGTGCAAAATAATAATGTCCATATTCATGAACAAAAACCACAACGATGATTAATATTATAAAAGGTAAAACGAATTCAAACATTCTTATATAATAATATATTTACTTTACTTTCCAAGTTAAAACTGGAAGTAATGTTGCCGCTATAAACGACAAAAATAAAAGAGATTGTGTTATAAATTCTGGGAAATAGCTAGCAGGAAATAGAATACCAACTAAGATACTTTTTGAAAAATCAGGACTTGGAAATAACAATATACCACCAAACAACCCAACTACAATTGAGATATAAGCGGTTTTTTCACTAAACGATTTTGAGAAAAAACTATAAAATATAGTTAAAACTGCTGCACAACAAAACAAGTCAGCTAGCAAAAATAGATATAAAATACTAAAACCTTTTGAAGCAACATATAAAGCGATAAAAGAAAGCCCTATAATTATGTTTCTAGATAATTTTAAATAATCTTTATTAGAACTTAAAATTTTTTTTCCATCAACTATTATAAGGCTTGATATAGCATTTATAAGTGTATCTATACTGCTTATAGTCAAAGATATACCCAGCACAATAACTATAATAGACAACGTAGGTATCTCTTTATTTAATAATAAAGAAAAAAAAGCAAGATCGGGTATTACATTCAAATTTTTAGATACAGATACTAATCCTGTAAAACCCATCATATATACAATAGGGATTATAACTAAAAAGGAAAATAACAAACTCTTTTTTAAAACGTGATTATTTTTTGCAGCATAAACTCTTTGCCAATTTCCTTGATGAAAAAGATTAGTGGCTGCAACAGCAATAAAGAATGTTAAGCCTGCGGTAAAGTTAGGAATATAATTTTTGCTTAATAAATTTGGCTTATTTTTATTTATGAATTCAAAACTGAATTCGTTTGTATTAAATGAAAATAAATAAGAAAAAGCTATAAACAACAATAATGTAAAAACTATAAATTGAATATTGTCAGTGAATATTGAAGCTCTCAAACCACCATATAAAGTATATATAAGAGAACTAGAAATAACTATTAAAGCAGTAATCCATAATTCCGTTCCTGAAATATAATTTATCAAAATAGATACAGCCGTAACCTCTGCAATCAAAAAAATAGTCATGTAAAATATAGATAAAATTAAGATCAGCTTAAATATATGTTTTCCAAATCTTAATCTAATAACCTCAATTAAAGTTTTTGCTTTTGGATAAGTATTTCTAAATATTTTTCCAATAAAAATAATTGCAAATAAGGGAAACGCAGTTCCTAATGAGTAACCAATAACCGCACCTATCCCGCCCCAAGTTGCGGCCGATGCAGGACCGAACAAAATCCAAGTACCCAAAGCAGAGGCTACTAAACTACATGTTAATGAGAATGTTCCAACTGATCTATTCGCTACTAAGTAATTATTTAAGCCTTTGAATTTTTTTGAGTAAAAAAAACCAACTAGGACAAAAGAAAAGCTAATTAATAAAATTAGTGTTATAGCAGATGTTGGATTTAAAATGTTTTGTTGTTCCATTTATCCCTTTCTGAATTACCGGACAGGTTCAATGGGTATTTCTCAGCCTTAACGGCACCCCATGGAATAAATTTATATAAATATTTTTTGATTGTAAATAATTAATTTAAAATTGCTCTTTTTCTGTAGAGCCTTCCATAGCGGTTGTAGAACTTTTTCCACCACTAATCGTATTTGACACAGCATCAAAATATGATGTTCCAACTTCTCTTTGATGTTTGACACTAGTGTATCCGTCTTTTTCTCTAGCAAATTCCTGCTGTTGAATTCTTGAATATGCAGTCATACCTTCTTTTTTATACTTCTCTGCTAATTCAAAAATTGCAATATTTTGTGTATGAAAGCCCGCTAGTGTAATGAATTGGAATTTATATCCCATCGCACTAATTTTTTGTTGAAAAGTTGCAATTTCAGAGTCTGACAAATGTTTTTTCCAATTAAAAGATGGTGAACAATTATAAGCTAGTAATTTACCTGGAAATTTATTGTGTATAGCGTCAGCAAATTTTTTAGCTTCATCTAAATTTGGAGTTGCTGTCTCACACCAAATTAGGTCAGAGTATGGTGCATATGCAAGTCCTCTAGATATTGCTTGATCAATTCCGTGTTTAACATAATAAAATCCTTCTGTTGATCTTTCACCAGTTAAAAAGGGTTTGTCGTTTTCATCATGATCATTTGTAATCAATTTTGCAGCATTTGCATCTGTTCTTGCTAAAATTATCAAAGGAACATCGGCAATATCAGCAGCTAACCTAGCGGCTTTTAAGTTTTTTATCATTGTACTTGTTGGAACCAATACTTTTCCACCCATATGTCCACATTTTTTCTCACTTGCTAACTGGTCCTCAAAATGAACTCCAGCAGCACCAGCTTTTATAAATTTTTTAGCTAACTCAAAAACATTGAGTGGTCCGCCAAATCCAGCTTCGCCGTCGGCAATTATCGGTAACATATAATCAACTCTGTCTTTAGATTTCATTTGACCATCTTTAATTTCCATGTGTTGAATTTGATCAGCTCTCATTAAAGCATTATTCATTGACTCAACTAATTTTGGTGCGCTATCGTATGGATATAATGATTGATCTGGATACATTTCACCTGCGCTGTTAGCATCAGCAGCGACTTGCCATCCACTTAGGTAAATTGCTTTAAGGCCAGCTTTTGCATGCTGGACTGCATGATTTCCAGATAATGATCCTAATGTATTAACGTAAGGCTCGGAGTTTAACAATCTCCACAATTTTTGAGATTGATGTTTGCACATCGAATACTCTATTTTTATAGATCCTCTTAATCTTTCTACATCTTCCGGGGTATAATCCCTTTTTACTCCTGCAAATCTTTTTAGGTCATATGATATTTTAGATTCGGAGCTCATTTTTTCCTTTGAAAAAGTTAATAATTAAGACTTAAAAATTAGTTACTGTTATACTCGTTAGTAAACTCATTCATTCCACTTGAGCCCCAATCACAATGATCATCTCTTAAATAAATGCCAGAGTTGTCAGTGTGATTTTGATTCTCATGGTCAGAACTTAAAGCCTTATTTACTTGATTTTTTATCTTGTTTTTGCTGTTCATGTAAACTTTATAATTTACAAAATTTACAAAATCTATAAATAAGTTAATAATGCTTGTAAAATCAATAAATTTATTGTAAATTATTATTTACAAAATTTACAAATGGAAAATTATGAGTCAATTAGATGTAAAAATAGGCCCAAAAATCAAGTCTTTTAGGAGACAATTGGGACTTCAAGCTAACAAACTAGCTGAGCAACTAGGAATATCCCCAAGTTATTTAAATTTAATTGAAAGTGGCAAGAGAAAAATTGATGGTGATCTTCTTTTAAAGGTTTGTGAAGAACTTAAAATAGAGCTTTCAGACTTAACAAATAAGTCAGATCTGAACTTAGTAAATGATATATCGGAATTATTGGATGATCAATTATTTGAGGATTTAGATATTCTTGGACCTGAAGTTAAAGATTTAGTGAATACAAATCCTAAGATAGCAAGAGCATTAATTAAATTAGGTGATAACTACAAACAAAAAGATAATGAAATTATCAATAAAGTTGAAACTCTATCTGGCAAAATAATAGACAGTCGTAAAACATCATTTCCAGGAGAAGTAATATCAGATTTTCTACAAGATAAACAAAATTATTTTCCAAAACTTGAAGAATTTGCAAATAAAATTTTTGAAAAAGTTCAAGTAAATAATAGAACTAGATATATTGCACTTTGTGATTTTTTAAATTCAGAATACTCAATTAATGTTAAAGATGTGATTCCAGAAGAAGATAAACCTTTCTCAAAAATATATAATAAAAGTAAAAAAGAACTTCTCTTAAGTGACTATAATTCTTTGGAGACTAAAAAATTACACGCTGCAGCTCAAATAGCTCAAGAAGGTGCGGAAGAAGAAATTAACAGTTACTTATCTGAATTTAAATTTCCTTCCGATGAAGCAAAGAGATTAACAAAAATAGCACTACTAAATTATTGTGGTGCCGCAATATTAATGCCTTATAAATTATTTCACTCTGAATGTAAAAAATTAAAATATGATTTAGAATTACTGCAAAACACATTCGCAACCTCTTTCGAACAAGTTGCGCACAGAGTTACTTGCTTACAAGATCCAAAATTACCAGGAATACCTTTTCATATGTTACGAGTAGATATAGCAGGAAATATATCAAAAAGATTTTCTTTGTCTGGTATTGAAATACCTAGATATGGTGGAGCATGTCCAAGATGGAACGTCTATTCAGCTTTTACAAGACCAGGAGTAATTCAAGCTGCTGTGAGCAAGATGACTAATGGTAAGAAATATGTTTGTATTGCTCGTACAGTTGAAAAAGGTGTTGGTAGATATGGTCAAAAGAAAAGTATGTTATCTATTGGCCTAGGTTGTGAGGCAAAATATGCAAAGGACTTTGTATATACGGAAAATTTAAATTTAAACGATAAAAAAACTGAAATACCTATTGGCGTATCTTGTAGAACTTGTGATAGACTAGATTGTTCTCAAAGAGCATTTCCTCCTCTTCATAAAAAATTTGATGTAGATATCAACTCAAGGGGAGTTTCTGTTTACGTTACAGATAAATAATTTAAAAACAAACCAAATGATCAATATAAACTGGTTTTTTTATACCAAATTTTTCATCTATATCGTGTTGATGAATATGGTGAGAGTGAACGAAAACAGGTAATAAATTCCCTTTTTCTGTTCTAAGAGTATAAATAAAATTAGTTCCTCTAAATTTTCTGTCTACCACATCAAATTTTAAGTTACTTTTGTCGTCATGAATAAGATCTTCGGGTTGTAATAATAATTTAACATTAGAACCAATTTCAGCAGGTTTAACAAATTTACCTTCAATAGTACCTAAATCATCATTTTCTAATGTGTTTTTTCCAGTTACTTTGGCTGGTATTAAAATTCCCCTGTTTAGAAAGTTAACCACACTTACAGAATTTGGGTAATGATAGACTTTATAGGGATCATCAAATTGTTTTAATTTTTCATCTAAAATTACTCCACATTTATTACCTAAATAAAAAGCTTCATAGGAATCGTGAGTTACTACAATTGTAGGTATCTTTAAATTTTTTAAGATTTTTTTTAGCTGTATTTGTATTTCTTCCTTTAAGCTTTGATCAACGTTTGAAAGTGGTTCATCTAAAAGTAATAAGTCTGGTTCAAATACTAGTGATCTTGCAAGAGAAACACGTTGAGCTTCACCAGCACTTATTTGATGAGGAAATTTTTTTAAGACATTATTTAAATTTAACAATTTAATTATAAAATCTGGGATGATTTTTTTTGTTTTATTTCGATTTCTATTTACAGCTATTTTGATGTTTTTTTCTACAGTGTAGTGAGGGAATAAACAATTATCCTGAAAAGCTAATGATATATTTCTTTTTTCTGGTTCGACATGATTGTCTTTTGAAGATATTAACTGTCCTTTTAAAAAAATTTCACCTTTATTAATTTTTTCAAGCCCTGCTATAGATCTTAAAATTGTAGTTTTACCTATACCAGAAGGTCCTAACAAACAAATTATATCTCCCTCATTTTCGATGGAAAAAGAGACGTTTTTTACTTTTTCAATTCCATCTACTGAAAAATTTACGTTTTTTATTTCGAGAATATTTCTCATTTAATCTCGCAATATAAACTTAGATGTTAATAAAATAAATACACTAGCAATTAAGATTAAAATTAAGGATGGTGCTGCAGCTGCCTCTAATAAATCCTCAGATGCGTATATATACGCAGTAGTTGCGAATGTCTCAAAATTAAATGGCCTCAAAATTAAAGTAATTGGAAGTTCTCTAATTATTTCCAAAGATATTAAAATTGCCACAAATAAAACTGAATTCCTTAAATAAGGTATATGTATATTAACAAATGTTTTAATTTTTGAATAACCTAGTAAATATGCACTTTCATCAACAGAAAGATTTATTTTTTCGTACCCTGACTTTATACCGTTACACGCTAATGAGTAAAATCTAATAAAATAAACTATAACAAGTCCTAGTATTGAACCAAAGAATACTTTTTTGATAGATTCAAATCCAAATAATTTTACAAAATTATTATCAAACCATGCAATAAAAGTAATAAATGCAATTGCTAAGATTACACCAGGTATTGCATATCCAGATATTGATAGAGTATTCATCATATTTAATGGTTTACTTTTTGAAACTCTCATTCCGTAATTAGATATAAATGAAAAAATAATAAGTGCTAAACTTGATAAAAAGACTAAATATAAAGTATTGTAAATTAGACTTAATACTTTTAAATCAAAAAGATTATCAGAATAAATAATTGTCCAATACAACATTTGGCTAGATGGAAATATGAAACTTAAAAAGAATATTACAAAGCAAAATAGAAATGCCAAAAAACTTTTTCCTCTATCTAATTTATATTTCTCTCTTTGTTTAAATCTACTCGATGAGTTTGAATGATATTTTGCTTGTTTTCTTGATAAATTTTCTAAGATGAATAAAGCAAAAATAAATAACAACAAAAAGAATGAAAGTCTATTTGCAAATGCAAGGTCATCAAATGTTATCCATGAATTATATATTCCAGTTGTTAGAGTATTTATTGAAAAGAAGTCTACAGCACCGAATTCTGCTAAAGTTTCCATTGCTACCAATGACAATCCAGCAATTATTGCGGGTCTAGCGGATGGTAAAATAACCTTTAAAAAAGTCTTTATTTTAGAAAATCCCAAATTTTTACTAAGGTCTATTAAATTTTGAGATTGATATAAAAAGGAAGCTCTAGCTAAAATATAGACATAGGCAAACAAAGAAAAAGATAATGATAGTATCGCTCCAAACATTCCACTAAATTTCGGTATATATTTATTGTATTCTCCCTCACCAAATAGATTTTTAAGAATTGTAAAAGCGGTACCGTAATTATCAAAAAAAGCAAAAATAGAGTATGCATAAATATATGGAGGGACAGCAAAAGATAATATTAATGCCCATTTAAAAAAATTACTTCCTGGAAAATCATAAAAAGAAACGAGATAAGCTGTGCCTGTTCCAAAGATAAATGTTAAAATCAAAACTCCAAATAATAAAATTGCAGAATTATATATGTATTCTAGTAAAAAAGTTTCCTTTAAAATTTTGTAATATTCTGTTGTCTCCTCAAAAAAACTAAAAGAAACAGTTGCTATAGGAATTAAAACTACAAAAGAGATGAAGAAAGAGCTTAAATACCAAATATTTATTTTTTTCATATTATAATCCGCCTTATAATCATGAAATTAAATATGCCCATGGAGGAGATCGTCCACGGGCATATAATCAAGAAATTATCTAAAAATCAAAAACCTTTAGGATTTGCGGAACCTCCTTATCTTTAATATCAGATAAATTTCTTTTATTTATTCTGTCATTGATTTTTTTACACTCTGAAAGACACGGTGAGCATCCTTTAGAAGATTTATTATAATCTATTTCAGAAATAAATTCTTTTTTATCTTTCATGTTATTTCCAACCAGCTGCTGTCATTACTTCTAATGCATCAGCTTGTTTAGCACCGTAGCTTGAAACTTTAGTTTTTAGATCTTGTTTAAAATCTAATCCTATATTGTTTACAACTAGTGGACTTGGAGAAACACCATCGATCATTGGAAACTCAAAAGTATTATTTGTAAAATGCTCTTGAGCTTCTGGAGTTAATAAAAACTCTACAAGTTTAATCGCATTTGCTTTATTAGGTGCGCCTTTTACTAAAGCAGCACAACTAATATTCATATGTGTTCCTCTATCATTTTGGTTAGGAAAGAAAGCTTTTACTTTTTTTGCAGCAGCTTGTTGCTCTGCTCCTTTGTTTCCTGATAACATTAATGCTAAATAATATGTATTAGCAACAGCAATATCTGCTTCCCCAGCAGCAACTGCCATAATTTGAGCTCGGTCATTTCCTGTTGGTGTCCTAGCCATGTTTGCAACAACACCTTTTGCCCAATCAGCTGTAGCTTTTTTACCATTATTTTTTACTAATGATGCTACAAGTGATTTATTATAAATGTTACTTGATGCTCTAATTACTAATCTACCCTTCCATTTTGGATCAGCTAAACTTTCGTAAGTTAAACCTGACAACTCCGCACCTGATACCCTATCTGGGGCGTAGTAAACAATTCTTGCTCTTTTAGCAATTCCTGTCCAATGGTTCGTTCTAAAGTTTGACGGAACAGCTGCTTTTATCGCAGGTGAAATTAAACCACCTTGCGTCATTCCTTTTGCTTTGAATGCTCCACATCTACCAGCGTCAGCTGTGATGTAAAGATCAGCGGAAGAATCTGCTCCCTCTTTGATCATTCTTTTTTCAAGAGCTCCTGCTTTTCCATTTATTAAATTAACTTTAATTCCAGTTTTATTTGTGAACTTGCTATAAAGTTCTGCATCTGCTTTGTAATGTCTCGCATTAAAGATATTAACTTCAGCAGCTATCGTTAAACTAGAAATGAAAGTTAAAAGTATTGTATATATACTAAGTTTCTTCATTATTTTATTAATTAACCTCACTCCGCACTGTTGATAATGAGAATTAATCTCATTGAAAATGATAATTAATCTCACTGATAATGATTATCAATCGCATATATTGACGCAGGGGTCAAGAGATATTTAAAATTCCCACTCTGAAATTTTGCTGTATAAAAAGTTCCTGAAAGCTTGAACTCTGGCCACATTTTTCATTGATTGAGGGTAAACAAAATGGGCTTCTGTTATTGGGCCTTCAATATTTGGTAATACTTTAACAATATTTGGCTGATTTACAGTAATATAATCAGGTAAAGCAGCTAATCCAACTCCACTTTGAACAGCTAACAATAAGCCATAAACACTATTAACTTTCATTACAGTTTTCCTTTTTTTGTTATCTTTAGTGCCTAATTTTAAAGCCCAATCAGGATTGTAAACTGGTGAAGGAGCGCCTCTTCCAAATGATATAAAATAGTGTTTATTTAAGTCACTTGTGCTTTTGGGAAAACCATGTTTTTCCAAATATTTTGGAGAACCATAAATATGGTAATTTATATCTATCAACTTTTTTTGAATGTAATTCAATTGTTTAGGTCTTCTCATAAAAATACCAATATCAGCTTGTCTTGTGCTTAAATCTAGCTCTTTATCATCAAAAATAAGCTCTACTTCTATATCTGGATTTAGTTGCATGAATTCTTGAATTCTTGGGGTTAACCATGTTGTTCCAAAACTTACAACGGTGGTGACAGTTAATTTACCGCTTGGTTTATTTTTTTGATCTCCAAGTGAAGTTTCGACCTCTTTAAGCTTACTAATTACCTCATGGGCAGTCTTAAATACGTATTCTCCATTTTCAGTTAAAGTAAGGCCTCTTGCGTGTCTTTCGAAAAGTTTAACTTTAAGATCTTCTTCTAAAGCTTGAATTTGTCTACTTATTGCTGATTGACTAAGATTTAGATTAACTGTTGCGCTTGTAAAACTACCAGCTTCTGCAACTGCGTGAAATATTTTTAGCTTGTCCCAATCCATTATTTATTAACATTAATAATGTATCTTCCAGAAGTTTTGCCTTCAAGCATTTTTGAATATTCAACTAAAAGTTGTTCGAGACTTATTTCTTTAATGGACTTGTCAAGTAAATCAAAATCTACAAGTTTTGAAACTTCATCCCAAAGGAATTCTCTTCTCTTTATAGATACACTTACAGAGTCGATACCCCAAAGTTTTACACCTCTTATGATAAAAGGCATTACAGTAGTATTTAATTTTATACTTGATGCATTTCCACACGCAGCAACTATTCCATTTGGCTTAACATGGGATAGAATGTTAGCTAAAATATTTCCACCAACTGTATCAACTGCACCATCGTACAATCCTTTATCCAATGGTCTTGCCTCTTTGTCTAAGTCACCTGATTTTATTACATTTTTTGCACCTAGTGATTTAAGATATTCTTCATTTGGTTTAGTTGTTGCGGCTGTTACATTGCAACCCATTTTACTAAGTATCATGACAGCAATACTACCAACTCCACCAGAGGCTCCTGTAACAATTAAATCGTTAACTTTTTCCCCAAGTAGCAAAACTTCTCTAGTTTGTTTAGTCGTAAAAGCGCATTGGATTGCTGTCATGCCGGCAGTACCTAACATCATCGCTTGTCTCGATGTAATCCCTTTAGGTTTTTTTACCAAAAAATTTGAATTTACTTTTGCAAATTGAGAATATCCACCAAAATAGATTTCACCAACTCTCCAACCAGTTTGGATTATTTCGTCACCTTCTTTAAACTTCTCACTTTTACTTTCAACTACCGTGCCTGAAAAATCTATACCTGGAATATGTGGAAATTCTTTAACTAATCTTGCACCATTTTTTAAAATTAAAGCATCCTTAAAATTTAAAGTGGAATAGTCAACTTTAACTAAAACATCACCGTGTTTTAAAAATGACTTTTGTATAGTCTTAATCTCTCTTGAAAAATTTTCACCTTCTTGATTTACAATTAACGCTTTAAAATTATCAGACATTACTTTTTTTTAATTTATTAGATTTTGCTACTAATAAATCTTAGATATCTATTTTGACAAGCTAGGTCGTCTTTAAATTTACCTAAATAATAATTAGTTATAGTTGTGGCTTGTTCTTTTTTAATTCCTCTAGTTGTCATACATTGATGTGTTGCATTTATTGTAACTGCTACTCCTTTAGCTTGTAAAGAGTCCATCAAAGTTGTTGCTATTTGTTTTGTTAATCTTTCCTGAGTTTGCATTCTTCTTGAAAAAACTTCTACAACCCTTGCAAGTTTACTTAAACCTACAACTCTTTCATTTGGCATGTAAGCTACATGTGCAATTCCTAAAATCGGTGCCATGTGATGTTCGCAATGACTCTGAACTGATATATTTTTTTGTATTACCATATCATTATATCCCTCTACATCACCAAAAGTTTTGCTTAGTATTTTATTAGGGTCTTCCTGGTAGCCTTTAAAATATTCTCTATATGCTTTTAAAACTCTCTTAGGAGTTTCTAATAATCCTTCTCTGCTTGGATCTTCACCTATCCATTTTAATATTTTTATATAAGCCTCTTCAGCTTCTTTATCTGATACTTCGCTATTATTGGTTGGCTTATTTTGCTCTTTAACTAATTTCATCACAATAGTTATATATATAATTTAACCTTTTTAAAATATTTATTATAATCTTTTATGTGTTAAATACTTCTAAAAATATGTTTAAAAAAAGAGAAAATGTCACAGATATTGAGGAAGGAAATTTATTATCCCCTAAATTTGATAATGATGGATTAATACCAGTTATCACTACGTGTTCAAAGACAAAAGAAATATTAATGCATGGTTATATGAATGTAGAAGCTTTAAAAAAAACAATTGAATCTAAAGAAGCTCATTACTGGAGTAGATCAAGAAATCAAATATGGCGTAAGGGAAACACAAGTGGTTTTGTGCAAAAAGTTATTGAAATAAGAATTGACGATGATCAAGATGCTGTATGGTTAACTGTAGATATTGGTTCAGGTTCAAGTTGCCATGTTGGATATAAATCTTGTTTTTATAGATCCATTCCTCTAGGAAAAATTGACAATGCTAGAGAGATTAAAATGAAATTTGAAGAAAAAGAAAAGAAATTTGATCCTGAAGTTGTTTATAAAGATCAACCAAATCCAACTAAAATATAATGTCTAAAAAAATTAATATAATAAGTCCTTTTGGTCCTAAATTAGCAAAAATAAAACTTAGTAAAAAAGTTGTAAGCGATATTAATCAAGAGGTTGAAAGAATTATATTAAATGATAAAAAATTTAAAAAAAAAGATTACTCTAAAAAATTAGTTGGTGAAGTATATCAGGAGATTGAGCTTTCTAAAAATTTTATAAATAAAAAACTTAAAAAGTTTATTCATCAAAAAGTCAAAAATTATTTGAAAAGTACAATTAATAAATCAACTAATAAAATAAATATCAAAAATTTTTGGGTGGTTAGACAATTTAAAAATGAATACAATCCAGTTCATTACCATGACGGAAATATATCTGGAGTAGGATATTTAAAAATACCAAAAAACTTAAATTTTAGTAAAAAGAAAAAGAAAACTAATGGAACTATAGATTTTATAAATGGTTCAAGGATGTTTTTAAATAAAAGTATCTATAATCATGTACCAAAAGTTGGTGATTTAATATTATTTCCAAACTATCTTATGCATACTGCATATCCTTTTGTCGTTGATGGCGAAAGAAGATCATTCTCTTTTAATGTTGAATTAGATAAAAAAGTTGCTGACGTTTTTCATGACTAAAAAACAAAAAAACGTTTTAGGTGAGGATCTTGAATTATGCTCATCAGATCCATTGACCGGATGGTATAGAGATGGATGTTGTAATACAGATGAAAATGATAAAGGTGTTCATACAGTTTGTGCAAAAGTATCTAATGAATTTTTAAGTTGGTGCAAAGAGGCTGGAAATGATTTAATAACACCTCATCCAGAATTTGGATTTCCTGGTTTAAAGGACGGTGATTGTTGGTGTGTTTGTGCAAGTTGGTATGCGAGAGCAATTGATGCAAATAAAGGGTGTCCTATTTTTTTAAAAAGAACACACGAAAATACGTTAAAGATTATTCCAATTGAAACTTTAAAAAAATACGCAATAGACTTATCTTAAATTACATATTCCCATATCTTGGACCACCACTTCCTTCAGGTGTTACCCAAGTAATATTTTGGGAAGGTTCTTTGATATCACATGTCTTGCAATGGATGCAATTCTGAGCATTTATTACAAATTTCGGTGAACCATTTTCATTTTGAACTTCGTAAACTCCTGCTGGACAATATCTTTGAGCAGGTTCATCATATTTTTCTAAAGTATATTTTATTGGTAATTCTTTATCTTTTAGCTGGAGATGTACTGGCTGATTGTCTTCATGATTTGTTCCGGTCAAATATACAGAGCTAGTCTTGTCAAAAGTTAAAATATTATCTGGTTTTGGGTACTCTATAACTGGCATCTTATTTGCTGGTTTTAGAGTTTCATGATCTGCGTGCTTATGTTTCAATGTAAATGGTAGCTTTCCTCTAAATAATATTTGGTCAATCCCAGTAAAAATAATTCCTAAAATTAAACCCCAACTAAAGCTTGGTTTAACATTTCTTGCAGCATGTAATTCATGATAAGCCCAACTTTTTTTGAATTTGTCCTCATAAATTGATAAATCTTTTTTGTCTTTTAAATGCTCAACTATTGTTTCTGCAGCTATTAAACCACTTTTCATTGCTGTATGTGAACCTTTTATTTTAGGCATATTTAAAGTGCCAGCATCACATCCAATTAACAATGCACCAGGCATAAACATTTTTGGTAAACTTTGAATTCCTCCCTCAATTAATGCTCTTGCACCGTACGAAATTCTTTTACCTCCATTAAGCATTTTTGAAATTGCAGGATGCGTTTTAAATCTTTGAAATTCATCAAAAGGAGATAGATGAGGGTTTTGATAATCTAAACCAATTACATATCCTAAATAAACTTCTTTGTTTTCGGCATGATAAACGAAGCTACCACCGTATGTATTATTATCTAATGGCCAACCAGCGGTGTGCATGACTAATCCTTCTTGATGATTTTTTTCATCTACTTTCCAAATTTCTTTAAAACCAATACCATACTGTTGTGGATTTTTTCCTTTACTAAGATCAAATTTTTTAATTAAATTCTTTCCTAGGTGTCCTCTACAACCTTCAGCAAAAACAGTTACTTTCGCATGAAGTTCCATTCCAGGCTCATAGCTATCTTTTTTTTCTCCATTTTTATCTAAACCCATGTCTTGAGTAATAACACCTTTTACAGAGCCATTCTCATGATACAAAATTTCAGATGCTGGAAAACCCGGGAATATTTCTACACCTAATGCTTCTGCTTGCTCAGCTAGCCATCTACACAAATTTGCAAGACTTATAATATAATTTTTATGATTTTGTTGAACTTTTGGTAGTAGCCATGTCGGCCAACTTATTGATTTTGTTTTACCAAGAAATAAAAATTTTTCTTTTGTAACTTTTGTTTTAATTGGTGAATTTAGTTCTTTCCAGTTCGGTATTAATTCATCCAAAGCCCTCGTTTCAAAAACATTCCCTGATAAAATATGGGAACCAATTTCTGCTCCCTTTTCTAAAACACAAACATTGATGTCAGAATTTAATTGTTTAAGTTTTATTGCTGTTGCTAGTCCTGATGGTCCTCCACCAACAATAACAACATCATATTCCATAACTTCTCTTGTCATGAATTACTTTTGAATACTATTGAGTTTATTTAATTCTTCTAAAAATTGAGGTAGTGCTTCAAACAAGTCTGCTTCTAATCCATAATCTGCAACACTAAAAATCGGAGCTTCTCCATCTTTGTTGATTGCAACGATTACTTTACTCTCTTTCATTCCAGCTAAGTGTTGGATCGCTCCAGATATTCCAACTGCAATGTACAAATCGGGAACAACAACTTTACCAGTTTGGCCTACTTGATGATCGTTAGTAATATAACCTGCATCGACCGCTGCTCTTGAAGCTCCAATCGCTGCGTTAAGTTTATCTGCGATATCAGAAATCAATTTAAAGTTATCTGAATTTTGCATTCCTCTTCCACCAGAAATAACAACTCTTGCAGTTCCTAACTCTGGTCTATCAGATTTTATTTCCTCTCTCTTAACAAATTTTGAACTCTCAAATTTATCTCCTGGATCAGATTTAACTATTTCTGCTGATCCTCCAGTTGAAGGTGCTGGATCAAATGATGTTGGTCTAATTGTAACACATTTTTTTTTATCAGTGCTTTTAACAGTTGCAAATGCATTACCTGCATAAATTGGTCTTAAAAAAGTATCTTCAGAAATTACATTAACAATATCACTAACTTGAGACGTATCTAATAATGCTGCCACTCTAGGCATTAAATTTTTTCCAAATGTATTTGCTGAACAAACAATGTGTGAATAATTATCTACATGCTTTAAAATCGTAGATGTGTAATTTTCAGCAGTAAAATTATCAAATATTTCGTTATCAACATGGATCACTTTTTTGACTAAAGGTATTTCGCTTGCAGCTTTTGCAACACTATCTGATTTGTTGCCAAGAACTAAAACATGTAAATCTTCATTGATTTTTGATGCTGCTGTAGCTGCATTAAAAGTAAATGGTCTAAGATCTGTGTTATTATGTTCCGCTATTAATAAAATTGACATTATATTACTTTAGCCTCATTTTTTAATTTTTGAACCAATTCTGATACACTTGCGACTTTTATACCAGCTTTTCTTTTTGGTGGTTCTTCTACTTTAATTTGCTCGATTCTTGCTTTAGTATCAACCCCTAAATCAGATGCATTTAACTGTTCTAAAGGTTTTTTCTTTGCCTTCATAATATTTGGTAAAGATGCGTATCTTGGTTCATTAAGTCTTAGATCACAGGTTACAATCGCAGGTATATTTACTTCAATTGTTTCTAAACCTTCATCAATTTCTCGAGTGACTTCTAATGATTTTTCTTTAACTTCAATTTTTGAAGCAAAAGTTGCTTGTGGCCAATCTAATATTGCAGCTAACATTTGACCTGTTTGATTACAATCATCATCAATTGCTTGTTTTCCCATAAAAACTAAATCCGGATTTTCTTTTTCAACTATCTTTTTTAATATTTTAGATACAGCCAACGGCTCAACTATTCCATCAACTTTAACATGAATTCCTCTGTCTGCTCCTACAGCAAGAGCTTTTCTTACTGTTTCTTGTGCTTTATCATCTCCGATTGTAATTGCTACAACCTCTTTAGCTTTACCTGACTCTTTTATCTTTACCGCTTCTTCGATTGCATTATCATCGGGTGGATTAGTAGACATCTTAACATTGTCAGTTACAACTCCAGTCCCATCATCCTTTACTCTGACTTGGACGTTATAATCAATTACTCTTTTTACAGCTACTAATATTTTCATTATGCTCTCAATAATTTATTTTCTGGATCATAAGGACTTTCTTCCAGAATGGTTGCATCAAATTTTTCACCTAAAATTTCAACTTTTAATTTTTGTCCTACATTGCCAAGCTCTGGTTTAACCATGCCTAGTGCAATTGATTTACCTAATCTAAAACCGTAATCGCCACCTGTTGCTCTTCCAATAACACTTCCATTTTCATAAATAGGATTGTTTCCAAGAACATCTGCATCTTTCGGATGATGAATTTCTAATGTAACTAATTTATTATTAAATCCCTTTTCTCTCCACTTGTTTAAAGCTTCTAAACCAATAAAGCTTCCTTTATTTGGATGAATGAATCTATCTAAACCACTTTCATAAGGCGAGTATTCGATTGATAACTCTGTACCAACCAGTTTGTATGATTTTTCAACTCTCAAACTATTCATTGCTCTAATACCAAAAGGCTTAATACCTAAATCTTTTCCTGCTTCCATTAATTTATCGAAAATGTGATTTTGATATTCAACTGGATGATGAAGTTCCCATCCAAGCTCTCCAACAAAATTTACTCTCATTGCATTAACAGGTGCATAACCTACATCAACCATTTTAGAACTTAACCATTTAAAGTTTTCATTTGAAAAATCATCTTTAGAAACTTTTTGCATTAGTTCTCTAGCTTTTGGTCCTGCAACAACAAGAACACCATTGCTATTTGTTAAATTTTCAAATTGAACAGATCCATCATTTGGCATCCATTTTAAAATCCAATCGTGGTCTAATCTTTGAAAAGCACCAGCAGAAACAAGATAAAAACTTGTTTCAGACTCTCTCATGATTGTAAATTCTGAATGAACTCCACCTTTTGTATTTAGTGCGTGGCAAAGATTAATTCTTCCAATTTTTTTTGGTAATTTATTTGCTACAAGCTTATCTAAAAAAGCCTCAGCACCAGGTCCTTTTATTCTACATTTTGCAAAAGCCGTCATATCTAGCAGACCAACATTTTCTCTTACGTTCTTGCACTCTTTTTCAATAGCGCTGAACCATTTAGATCTTCTAAACGACCAATCATCTTTTTGGTCCATTCCATCTGTTGCAAAAAAATTCGGTCTTTCCCATCCAAATTTTTGACCAAACACTGCTCCTAAATTTTTCATTCTATCGTAACACGGGGCTGTTCTTAAAGGTCTTGCTGCAGGTCTTTCTTCATCTGGGAAATGATTTATAAAAACATGGCTATAGGCCTCCTCGTTCTTTTTAATCAAATATGATTTAGAGCAATAATCTCCATATCTTCTTGGTTCAACACCAAGCATATCAATTGTAGGTTCTCCATCAACAATCCACTCAGCTAATTGCCAACCTGCACCTCCAGCTGCAGTTATTCCAAAACTATGTCCTTCATTAATCCAAAAATTTTTTAATCCCCAAGCTGGTCCAACAATTGGGTTTCCATCTGGCGTATAACAAATTGCACCATTGTAAACTTTCTTAACTCCAACTTCACCAAAAGCTGGAACTCTGTGTATAGCGCCCTCTATATGAGGCGCTAGTCTATCTAAATCTTCTTGAAATAATTCATACTCTGAGTTTTTAGATGGTCCATTAACATAACATGCAGGAGCACCATCTTCATATGGACCCAGAATTAATCCTCCTGCTTCTTCTCTCATGTACCATCTGCTATCACTGTCTCTTAAAACTCCCATTTCAGGTAAACCTTCTTTTTTTCTTTTTTGGATTTCTGGATGAGGTTCTGTAACAATGTATTGGTGTTCTACTGGTATAACAGGGATATCTAATCCTACCATTTTACCAGTTTGTCTTGCAAAATTTCCTGAACAAGAAATTACATGTTCACACTCTATTGATCCTTTATCAGTTTCAACAACCCAACTATCTTTAGTTTGTTTAATTCCAACAACTGTTGTGTTTCTATAAATTTCTGCGCCTTTATTTCTTGCTCCTGTAGCTAAAGCTTGCGTTAAATCTGCTGGTTGAATGTAACCGTCTTCAGGATGTTGAATTGCTCCTACTAAGTCCGTTGTATTGCATAGTGGCCAAATTTCTTTTACTTGATCTGGAGTTAAAAATTTTACGTCAACTCCAATTGTTTGTGCAACACCTGCATACTGGAAATATTCATCCATTCTATCTTTATTGTTTGCAAGTCTAATATTAGATACTCTACTGAAGCCTACATTTTTTCCTGTCTCTTCTTCTAACTTGCCGTACAAGTTAACTGCGTATTTATGTAATTGACCAACCGAATAACTCATGTTGAATAAAGGTAATAGTCCAGCTGCATGCCAAGTGGATCCAGAAGTTAGTTCTTTTCTTTCAACTAAAACAACATCCGACCAACCTTTTTTTGCTAAATGGTATAGTGCGCTAACTCCTACTACGCCACCACCAACAACAACTACTTTTGATTTAGATTTCACAGTATGGTTTTACTAAATTTTGATAATTTACGAAACATAATTTTTGCTAATCATCCTCAAAGTCTCGCCAGTCTTTTATATACATAAGGTAACCTGCCACAGTAACGCTTATAGCGCCTACGATCATTCCACAATTTAGACCCGCTGCTTTACCCCAAAAATACCATCCAATTTGGGTTGCACCAATAGGTGGTAAGCAAAGGATCGCCATTAAAATTGGGATTCTTAAATAAAAAGGAGGCTTAGACATATTGTGAAATTACCAAAATAGGGATTTTAATATATAATTCTAATGACGCACTATGACAAAAAAAATATTAATTATACTAAGTATTTTAGCTCCTTTTATAACTTTTTATTTGATTAAATTTGCTTTTAAATTATCAGAGAAAAAATTACCTTTTTTACCGCTTGCATTAATTAGTTTGGTACTTTTAATTTTAACTTTAGTTTACTTTAGGTTCGATAATAGTTTCCTTCCAGATACAAAATATTCACCTCCAAAGATGGAAAATGGAAAAGTTAAACCAGCTGAGAATAATTAGACGGAAGAACCTAACACTTCTGGCGCTAAAACAGCTGTTGTTAACCAGCAATTTTTAAGCGGTCCTTCTTTATTATATTTTTCTACCTGCCACTTAAATTTATAAAATTTTTTATCCTTTCCTAAAATAACTACTTCATATGTAGCTACATTTTCATTTTTAAACATCTCTTTTACTTCATGTGACTTATGATTAATTAAAATTGAGTATGAATCTTTTTTAATCATATTTTTAAATTTATCATAAGGACCAGTAAAACTTTTATTTTTTGGATGAGCGAATTCCCAAGTTTGTAAAATTCCTGAGTCGATGTTAGGAGAATTGTTATTTTGTAAACTGCTTAATTGTATTTTAACAACTTCAGATGGCAAAATAGAAATATTGGGTTTTAAAATTTCTGCATAAGAAAAGTTTGTATTAAAAAAAATGATAATAAAAAAAAACGTTTTAAAATTATTAAATTTCACAAATTTATAATATAATATTTAAATATAAATTTAAGAAAAAATGACTCTTTATTTAACATCAAAAAAAATAATTAAAGATTGGACTGATTATAATGGGCACATGAATGTCGCATACTATGTTTTGATATTTGACTTATTTGGTGCGGAAATATTAATGAATAAGTTCCTAATGGGAGAAGAGTCTGCAAAAACTACAAAAAAAAGTACGATGGTTGTTGAGTCTCATATTACTTATAATCAAGAAGTTAAAGAGGGAGAAGATGTAGATGTTAACTTAATTTTTTTTGATCATGATAAAAAAAGGCTTCAATACAAACTTGAAATGATACATAAAGAAAAAAAATATGTTGCATCAACAATAGAAGTTTTATCATTGTATGTTGATTTAAATCAGAGAAAAGTTGCAGAATTTGAAGATGAAAAAGTAAAAATTATGGATCAATATATTCAAGAAAATTCATCAAAATTTAATTCTGAGAATTTAAAATTTTCTAATAAGCTAAAAAAGTAAATTATAAATTGGTAGCAGTATTTTCTACATCTTTTAAATATTTTTTTCTTTTTTCATCTGATACGAAAGGAACCTCAAAATATCTTCTGTAAAGTACATCTTTAATGCCACAAATAAAAAAAACTCCTCTTTTTAATCGCCTTATAGGCATATTTAAAAAGAAAGTTGTGACTGCAAATCTTGGTGAACCATAAGTACAAAATATAATAACTTTTTTTCCTTTTAAATTTCCTTTTGGGTAACCGTAATTTCCAAATAACTTTTTAAAAGTAAATGCCCAAGGAGGTGAAAGAACTCTATCAATCCAGCCCTCTACAATTGCTGGCATTCGATAGTTCCAAATAGGTGCAACTAAAACTATTACATCTGATTTATCAATTCTTTTTTGATGATCTAAGACTACTTCGTCTGGTTTTTCACCTGCATAAACTGGATTGAACTTTTCTTTATATAAATCTACACAATCAACAGTGTGTCCTTTTTTTTGAGCAGCTTCTGTAAATGTATTCTTTATAGCTGCGTTAAATGAATTTTGATTGTAATGACCGTAGACAATAAAAATATTTTTCATTTTTTCCAAATTTGATCTAGCCTATTCTCTCTACCACAACCCTTTTTATAAAGTAAGTAGTTAATAAAATTTGTTTGATAATAATTTTGGTGATAATCTTCAGCTTTATAGAACTTATCAAAATCTCTTACATAAGTTACTACACTTTTATTATACTGAAGCTCAATTTCTTTGATTCTTTTTTCAATTAATTTTTTTTGTTCTTGGTTTTGGTAAAAAGCAACTGATCTGTAGCTATATCCTTTGTCACAAAATTGACCAGCCTTATCGAAAGGATCAATATTTTTCCAAAATATATTTAATAAGTTTTCAAAGTTCGTAATTTTACTATCGTAAACAATTTCAACAACTTCAAAGTGTCCAGTATTTCCGTAAGTTACCTCTTTATATGTTGGATTTTTTGTTGTACCTCCAGAATATCCAGATATTACATCTTTTACACCCTCGGCTTTATCAAAAGATTCCTCCATACACCAAAAACAACCTCCACCAAAATAAACTTTTTTTAAATCTTCGGCAAAAGTGTTGGTATTAAATAACAAAAATGAAATTAAAAATATTCTCAGCATTTTATGGTTTGTTTAATTTTTTAATGCTGGAAAAACTGGATTAACTTTTTGAAAAATATTTTGATAATCCTGTTTAATACAGCGATTAGAAATATACTTGATTTTTGCATCATTCGCTATTTTCTCTGCTGCGTCATTTTTAATTCCATACTGTAACCATAAAACTTTAGCGTTAATTTTTACTGTATCCTCTGCTATTGCAGGAGTTTCTTTAGATGGTCTAAATACATTAACTATATCTATTTTTTCATTTATATCGCCAAGTTTAGCAACAACCTTCTCGCCATGGATTATTTCTCCTGCTGCAAATGGATTAACCGGTATAACTTTATAACCAAATTCTTGCATATATTTCATAACAATTGTTGAGGGTTTTCTTTTTAAATTTGTTCTATCCTCTTTTTCTTTTAAAGAACTAACTCCAATCATTGCAATTGTTTTTGAATTTTTTAAAATACTTTCTATCTCCTTCATTATTTATTTTTCCATTTTGGTGATCTTTTACCTAAAAAAGCAGATATGCCCTCTTTGGCATCTTGTTTCATCATATTTAAAGTCATCATTTTGCTGGTATATGTGTAAGCTTGTTTTAACGGCATCTCTAATTGTTTATAAAAAGCTTTTTTTCCAATTCTAATTGAAGCATTAGATTTAGATGAAATAACTTTTGCAACTTCTAAAACCTTTTTATTTAGTTTCGATTTTGGATAGTAATCATTTATTAAACCAATTTCTTTTGCATATTTTGCATTAATAGGCTCACCTGTTAAAAGCATTTTCATCATTCTTTTTCTATTAATTTTTCTACTGACAGCAACCATGGGTGTGCTACAAAATAAACCTATATTTACTCCTGGTGTTGCAAATTTTGCATCTGATGATGAGTAAGTTAGATCACAACTGGCAGCTAACTGACATCCTGCTGCATAAGCAGATCCGTGAACTTTTGCAATAACTGGTTTTCTACATTCAACTATATCAATCATTAATTTAGAACATAAATTGAATAGTTTTAAATATTTGGATCTTGCTTTTAAACCTTTAACTTCTTTTAAATTGTGACCAGCACTAAATCCTTTTCCATTTCCGCTTATTACAATGACATGAGTTTTGTTATCGTTATTTAATTTTTTAAATATTTTTATTAAAGATCCTAATGTTTTAAAAGAAAGTGAATTGTAAGTTTTAGGATCATCTATAATTATACTTTTAATACCACTACCCAAATCTTTTAAAAAAACTGACATTTTACTCAAGTTCTCCCTCTTCACGCATTTTTTTTCTGATATTTGTTGCTGATATTTTTTGAATGTCCTCTGGTAATACTATTTCCTCAATTTTATATCCAACCCCTCGTCCATAGCAAATATTTGTAATGTTTGGCACTAACACTATTTTAAATCTTCCCTCAAACTTTGGATTTAATCTTTCTTCAATTTTTTTTTTTACTGTTTCAAAATCAAAAGGATTATCATCAACCCCTTGGACATCTCTTATTTGAATACAAACTTGTCCTGTTTTCTTTATAATTTCTTCAAACAGAGCATAATGGCCGTCGTGAAATGGTTGCCAACGTCCAAGCATTTGTGCTGTTGGTTTTTTATTGTCCCATTGATAACTCATATATACCTCTTTTTTTTGAGTTTAATCTTATTGAAATAAATTAAAAGACTTTATTTAATACAATATTAGCTTCTCTGTTTTCACCTAAATTTGTTAAATCATCATTAACATTAAAGCTTAAATTCAAACCATTTACATTTTTTTTAAATTCTAACTTCGATAATAAATTTTCTGAACCATTGATTGTAAATGCATATTCGGCACCTTCATAAGGTAAATATCCTATTGCAATATACAAATTATCATTGTGACCAGAATTTATAGCTTGATTTCTCTCATAAATTAAAAATATACTATATCTATCAGGGAAAATTAAATCTAAACCAATTTCAGCGTTAATATTATGAACTGAACCTGTATCTAGTTTATCCTTATAAGAGTTTGATGGATCATTAGCATAACTATACTTAATCTCGGAAGACCGATCAATATCAGCCAAGTATTCTAGTTTACCATGCCTTTTGAATTCATATTTTTCATTTGATAAATCTTCAACTACAGCAATTGATTTTCTTAAATTTAATGTTCCAACATGTTGGTCCTTAACACTTATGACTGCTTCTGCTTTTCCAGATTCTTTATATCTCTTTAAAAGAGTATGCCCTAAATCTAATTGTTCGGAGGATATAAAAGTTAATTTACCTTTTATAAATTCATCTTTAAGCCTATAAGTTCCATAAAGTTGATATCCTTTTCTTCCAGCTGTTAATTTATTTCCATTAACAACAGTGATAATATCAGAGCTCAATTTTCCTATCCCAAAAATTTTATCTACAAATTTTGTATCATTTTCTACGGGTGATGTATTGTAATAGGTTACATTAAATGTATTAGAATCTAAATGACTTCCGGAATTACCAACATCAACATCATCCCTTCCAAATCTGAAAGCTAATCCATCAATACCATAATCATTAGTGAATTTGTCAAGACCAAAAGTTAAAGAATTTGTACTAATTTCCTTTGTAGATGCAATGTTAGTATCTCCAACTCTTCCTAGTGTAATGTTGCCTTCGCTCCAGTAAAAATATTTTTTATTAGACTCAGTATTTTTTTTAGTCGTTGATATTTTTTTAAAGGATGAAATAGGTAATTGGTTTAAAGATGAAAGCATGGAATTTGAAAAGTTTAATTTAATATTTTGATTAGATAAATTTTGTTTATCCTCGTTTCTTTTTATCCACTTCAATCTGTTTAAAACTGAATTTGTTGATATATTAATTGTTCTTTTTGCAAGTTCCAATTGAGCCTCTGCTATTCCAGCACGGTCGCTATTTTGAGTAATCTTTTCACATTTTCCAGCAAAAAGATTGAACGGACAAGGAAGGTGATGCTCTTGCACGACTCTAAGTGTACTATCTAAAATAAACATTCTTAATCCATCAGCACTAAAGTCTATACCTTTGGGATTGCTACCTCTTCTTGCGCCACCATCATAAGAAGCTGTTGAAATGTTAAAACCTTCAGATAGAGTATATTGATTAACGTCATTACCAT
This sequence comes from uncultured Pelagibacteraceae bacterium, assembly GCA_902622545.1. Classification (GTDB taxonomy): domain Bacteria; phylum Pseudomonadota; class Alphaproteobacteria; order Pelagibacterales; family Pelagibacteraceae; genus Pelagibacter. Next base: position 76,496 of record CACNQD010000004.1, read on the forward strand.
TTGTTCCTACCAAAAACATTCTTGTACCATTCTTATTAAAAGCTATACCACCTGGTTCAATTTCATTAGGTGTTAGAGTTTCTATATCAACTGTTGTTTTAGCAGATCTGATAAGATTGGCTCCACCAGATAAATCAAAACTTTTATTCAATGAATATTGATACACACTACGGGTTGAATCGCTTCCCTGAGCATCGGTAACATACATCATGGTTCCATCATGACTAAAAGCTAGACCAAGAAATACACTTTTAACTTGCGATGAAACATCAAAAGAATTTCCAGTATAGTTTGCTTCTGATACATCGAAATTTACCGAAAGCGAATATTCAAATACTTTTCTTTCTTGTCTTCCAGCAATAAACATTTTTGATCCATCATTGTTAAACCTAACTCCCGTTGGTCTAGCATCTTCACTGCTGACTGAAAAACTATCGACATAAACCGCTGTAGATACGTTATATGCTATTGATAGAGTATATTCATCTACTTCATCACCAGTGTCTCCAGTAACAAACATTTTTTTTCCATCATTACTAAATGTAGCATCTCTGGGCGAAGTTTCTTGAGCTGAAACAGCAACTGTACGTACTTCATAATTGGAAGTAGAAAGTGTGTCGTCATTTTCTAAATAAGCATAAGCGTTTTGAACAAAAATATTAGATATGCAAAAATAAAAAAATAGAAATAGAAGTGTTTTTTTAAGCGTGCTCATCTAAATTTTAAAGAAATTAACTTAAACCTTAAAATTTAAATTAAAAGACTTTATTTAACGTGAAATTAGCCTCTTTATAATCACCCGAATTTACTAAATCGTCTTTTATGTTAAAACCTAAATTAAAACCATTAATATTTTTTTTAAGTTCTAATTTTGATAAAAGATTTTCTGAACCCTCAATTGTAAAAGCATAATTAGTATCTTTATTTGGCAAGTATCCTATAGCAATATGTACTTTATCAGTGTGCCCCGTGTCGATTGCTTGATTACGCTCATATATTAAAAATATACTAAAACTATCGGGCAAAACTACATCAATACCAATTTCACCATTGATGTTGTGAAAAGCTTCTAAGTGTAAAGTATCATTGAAATCTACACTTCCATCATCTACATAAGTATATTTAAAGTTTGAAGAACGATCGATATCAGCAAAGTATTCGATTTTACCATGTCTCTTTATATTATACCTATCGTTAGATATGTCTTCTACAGCCGCAAGACCAGCTCGAATTTTTTTTGATCTTATATGTTGTTTTTGAACTTCAATTGCCCCGGCACCAGACTCTTTATAAGATCCTAAAATAGTATGACCAACATCAATTCTTTGGTAAGGAATTAAAATGAGATTATCTTTTTTTATTTCATCTTTAATTCTAAATGTTCCATACATTTGAAGACCGTCTCTCTCTGCTGTTAAATTCTTACCATCAAGAACAGTTAATAAATCGGAACTTAATTTACCAATCCCAAAAATTTTATCTAAAAATTTTGTATCGTCTTTTATAGCTGTGGTATCGTAATAGGTAATATTATAAGTATCTGTATCTAAATTGCTTCCAGCATTTCCTACATCCACATCGTTTTTGCCAAATCTAAATGCCAGACCTCTTATTCCATTATTTTTAGTAAATCTATCGGATCCAAATGTGATAGCATTAGTATCAATTTTTCTTGTGGAAGAAATGCTTGTATCTCCAATTTTACCTAAGGAAATACTTCCCTCACTCCAATAAAATACATTCTGGTCCTTATCATTATTTGTTTTCTTTTTATTTGCAGTTTTTTTAACAAGCTCTGTCAAGGAAGCCAATCTTTGATTGGTAAAATTAAAATCAATATTTAGGTTTGATAAATTTTGTTTGTCTTTATTTCTTCTTATCCACTTTAATCGGTTTAATGCAGTATCAACTGAGTGATCAATAGTTCTTTTTGCAATATCTATTTGTGCTAAGGCCAAACCATGTCGATCATTATTTTCAGTAATTGAAGGACATTTACCAGCTATAATATTAAAAGGACAAACTAAATCATATTCAATAACTTGATCAAGACCAGCATCAGGATTTGTGCTTCTATCCTTAGTTACATACATTTTTAATCCATTTGAGCTAAATGCAATCCCTCTTGGTTGTGAGTTTCCATAGGCTGATAAATTATCAATATCGAAACTACCATCTATTACAAATAATGATGTATCAAAAGCATTTGTTAAGGAAATTTGGAGTATTCTTGAAGTTCCACCATGAGCATGATTTACAATAAATAATCTTTTTCCATCAGGTCTAAATCTTAAAGAGGCTGGTCCATGAGCACCAGTTATGACATTTTCAGTTAATTTTATTCCTGCTGAAGTGACTAGAGATAAAGACGACTCTGATAAATCATAAGGGGTAGAGAGATTATATTCTAATAATCTACCCCCAACACCATCAGATGAATTAGTATCTCTATACATTAAAAATAATTTAGTACCATCATTATTTATTTCGATACCTTCAAGCAAATTGTTTGATCTACCGTCGTTATTATCAGTTCTATCTCCAGCTAAACTACCATTTTGAAAATCATTATGATCAAGATCGTTTGTTGCTGATGCTCGAGTACAAGAAGATATATCGTAGGGTGAAGTCAAATTTAGCACATACGCTTTGTCGAAATCTCTATTTTGAACATTACGTCTTGAGGCTACTAAAATTTTCATTCCATCACTAGTTATTTCTAAGTCATATAATTGTTGGCCTTGATCTCCTGTATCTAAATTAAATACACATCTTTCACTGTCACCTGCAAAAGTTTTTGTGGATATGTCGTATGGTGTAGAAAGATTAAATGTAACTATATGTCGTGGAACTGTTGCCATAGCATCTACTTGAGCATAACTTACAAACATTTTTGTTCCATCCTTGTTAAACTCTATACCCGCCGCTAGTCCATAGTCATTATCATCTGAACCAGTTCCCGAACCACCGACACCTTTAGTGTTGACAGTTGTTCTTTGATTGAAGGTTACCATTGATGCAAAAGAACTAGAAATTGAGAATAAAAATATTAAAATTATTATAGCATTTCTCAAAAATTTCATAAGCACCTTTTATATCCAAAATCTACAGCAAATTAAAAAGCAAATTTATAGGCTAAATTTCCTGAAAAACTAATCAATTCTTGAGTACTTATTCTGCTATCTAGTGAAAATTTGATAAAATGATCGTTAGATATGTTTTTTTCAAAACCTAAATTTGTAGCCAAAGTAACTTCTCGAATTTGGTCATTTTTTTGTGAATAAGTTGCTTTAGTACCATTGATTGAATAATCTTGGTCTTTTCCAAAAAAAGTATTTCTTACATCTAATATCCATCCAAGATTAAGATTATAGTCTTTACCTAAATTCATTTCATATTCATCATCAACGTAAACAGATAAATTTCCCACACCTTTGCCACTCCATCTGTATAGATGGCTTTCACTATGACTAGGGGTATATGATAAACCAATTGTTGTTCCAAAATTAGGTATCAAAGACTCATTATTCATCTTAGATCCTGCAATAAGATCATACGACTCATAAATATCTTCAATACTAAGTTTGCCTGATGCTCTTGTATTAGTCAAAATTTCTCTTTCACTATCGTGTATATTAATTCCTGCTAAAATAAAATTTTCATCTAAAAATTTTGTTAATATTGTTTGATCTTTAAAATATAAACCAGAATGTAAAGAGTACCTTTTTATGTCGTGATCTTTATTAAATTGCTGATTACCACTACCTAAAGACAAAATAAAATCTTTACCTTTATAAGGGTTTATCAAATTTAATGTTACCCCAGTAAGATTAAATCCTAATGTAAGATCTTGATTGTTTTGTTTTCTTTTAAATGTTGAAAAATTAATTTCACCCCAACCATTTCTATCATCTAAATCTTTTTCTGTTTTTTTATATTTGGTTAGAGACTGCCTGATATCTAATGACTTTGTGCTTAATAATTCATCAAGTATTTCGCTACCACCTTGGCCGACGGAGCTTGCTGATCCGTTGACAATTTGGTTTCCATCTAAATCCTCGAGTGAAAAGTCTCCATCTGTTTCATAATAATAACTTTGACCAACTCCGTGATTAATTTTTAATGTGCTACCAGTTATGCCCGCTCCATGAGCAATTTTACCAACTACAATTCCTTGATCTTTTAAAGTAATTGTTGAATTGTTGCCGTATAATTTAATCGAGTCGTTACCAACATCATTCTTTATTGTTCCGCTATTTGCTAAACTTGAGTTGACACCCACTCTTATAGTTGCATTGTCAGTATCAGAGTTGGTAATTTCTCCACCCACTTTATTAGTAATAGTCACTGTATTACCAGCAGCAGTTCCAAAAATAGCAGAGCCATTTGTGGCTGTAATTGTTCCTGAGTTAGTAATTGTCATTCCAGTAGTATTTGTGCCACCTGTTTTGCTAACTCTAATAGTATTTCTATTTGATGAAATTGTTCCTCCTGAATTATTTGTAATTGTTGCATTAGTTGTAGCTTTTGCATCGATTGCAGTTGTGCCGCTAGCTGTAATTGTTCCTGAGTTGGTCACTGTCAAATCAGATGTAGTGTCTCCAAAAACGGCTACAGTATTTGCGCTAATAGTTGATCCAGACTCGACAGTTACAGTTACACTATCTCCAGTTACGTTTGCTGCTTTAGTGGTTGCACCTGTAGCCAAAGTTGAGCTATTCTTTACAGTTAAAAATTGTCCATCACCATCAATATTTTGTTGATCAGTTTCAGTTCCACCATCTTGAATAGTATTACTATCTGCACTTACATAGGAATAACAAAAAAATAAAAATAAAATTTTTAGAAAAAAAATATTAAAACTTAAAACTTTATTTTTTGTGACCAACATTATTAAATATTCATTAAATTATAAAATATAAGCAATTCTAGTTTATTTATTTAAATCTTTAAATATCTTAGGTGCCCAATTTTTGGCATCTTGGGAGGTTACATGAAAGTCATATTTTTCAGGCTTTATAAACATTTGGTTAGTGTCTTCAAATCTACCTTTTTGAATAGTATCAACCCAAACTACATAATCTGCTGGAAATAAACTTCTAGCTTTTGGAGTAGGACAAATAAAATCTGCAATTACAAAATTGCCTTCCTCCTTTAGCTTTGTTGCAAAATCTGCCATTCTTTTTGCTTGTCTAGTTCTTCCCTCCGGTGAAAAATCCCAGTCGTTTGCAGCTTTACGTACCTCATCTGCATTTAATCTTTTAGCATTCAACATTGGTGCAAGCTCATCTGCTAGTGTTGTTTTGCCTGCGCCTGGTAGCCCCATTATTAATACAATTTTCATAATTAATTTTAGCTTTATATATTAGATTAAAGAAGATATTTATAGATCCAAAAAGTTGCATATTTGCCAGCCTTATTTAGTGCCAATATTTTTATAGACAGGTAATTGAAAATAAATAATGATCGCCGAATGAATTTTTCTATAGAAATTGGACCCAAAACTAACTTAGATACCTTGCCAGCTCTAAAAGATGTATACATTACAATGCTACCTGGTGGTGATTTTAAGGAAACAGCTCAGCAAGCAGTTAACTTAGTAAAAAAGGGTTTTAACCCAGTTCCTCACTTTCCAGCAAGATCAATGACTAACGAAGCACAACTTAAAGAATACGTAACAATGTGTAAAGATGGAGGCGTAAAACAAGCGCTTGTAATTGGTGGTGGTAGAGAGCCCATGGGAAAATTTGATAGCTCATTCCAGCTTTTAGAGACTGGTTATTTTGAGAAAATGAAGATAGGAATTGCTGGACATCCAGAGGGGAGTCCTGATATATCCGACAAAGTGTTAGAAAAAGCAATGATTGATAAAAAACCCTATGCTGATTACATTGTAACTCAATGGTTAATGCAGTCAGAACCAATTATTGATTTTATTTCTAAACAGTCTGTCCCAGTTCATGTTGGAATTACTGGACCTATGAAAATATCAAGCTTAATTAAATTTGCTAATATTGTAGGAGCAAAAAATTCTATAAATTTTATTAAATCTAATTTTAGTAGGGCAATTGATTTATTAAAACCAAAAGACCCAAATGATCTTGTAGATAAAATTAAAGAGCATACAAAATATTTTCATATCTACACGTTTGGTGGGCTTAAGGAAACCAACAACTGGCTAAAGGAAAATAACTATGCCTAAAAAAAGAAAAAAAGCAAAAAAGTCCAACGGAAAATTATCACCAAGCAGAATTATAGAGAAAGTTGATTATTCTAAAGTTTCTCACACTACAAAAGTAGATCAATCAGATAGACATGTTCCATATAACTTAAGGCAAAGTGGACCAACAAAAGTAGAATTACTAATGTCAACAAGGGTTAGAAAATCTCCATATTGGCATCTATCAATGAAAGCAGGATGTTGGAGAGCAACTGTTTATAATAGAATTTATCATCCGCGTGGATACGTAAGGCCTGAAAAAGGCGGAGCGATGGTTGAATATAAAGCAATCAAAAATCACGTTACAATGTGGAATGTAGCAGTAGAAAGACAAATAAGAGTAAAAGGTCCTGATGCAGAAAGATTTACAGATTATGTGATCACTAGAGATGCAACAAAGATTTCTCCAATGAGAGCTAGATACGTAATTCTTTGTAATTATAAAGGTGGTGTTCTTAATGATCCAATTTTATTAAGAATTTCAAAAGATGAATTTTGGTTTAGTTTATCAGACAGTGACATAGGATTATATCTTCAAGGAGTAAACGCAGATAAAAGATTTAATGTTGAGATAGATGAAATAGATGCATGTCCTGTACAAATTCAAGGTCCAAAATCAAAAGCTTTAATGAACGATTTAATTGGTAAACAAGTTGATTTAGATAATATGCCTTTTTATGGATTAGCTGAGGCTACTGTTGGTGGAAGAAGTTGTGTTATTTCTCAATCTGGTTTTTCTGGAGAGGCGGGATATGAAATATATTTAAGAAATGCAACACTTTACGCTGAAGATATGTGGAATGCGGTTTTAAAAGCAGGTAAAAAACATAAGCTAATGGTAATCGCTCCTGCGCACCATAGAAGAATTCAAGCAGGAATTTTATCTTGGGGTCAAGATATGGACAATGAACATAATCCATTTCAATGCAATCTTGGCTATCAAGTTTCTTTATCCGGAAAAGGTGAATGGTCTAAAAAAGCAGACTACATTGGTAAAGAAGCACTAGAAAATATGAAAAAAGAATTATTAAATGGACAAAAACCTTACAAACTTCAATTAGTTGGTATGGAGTTAGGTGGAAAACCAATTGAGGAATATGCTCCCGATTTTTGGTTAATATCAAAAGATGGAAAAAATCCTATTGGTTTTGTTACATCGCCTTGGTATCACCCGGAAAAAGGTACAAATATTGCAATGGGATATGTGCCATTTGACGGAACAATTAACAAAAATGGATTTCCTAAAGGAAATGTGGGTGATATATTCAAAGTTCATTTACCTAAAAAATATTGTGAAAAAGGAAGTAACCCTGTTGATGCAGTTGTTGTGGATATTCCTTTTACAGAATCTTATAATCCAAATACCAGGGAAGTTGGTAAGTAGATTATTATAAGTCATTGATTTTTCTATGACAAAAACTGTCATAATAATTGCAATTATTATTATTGCTATTATTTTGTTAATATTTCCTTTAATAGTTTCATTAATTGAAAAAAAAAATAAAAAATAATGTTTGCTCAATTTTTAAGCATAGTATTTAGGTCAATAAAACTCGATAAGAACCTATATAGAGAAAGTAAAAGCTTTAATGAAGCTGGTATTTATTTTGCAGCGCTAATTATGGTCCTCGATGGAGTCGCAGGTGCTATTGCTGCAAACACGTTTTATAAAACATCTATTGGTTTGTCTGCAATTACTGCAATATTTACTTGGTTTATTTGGGCTATGTTTATATTTGTAATTGGGGTTAAACTTTTTCCAGAGAAAGATAGCAAAATACCGTTTAAAAAAATATTAATAGCCGTAGGTTTTGCTCATGCACCAGGTCTACTAAGGTTTTTTGCTATTACACCAACAATGGTTATGCCAATAATTTTTTTTACGCAACTATGGATTTTTGCATCTCTTATAATTTGCACAAGAGAAGTATTGCAACTTAAATCTAACTTTAAGTCTTTTGGGATTATTTTTTTATCCTTTTTAATATTAGCTATATTATCAGTATCTTTTGTGATGAGTAGAATGGATACTTTGCCAATAAGCAATGTAACTTAAATTGGAAATATTGTTTTAGACACTCTACAAGATTTGCAAATTTTAAAGCCTGTAAGTATTAAGTTATGAGTAACACTTTCGTCACTTTTTTTACATTCTTCGCATAAGTCATCTAATGAGTCTTCAGTATAATCATTGTTACTGTTTTCTTTAGTCATTATCTGTCAAACCAGCTCCAGCAGCAGTATTTTTTAAGCTTTCATTTTCTTTTACGAAGGTTTCTTCAGATATTTTATATAATTCTTCCCAATCCTTTTCGTCAAAAGTATTTTTGTTTTTTAAAAATTCTATTTCTAATACTTCAACTTTATCTTTTAAATTACTTAAATTACTTTTTAAATGTATAGACTGGTTAAAATTAAGTAAAAAAGTTTCATTCTCAACTTTAAGGCTTAACCTTTTTCCAATTATTTCTGAAGATCTTGAAATAAATGGTATTAGTAGTATTGGATAAGCCATATTGTTAAAAATTATTTTATTGTATTTTTCCAAAGAATGAATTTGATCCATAAAGTTTATACCTGTTATTAAAGGACAGTAAGGAATTTTGTTTGAAATATTTGTCTCAGTAATCAAGCTAATATTTTGGAACTGACTTTTTTTAATAACCTTAAAATATTTATTAAGATTTTTCAAACCTGGTAACCCGAACATCTCCATCAGTTTTATAGATTTTCCAATTTCCTCAGAGATTCCCCATGAAAAACCTATACCTTTAGAAGCCCTTTTAGATAGTGTATCAATTTCGCTTAATGATCTCATTAGTTTAAAGAATTATAAATCCAATTATCTTTAAAATTATTTAAATCCTCAGGCAAAGGAGCTCCTTGAAACATACAAATCCTTAGCCACTTGTCTGATCTTGGGTCAAATTTACAAGCACCAAAGAATGACAATTTAAGTCTTAACATATCAATTGGCATTAATTTATGTCCGATTGTATTATCTTGTATTTCTGAATAGGGGAATTTTTCAATTAGAAAAACTCTCCTCACGACATGTCTTAAGTCATTATTATCGGATAAAAATCTACTAATTGGCAAACTCTGTTTAAAATTTACAGCTCTATAATATAATTGATTTATATCTCTAGCTATTGCAAGCGGTTGCTCTAATTCAGATCCTTGTTCTTCAAATCTATTTGCGATCCTTGGTTCCTCTTTATTTTGAGAAATAAACCAAAAATTTTGGTTATTTTCATTTTTATTAAAATCAATCTTGATTAAATTTCCATAATATTTTTCTATAATATTTACTAAATCTCTTACAGTTTTATGAGTTGGTATATTAAAATATTTATCCTCATTTGAACTCATTGTTGCAATTAGAGGTTCGGTTATTTCATCAAAAGGCTCCATTAACATTGAAACTATGTATTCAATGCCCTCTTCGCTTAAGTTCTTCTCGGCCCATAAATAAAATTCATTGAAAAAATAATCCTTTTTTTCAGAATAATTTGTATCTAAGAAATCTGTTACTTTCTTTAAATCATCTTTTAAATTTTGTATCTTTTTTTTTTGATAATCACTATCTGTTTCCCAAGAAAAAATGTTCTTAAGAGACTTTTTTAAACAATCTAAAAAATAGTTATAATCATTAATATTAATTCTTTTTAATTCTCTAATCTTTTTTAATGCAACTTCCCTCGCATTTATCCAATTATTTAATAAAGTTGGATGATTTATTATAAATGGTGCCATACCTAAACCTGTGGAATTGCCTATGCCCAAACTTCTACATATATTTTTATCCAATTCGACTGCTGACTTGGGGCTCTTTGATTTTGCAATATGATTAACTTGATCAAAAGTAAATTGTCTTACAAAATAAACCAACATCATTTCTAATCTAAAAGGACCAACTATTTCTGGTCTATCTTTAATTCTAAATCTGTCTGCTAAACCAAATTTTCCTGAGCCGTATACTGCAGTAGTTCTGTAAAGGTATCCAATTTTGCCTATGGTACTTTTATCTGGCTGTTTTCCAGTTGATAAACAGTCGACTACATAATTAAAAGCTCTTAATGATTTATTGGCTCTTGATAAAGTTAATTCTTTATAAGTCATTCTACCAATTTCTTGTTTTGGTACATTTTGTTTTAATCTATCAATATCTTTTTTAGTAGGCACACCATCAAAGAGTGTAAAGCTTGCATCCCATTTAGTAGCGATAACTCTATCTGATCTTTCGTGATCATGAATTTTATTTGAAAAACAAATTAAAGAATAATTTCTAGTTTTTTTTTTAAATGAATAGACAGCGGCACCATGTCCATTTTCATCTAAATCAAACATGTCTCTTTTGTAATCCCAGTCTTTAAATTCTCTTAAGAAAGATCTTAGAAATGATAATTTCGATTGATGAAATGAACCCAATCTTGAGAGTGTCATAATTTTTTTTGGATCTCTTAATTCTATTTGCATTTTATATTTCTTTATAAAAATTAAACCAATTATTACCTAGTATTGCATTTATATCATTGTTGTCAAAACCAACTTTTCTAAGTCCATTTTCAATATTACTAAATCCTCGTGCATCTTTAAACCATTTAGGTTGATCAGGAAATCCTTGATTGGTTTTTGATCCTTCTCCTAAATTTTTTGACTTTGTCCATGTTCCCTTCCTCATCCACTCAACAACACTGTCAGGCTGATTTAGACAAAGATCTGAGCCAATACCAATATTTTTAATCCCCATTACATCGACTAATCTTGCTACCATTTCACAAAAACTATCTAATGAACAATTTGTTCCATCTTTTAAATGGTGTGGATAAAGTGACAGACCTAGCATACCACCACTTTTTGATAATGTTTTAAGAAGATCATCAGACTTGCTTCTTTTAGTTTGATGCCAAAAAGAAGGGTTGGCATGTGTAATTGCAATAGGTTTTTGGCTTAAGTCAATTGCATCGTAAGTACTTTTTTCTCCTGAATGAGACATATCAACAACAATCCCTAGTCTATTCATTTCTTTAATTGCCTCTCTTCCAAAATTAGTAACACCTCCGTCATTTTTCTCATAACATCCTGAAGCTAATAAAGACTGATTGTTATAAGTGAGCTGCATAAACCTGCACCCGTACTCATAAATCTTTTCAATTAAATTTATATCATCCTCTATTGGTGAACAGTTTTGAAAACCAAAAAAAATCGCTGTTTTATTTTCATTTTTTGCTTTTTCAATATCTTTGAAATTTTTACCCAAAAAAATTAAATCTTTATTTTCTTCAAAATTTTCTTTCCACTCTAAAAGTCTCTCTTTAAATTCATTAAAATCTTCATGATAAACAACTGTCACATGTACTGCATCTAAATTTGCTTCTCTATTAATCTCAAAAACAGATCTTTCCCATTTGCAGTATTGTAAATTGTCAATTTTGAAATTCATAACAATAGTTATATATTAGTAGATAATTTTTTGATATTAAAAGATAAATGAGTGGTAAAAAATTAAATAAAGTAGCAATCATCATGGGTAGTCAATCTGATTATTCTACTATGAAATATTCAAAACAAGTTCTTCAAAGCTTTAAAATAAAATGTGATGTGAAAATAGTTTCAGCACACAGAACTCCAAAAAGAATGTTTGAATTTGCTAAAAATGCTGAAAGAAACAATTACTCTGTGATAATTGCAGGAGCTGGTGGTTCTGCGCATCTTCCTGGTATGGTTGCATCTTTGACTGGTATTCCTGTTATTGGAGTTCCAATTGAGTCTAAAAAATTAAAAGGTATGGACAGTCTTTTATCAATAGTACAGATGCCAAAAGGTATCCCGGTTGGCACAGTTGCAATCGGTAAAGATGGTGCAATAAATGCAGGGCTTTATGCTGCATCAATTATTGGACTTCAAAATAAAAAGGTTAAAAATTCATTGTTAAATTTTAGATTGAAACAATCAAAATCAGTTAAAAAAAAACCTAAATAGAATGAGTAAAATTTCTTTAGGTATAATTGGTGGAGGCCAACTTGGATCTTTACTTTGCGCCGCAGCAAAAAACATAAAAATAAATACAGTTGTAATTAGTGACGATGAAGAATCGCCAGCAAAACATTTTGCAGATCATTTTATTTATTCTAAGTATGACAATGAGGAAAATTTAACAAAGTTTACTTCAATGGTAGATAAAATAACCTGTGAATTTGAAAATATTCCTTATGATGTGTTGTCAAAATTAAACAAAGTTAAAAAAGTAGATCCTAATCCAGAAGTTAACAAAATTGTTCAACACAGATACTTAGAAAAAAATTTTCTAAATAAAAAAAATATAAAAACTACAGAATTTGAAAGAGTCGTTAGTAAAAGTGATATAAAAAAAAATAAAAATTTATTACCTGGAATACTAAAAACTTCTACACTTGGGTATGATGGTAAGGGCCAATATAAATTAAATAATTTGGAAGATTTGGATAATCATAAAATTACCTTTGATAGAGAATTTGTACTAGAAAAATTAGTAAATCTAGAAAAAGAAATTTCTGTAGTAATTACAAGATTTTCAAAAGATAATTACGAAATATATGAACCAATAGAAAATTTACACGAAGAACAAATTTTAAAATATTCAACTATTCCAGCCCAAATTAATTTGTCTCATTTTAAAAAATCTCAAGAATGGGCTAAACTTATTTCTGAAGAACTTCAGTATGTTGGAACTTTATGTGTTGAATTTTTTATAGATAAAGATCAAAATTTATATGTAAATGAAATTGCACCAAGGGTTCACAATTCAGGTCATTTAACTATAAATGCCTATAATATTAGCCAATTTGAAAATCATATCAGGGCTGTTTGTGGATTAGAAAAAATTAAACTAGAAAAAATATGTAATGCAAAAATGATAAATATTATTGGTGATGAAATAAATAATTACAGAAACAAAACATATACTGAAAAAGAATTTTTTTTTGACTATTTAAAAAAACAAATTAAACCTAAAAGGAAAATGGGGCACTTAACTATAATTGAAAATAAATGAAAAAATTTTTATTCATTTTATTTTTAATTATTATTACAAATACTATTGCAATGGAAAATAAACCTTCACATCATCAGTCTAACAGTACATTTAAAAATCCTGAGGGCTCACCAGAACGTACTGGAAAAGTAAAATGGTCTTGGAGTACGTTTAATAAAGAGAAAAAAAAATTAGATATGACAGTACCAAAAACCCATGTTTTAAATAAAGATGAAGTTTTAAAAAATTTAGAACTATATAAAGATGAAGATTACATTGGGTGGATTGGTCATGCTACTTTTTTAATAAAACTTGGAAATACAACTATTATTACTGATCCAGTTTTTTCTAAAAATGCCGGACCATTAATATTTGGCCCAAAAAGATATGTCGATCCAGCTTTGAGTTTAAAAGAAATTCCTAAAGTGGATTTATTTTTACTTACGCATAACCACTATGACCATCAAGATACAGCAACAATCAGAAAATTTCCTTATAAAGATGCAAATGTTATTGTGCCTCTTAAGTTGGGTAAATATTTTACCAAATACAATTATAAAAAAGTTAATGAGCTCGATTGGTTTCAAACAATCCAAGTAAATGATTTAAAAATAACATTGCTACCAGCTGTTCATTGGTCAAAAAGAAGTTTGACAGATACTAATAAAACACTTTGGGGAAATTTTTTAATAGAATATAAAAATAAAAAAATACTGTTCGCATGTGATACGGGGTATGGACAAATATATAAAAAACTTGGTGAAAAATTTGGTCCAGTTGATCTTACGATGATTAATATAGGTGCATACGACTTTAGACCAATGTTTGAAAAATCTATTTACCACACAAATCCAGAAGAGGCTTTACAAGTTGCAAAAGATCTTAAAAGTAGAAAGGTAATAGGAACTCATTGGGGTACTTTTGTGCTTTCTTTAGAACCTATTATGGAACCTCCTGTTCGTTTTAAAAATAATGCAGAAAATTATGGTTTTCAAAAAAAAGATGCCATTATTTTTAAAATTGGAGAAATAAGACCTCTGCTAGAAATATTAGATTAGTTTTTATTTGATAAATTAAATTTTCAATATAGATATTCAATTGATATGAAAACTATTGAAGGTAATTTTGATAATCCTGAAGTTAATCAACTTTTAAAAAAACATTTTATCGAATTAAGATCGGTTTCACCTCAAGGAAGTACTCACGTACTAGACATTGAGGGTTTACAAAACAAAAGTATTAAGTTTTGGAGTATATATGAAAACGATGAGTTAATCGGGTGTGGAGCTTTAAAATTTTTAGATCCTAAGCATGGTGAATTCAAATCAATTCGTGTTTCCGATTCTTTTAGAAAAAAGGGTTATGGAAAGAAAATTATTAAAGTTCTTATTGAAAAGTCACGACAATTAAATATTCAAAAAATTAGTGTCGAAACAGGGTCAGGCGAATTTTTTCTACCAGCTCGTAAATTATTTAAAAATTCAGGTTTTGCGGAATGTAAACCTTTTAGCCATTACGTAGACGACCCAAACTCATGTTACATGTCCCTAAAACTTTAAAAGTTAATTGATTATCTTTTTTCTATAACGAATAATTCATTTTTAAAATATAAGCCTTTATATTTATTAACCACTTGTTGAACTATTTTTTGATAATTTTTTGATCTTTGTACTTTAAAAATTTGTTCATCTGTCATTTGATTAACATATACTGCGGCATTCCAAGCTGAAAAAATTAAAGAAGTAGCAATACCACCTTTTATTTCATTTGGAAGAGCTCTTAAAACATAGCTAATTTTTTTTACTTTATGAAATTTCAAAGTTTTTAAAAATGATTTATCTGTATTATATTTTATATATTTTTCAATTGAGGAATATAGGTAAGGGAATGGATTTTCTTTAGGCCATAACTTTTTAATTATCTTATTACCTGGATCTCCACCACATGCGTGCACTACAACTAATTTTCCTTTTTTAGCTAAAGATCTTAACATTGGATCAATCACATATTTTACTTTTTTTTCAGCAGAAACTCTCGATCGATAAGGTTGTGATGCTATAATTAGATCATAATCAGTTTTGCCATTATTTTTTTGCGGGATTACATTTTTAAGAACAAATTCTTGATCTTTTCTGTAAATTACTATTACTGATGGTTCTTTGTAAGTTGATGTACCGGTTTTAGGATTTGTTTCAACTTGCCATTTTTTTGCTAGAAATTCTTGATTAAGTTTTCTTAATTGATTCGAAAAATCTAAAGATGAATTTCCTTTAAGTTTTACAACTTTCCAATTCATTTTTTTTTGTTTTTTAATATTTCTTGATTTTAAAGAGGTAGATTCAACATAATTTAAATTTGATATTACAAAAACAGTATTTTTATGTTCAGCAAATCTATCTGGAAGTTTTTCTAAACCAAGTCTAACATCTTCCATGCTAATTTCTTTTGTTGAAACTAGTAAAGGTATGTTAGGCATTTTTTGATGACATTGTCTCATTACATTCATTAGCAAAGACCCATCTCCCATACCAG
Source organism: uncultured Pelagibacteraceae bacterium (assembly GCA_902622545.1). Lineage (GTDB taxonomy): Bacteria > Pseudomonadota > Alphaproteobacteria > Pelagibacterales > Pelagibacteraceae > Pelagibacter. Next base: position 92,263 of record CACNQD010000004.1, read on the forward strand.
CATCAAAAATTTTTAATGCAGGATTTTTAGGTTTTAAATTTTGAACAATCGGTCTTAAAGCATCAGCAATTTTATTTTTTTCATTAGTGGTGGTAACAAAAAGTAGATATTTTTGTCTATTATCGAAAAAACGGAAATTTTTTTTCATCACTTAAGATATGTATTATGTAATTAAATGTCCATTATAAATATTTCTTTCAAAGTAGATAAATAAAGTATAAACACCCATAAAAACACGAGTAATGAAAAAATTTAAATCTGATATAGAAATTGCAAGAAGTTGTAAACTAAAACCAATCTCAAAAATTTTAAAAAAAATTAATGTTCCTGATAACCCAAAAGCTTTTAGTCCAATGGGAAGACACATAGCTAAAATAAATTTTGAATTCTTAGATAAACTTAAAAATAAAAAAGATGGTCATCTTATTCTTGTCACAGCAATCACTCCAACTCCAGCTGGTGAGGGTAAAACAACAACATCAGTAGGTTTAAATGATGGATTAAATAAAATTGGAAAAAAATCTATTGTTTGTTTGAGAGAGCCTAGTCTTGGACCTTCTTTCGGGATGAAGGGAGGCGCGGCTGGAGGCGGTAATGCACAGGTAGTTCCAATGGAACAAATAAATCTTCACTTTACAGGTGACTTTCATGCTATTACATCAGCTCATAATCTTTTGTCAGCTTTAATCGATAATCATATTTATTGGGGAAATAAACTTAACATTGATGAAAAAAAAATTGTTTGGAAAAGAGTTGTAGATATGAACGATCGTGCTTTAAGATTCATAGATATAAATACTAAAGGAGTAGCAAAGGATTTTGCTAGAGAAGATGGTTTTGATATTACTGTGGCATCTGAGGTTATGGCAATTTTCTGTTTATCTAATGATTTGTCTGATTTAGAAAAAAGAATTGGAAACATTACAATTGCTTATGATAAAAATAATAAACCAGTCTATGCAAAAGACTTAAATGCTCAAGGTCCAATGACAGTCCTTCTGAAAGAAGCAATTAGGCCAAATGTTACTCAAAGTCTAGAGCATAACCCGGCTATAATTCATGGAGGACCGTTCGCTAACATTGCTCACGGATGTAATTCAGTAATTGCAACTAAGTCAGCTTTAAAGTTATCTAATTACGTAGTAACTGAGGCAGGTTTTGGTGCTGACCTTGGCGCTGAAAAATTTTTAGATATTAAATGTAGAAAAGCAAATATAAAACCAAGTTGCGTTGTTATAGTTGCCACAGTTCGTGCTTTAAAAATGCATGGTGGTGTGGAAAAAGAAAATTTAAGAACTGAGAATATTCATGCTTTAAAAAAAGGATTATCAAATTTAGACAGACATATAAATAATATTAAAAAATTTGGCATAGAGCCAATAGTTGCGATTAATCATTTTGTTCTAGATACTAAAAAAGAAATACAAACAATAATAAATTTTTGTAAAAATTTAAATGTTGAAGTTAGTAATTGTAAACACTGGGCAGAAGGTGGGGCAGGAACAGTTGATTTAGCAAAAAAAGTTGTACAAGTTTGTAATAATTCAAAAAAACAAAAATTTAAACTCTTATATAACGATAGTAAAAGTTTATGGGAAAAAATTGAGATAATTGCAAAAGAAATATATAGAGCCGATAAAATTACAGCAACAGATGGGATTAAACAAAAATTAAAGACTTTTGAAAATAATGGGTTCAAAAATTTTCCAGTTTGTGTAGCAAAAACTCAATATAGTTTTTCTACTGATCCAAAATTAAAAGGTGCACCAACAAATCATGAAATACCAATTAGAGACGTAAGATTATCTTCTGGGGCAGAGTTTATTGTTGTGATATGTGGATCAATTATGACTATGCCAGGGTTGCCGAAAATTCCTGCTGCAGACAAAATTAAATTAAATAAAAAAGGTCAGGTAGAAGGTTTATTTTAATTTTTCTAGCTCATCCCAATAATTTTTTGCAAGATTTACTCCTGTTAATTCTTTAAATTGAGGAAGCCCTGTTGGCGATGTTACATTTATATCACCAATTAGATATCCAGAAACTAGATCTATACCTGAAAAAAATATTCCGTTTTTTTTTAAAACTTTAGCCACTTGGTTTGAAACGTTAATCTCTTTATGGCTAAGGGTAGTTTTTACAGCTTTACCCCCTTGAGATAAATTTGATAAAATTGAATTTGACGAGGGCACACGACTTATTGCACCCTTAACCTTGCCGTTAATTATAAAAACTCTTTTATCACCATATTTAATTCCTGGTAAATACTTTTGAGCCATAACATGACCAATTTTTTTTAAATATTGTCTAATTTTTTTTACATTTGTTGTGCCGTTAATATAAATTATGTCTTTTCCGGCATACCCGTGTATAGGTTTTAATACAATTTTTTTGTTTATTTTTATAAATTTTTTAATCTCATCTAAATTTTTAGTTAAAATTGTTGGTGGCATAAGTTTTTTAAAATTAATTGAAAATAATTTTTCAGATATATTTCTGATAGATGTTGGATCATTAACTATCTTTACGCTATTTTTTATAGTATCTAAGAATAATGTAGAAGTTACATAATCCATATTGAAAGGTGGATTTTGCCTTATAAATATAACTTTTGATTTTTTTAATTCAAATTTTTTTTTTGATATAATTTTAAAATAATTTTTATTATTTTCTAAAAATTTAATATGACAAACCTCAGCAATCAATTTAGAATTTATAAAATTTATATCTTTAGTCTCATACCAGTAAATCTTGTAATTTCTTCTTTGAGCCTCTAGAGCTAAAAGATATGTTGTGTCTGTTTTAATATTGAGATTTTTAAAAGAGTTACCTTGTATTGTTAATATTTTTTCGGCCATATTTATAATTTTTCCAATACCTTTTCAGCCCTAGTTTTTTTTTCATTTAATATATTTTCAACATTTTTTAAAAAAACTGTCTCATCTTGATTATTGCTATTTATATATTTTCTTTTTTTTAGACCATCTTTTGAAATATCTAAGAAAATCTTACCCCATTCTAAAATGGTTTTATTACTTATTAGTGTGTTTAAACCTTTTTTAGGAGAGTCATAATATGCATTTAAAATTTCACTATGGTCCCATTTTTTTATTACATCTAAAGATTCCTCTAAATTCCCATAAATTAAACCGGTATAAAATGCAGGTCCTGCACAATGACAATCCCATTCGCACTCATCTATTGATCTAACCTCTAAATATTTTTTTAACCTCACCTCGGTAAATATTGTACTTAAATGCAGTCCAAGATCTTTATCAGTAGGTATAGATTTGTTAGATTGTAAATTTCCCTCCATAAAATCTTTGAATGTTTGGTCGCCCCCATAATGGTAAGAGTTATTTTTTTCAATAAATAATAAAGGAAATTTAATAATGAAATCTGCGTATTTTTCAAAATCCATGTTTTCTAAAAATATTTTCGGTAAACCTGCTCTTGCGGTATTTTGCCAGACCTTTGCACGATAAGATAAATAACCACTTGCTCTGTTTTCATATACGGCTGAATTAGCAAATATGCCAATTGCTAAAGGTGTTAAGTAACACATCAACTTAAATTTTTTTTTAAAATCTTCTTCAGAACTATAGTCCATATTTACTTGTGTTCCAGACGTTTGGTACATCATATTCAAACTTAGCTCGCCACCTTTTGGCATTTCATTTGTCATTATTTTGTATCTTTCTTTTGGATTATTGGGTGCATCCTTTAATTTAGTCAAAGGATCATACCCTGTTGCCATGTTTGTTAAATTAGTATCAAAACAAGCTGAGTCTAATTCTTTTTGAAAATTGTGTAACTCTACACAAACCTCATGAATATTTTTTAATTTGTCTCCTGATAACTCAATTTGATTTCCTGGCTCTAGCGATATTGATTTACCATTAAATTTTAGCCCTATTAAATTTTCGTTTTCTTTAATTTCTTGCCAGCCAAATTTTGTTATAAAAATTTTTAATAATTTTTTAATATTTTCATATTCAGCTCTTTTGTTTGTTTTAATGTTGAATAAAAACTGCTCATTCTCAACACCTATTAATTCATCTTGCTTAATGCCTGATGCAAAATAATCTATGATGTCATTTTTAGATTTAATTTCCATTTATACTACCTAGCCAGTTCTTTAATTCTATCATTCTATGATTTATTTCAGATTTTGATAATTCATTTTTTATCAAACTTATATGATTATCGATTTCATCATATGATTTAAAAGCTTTTCTTTGATTTATTAATCTATCTTTTCTAAATTTAATTAATTCTATCATTTTTTCATATTTAATCTCTGGATGATACTGAATTCCCCATATTTCACTTTTTTTATGATTAAAAGATATGCTTGAAATTTTATTGATATTATTTGAAGCTAATAGAGTTGCATCTTTTGGTAGAGTAACCACTTCATCAAAATTAAAAGCTGGTGAACAAAATTTATTTTTTTTACCTTTGTAGATAGGATGTCTTTGACCATTAGGGTTTAATTCAATATCAAAAGCAATACCGATATGAGATCCATTAGATGATTTTTTAACCTCTCCCCCTGCTGCAACCACAGCAACTTGCATGCCCCAACAAATTGCTAAAATCTTTTTGATTTTTTTTTGACATTCTTTCATAAACAATATTTGTCTCTTAATTTCATCAGTATTATTGTAAATATTTAAACTACTACCACCCCACACTGTCCCATCATATTTTTCTAAATTTCCAATATTTTCAAAAATTTTAGGATCAGCAGATGGATTAACAACATCTATGTCGAGGTCTTTGGTAATGTAAGCAAGACTATCTTTTAAACTTTCTGTATGTGTTTGAATGCCAGCGTTTTTAAAATTTTGATTTTCCTCTTGTAGGTTTCCTTCAACTATTAATAATTTAATTGTCATGATTAAAGATTAATTAAAATATCACCAACTGATTTCTAATTTTTTATTTTCACAAATACATTCAATAATGCTTAACATAAGAGGAAAATCTTTTTCATTTAAGTCTTGTTTTAATTTTTTTCCTACTTCAATTGCAAGTTCTGCTCCCTCAACAGTAACTTTGTCCATAAATTTCTTTTTAGCTTCTTTGTATAGGAATCCCTCGCCTAAGTATTTTCCCATTTGACTATTTCTTCCGCCAATTGCGCTTACATATAAATCTCCAAGTCCAGCTAATCCATAAACAGTATCTGATTTACCTCCATAGTGTTTTACAAATTTTGCCATTTCAGAAATTGATTTATGTATTAATGAAGCAGATGTATTATGAAAATATTTAGATTTAACCTCGCTTTTTGCAGATGAACTACTCAATCCCTCTGAGGCTCCGATAATCATAGAATAAATATTTTTAATTGCTCCAGATAATTCAACGCCATTAAGATCCTCTGAAATTTCTGTTGAATAATAATCTGTTGAAATTATTTTTTGTAATTTTTTGGCTTCATCAATATTAGGGCTTGCAATTAATGTGCTTGTTCTAATTTTGTTAGCTAGACCAGCTGCTAAGCAAGGGCCTTTGATTGCGGATATATTTGTATATTCAATTCCTTTTTCACTTAACATGTTTTTTATCTTATCTGAAATAGTGCAGAGTTTTTTATTAACAATTGAGAGACCTTTGGTGAGTATTACTAAAGAGGTTTTGTTATCAATTTTGTCTGCAATTTTATCTACAAACCAGTCAATTCCGATAGAACTTACTCCAACAACCAATACATCTGGTTTTTCCTTCATCAAATCTTCAAGTTTTTCAATTTTTTCTACTTTTAATTTTGAAGGCAAACTTACATATAATTTTGGATGAAAATTATTTTTAGATTTAATCGTTTCAATCAAACTATCTTCGAGGTGGGTCCCTATAAGAGATACATTATTATTATTTTCAACACATGGTACTGAAAATGCTGAACCCATTGCTCCTGCACCAATAATTAAAATATTTTTCATGATATAAAATTTTTTAAGATCAAAATAATACTTAGTTTTATAAATTGATATAAAATTTTTATTAGTTGTTTAGCGATTAATTTTAAATGAGGTATAAAAAAAAGGCCCCATATATGAATATGGGGCCTTTTTAAATTAGTTGATTAAACGTTACCTTTTTTTAGTTGATCAGCAAGATATTCACCTTGTCTAATAGCTAATGCAGTAATCGTTAATGTTGGGTTACATGCTGCACCTGTAGTCATGACAGAACCATCTGATACGAAAAGGTTTTTCACATCATGGCATCTGCCCCATTTATCTACAACACCGTCTTTTGCCTTAGCACTCATTCTCATAGAGCCAAGGTTATGTGTGTGTGGATATGGTGTAACTCTGTATGTTTGTGTTGCACCAACAGCTTTGTATATTGCTTCACCTTTTTCATACGCATGATTTCTCATTGCAGTATCATTCGGGTGATCATCAAAGTGAACGTTAGGAGCAGGAAGACCAAAAGCGTCTTTTGCAGATCCTAAAGTTATTCTGTTGTTTGCTTGAGGCATATCTTCACCTACAATCCACATACCAGCCATATTTTGATATCCGTCCATCATGTCAGCAAATTTCTTACCCCATTTACCTGGATCTAAGAAAGCTCCTAAGAATGATGGTCCTAAAGCTAATGTCTCAAGATAGTATCCACCTACGAAACCTCTTTTAGGATTGTGTTTTACTTCATCTGCTAAGAACCCAGCCATAGTCTCTCCTCTAAAGAAGTTAACTGGCTTATCAAATGTAGCATAAACTGAACCTGTTAAGTGTCTCATGTAGTTTCTTCCAACTTGATCTGAGCTGTTAGCTAAACCATTTGGAAATCTTGATGAAGCACTCATTAAGAACAATCTTGGTGTCTCAATTGAGTTACCAGCAACACAAATAACTTTGGCTTCTTGTCTGTGTAAAGCTTTAGTTTTTGTGTCCATGTATAAAACACCATCAGCTTTTCCTGAGCTGTCAGTAGTTATCTGAACAGCTTGAGAGTTTGTTCTTAGTTCTAATTTTCCAGTTGCAAGGGCTTTTGGAATTTCACTTACGTTTGGATTCCATTTTGAACCATTTTTATCACCTTGGAAATTAAAACCATCTTGAATTGATGCTGGTCTTCCATCATATGGAGCTGCATTAGTACCGTAAGGTCCTGTTGCATAGAACTTGTAACCATTTCTTTTTGCTCCTTCAGCAAAAACTTTATAGTTGTTGTTTGCTGGTAATGGAGGACGTCCACCTCTATGTGTTGATCCGATAGCATCTTCAGCCTTTACATAGTAAGGCTTCATTTCTTTACCATCGATCGGCCAGTCCATTAGAGTTGCACCGTCAACGCTTCCGTATGTTGATTTAGTTTTCCACTCATAGTCAAGAAAACGTGGAGTAGCACCAGCCCAGTGTGTAGCAGTTCCACCCACAGCTTTTACTAACCATGTTGGTAAACCATTAAAGTCTTTAACTATTCTAGCGTTACCTGACATAGTTCTTTTGTCTAACCAAGCCATTTGGCTGAAAGCTGGCCATTCTTCGTTTACGTACTCTTCTTTCATAATACGTCTTCCAGCTTCTAAAAGAACAACAGGAATACCCTGTTTAGTTAATTGATAAGCTACTTGTGCGCCACCAGGACCAGATCCTATAACGACAACAGCTTTTTCTTTTTTGTCTATTTTCATTTATATATCTCCCCTAGTTAAAATGTTTTTTTAATTTTCAAAGACGCATATTTTTTCGGCGAGCTGTCGTCTAGAAAAGCAGTTAAATCAGGGTGCTCCTCAATTCTTGGCTCCGGTAACCATGATAGGTCATTGTATTCGCCGTCTTTGTAACCACCTTTATCAAAGCTTGCACCTTGGTATCCAAAGATTTTGTGAACTTCTTTGTGATCGTAAAGTGCAACTACCGTATGACCTCTTACTAAGCCAAAGAACGGTGTGTTCTCTATTGATTTTAGGTATTTAGTTTGTTTTTTAAAGTTCATCTTGTCGAACTTGTTAATCTTCAAGCCATCTAAACCAGCTCTAAAGGAAATTTTTGCACCTGTATCTGCATTTCCTTTTTTGATAGCTCCAGCAGCTATATCCATGTAGATACTCATTGGAAACCTATCATGCGGATATAGAGCTTTGCACATAGAAGCGATCATTTCTTGATCACCTGGCTGTGCAGCGATATTAACTTCAGCATTAGCTAGTGAACCCAACTGTGAGTAAGCAAGTAAAGATCCAGCACTAATAAGAAGTTCTCGTCTAGTTATTTTCATCTATTCTTCCTCCAATTGTTGAGAGCGGGAAACTTGAGGGCTTCAAGTGGCACTCTCAAAATTTAACGTTTAATTTATCTAATGATAAATTTTATAAATTAAATTTAACATGATCTAAAAAAAGAAGTCAATTATATTGATAATAATTCGCAACGAAAAAAATTATTTTAATCAACTTCAGATTGTAAAATCTTGCTAAATTTTTCCCATTTCTTTTACGATATTTGCAACTTTTTTTGATTGAACAATTTCAATCCAATATCCATCTGGATCTTTTATAAAAGCTAAACCTTTCATGGACCCATCGTCTGGTTTTTTTACAAATTCTACACCATTTTCCTCAAATTTTTTACAAGCTGCGTAAATATCAGGAACTGAAAAACATATGTGTCCAAAACCTTTGGGCTCTGCATTCCCATCATGGAATTTTACTTTATCATCATTTTCTGATCCCCAATTATGCGTAAACTCGAGCATACCTTTTTGGGTGAAAGTCCATGCAGACCTATCAAAATTATCTTTTGGAACATTTGCAATTTCTTCATCTGTAAGATTGCCTAAAAAATATAGAGAAAACTTCATTGTTGGAAAGTCAAATTTTTTAATTAATCTCATTCCCATCAATTTTGAGTAGAAATTTAATGTTTTTTTGGGATCTTTTATTCTTAGCATTAGATGGTTAAAAACAAATCCATCAGTGTCTTTATCTGGAGCCATTAAACCATCGGCTTCTTCACAGTGTTTCATATTTCCTCCGTAATTAGTTCTTTGAAATTGTTAGGCTAGCATTAATAAGTATAAAATTAAATAATTATTTCACAAATATTATAATAAAATACACCTATACGTTTAAAAATTTTTAAAATAACTTAAAAAGATAAATGGCAAAAAAATATTTAAATTTTAAATTTTCTGAATTTACTACTAATAAAAATTTTAATTTTAGTAGGAAATTGATACTCAAAGTACTACCAGAAAAGCATCTATTAGATGCTCATAAAGTAATTTCAAAATGGAAAGGATATAAAAAAACCCCTCTAATTAATCTAAGAATATTATCTAAAAAATTGTGTACGAATAACATTTTTTACAAAGATGAATCTAAGAGATTTGGCTTAAAATCTTTTAAGGCATTAGGTGGGGCTTATGCAGTAGAAAAAATTGTTAAAAATAAAAAAAAAATAACAGTATCAACTGCAACAGCTGGAAATCATGGAAAATCTGTTTCTTGGGGAGCAAAAAAAATAGGAGCAAAATGTAAAATTTTTATTAGTGAAAATGTGAGTAGTACTAGAGCTATTGAAATGGAAAAACTCGGAGCTGATGTAATTAAGGTAAAAGGAAATTATGAAAAATCTTTAAAAGTTTGTAAAGAAATATCTAAAAAGAGAGGGTGGAAAATTGTTCAAGATGTTGCCTGGAAAAATTACGAATATGTTCCTAAATTAACGATGGCTGGATATTCGTTAATGATTAAAGAAATTTCTAATCAAACTAAACATTACATTACACACGTTTTTCTTCAAGCTGGTGTTGGTGGTATGGCAGCAGGAATGATAAGTGGAATTGCTAAATATTTTAAAAGAATTCCAAAAATAATAGTCATTGAACCAGAAGAAGCAAATTGTGTAATGAAAAGTATTAAATATGGAACACTTAAAAAAGTTAATATCAAAAAACAAAGTATTATGGGTGGAATGTCTTGTGCTGAAGTATCTTTGGTCCCATGGCGCATTTTAAAAAATGCTGTAAATAATTGTGTGAGTGTATCAGATAAATATGTACCTCAAACTTTAACAATGTTAGCAAAAAAAAAATTTAGCGACAAAAAAATAATTGCAGGTGAATGTTCAGCTCCAGGTGTAATAAGTGTAATCTCTTGTTGTAATGATTCACTTGTGAAAAGAAAATTAGAAATAAATGAAAAATCTAATATTTTAATAATTGGTTGTGAAGGTGATACAGACAAAAATTTATATAATAGATTGTACAAAATAGGTAATCAGAGAATAAAAAGATATGATTAAAAATTCTATAGTTTGGATAAGAGATGATTTTAGATTACAGGATAACCCCGCACTATCCTTTGCAACAAATAATCATGAATTTGTCTCTGCAATTTATATTTATGATAAAAAAGAATTTGATAATATTAGAGAAGCTCAAAAGTGGTGGATATCTAAGTCTTTAAAAAGTTTAAATGAGGATTTTGTTAAAAATAATATAAATTTGGAAATTGTTGAAGATAATCAAATAAACTTTTTCAAAAAATTTAAATCAAATGATATCGCGGTTTATTGGAATAAAATTTATGAACCACAAGAACTAAAAAAAGATAAAGAAATAATTGCCGAATTGGAAAAAAATAAAATAAATTACAAATTTTTCAAAGGAAATGTTCTAAATGAATATAATGAAATTACGAAGAATGATGGTACTCCATTTAAGGTTTACAGTCCTTTTTGGAGAAATGCTGAAAATTATTATATTGAGAGTGTTCCGCTAAAAAATAAATCTATAAAAAAATTAAAAAAAATTAAAAGCTTATTCAAAAATAAAGTGAAACCTGAAAAAATACTACCCAATAAAAATTGGTATAAAAAATTTGAAAAATATTGGACTCCCTCAGAAAATGACGCAGGTAAATTACTCCAAAATTTTATAAATAAAAAAGTGGAAGATTATGGTACGTTAAGAGACTATCCAAGTATCAATGGAACATCCAGACTTTCTCCATATATAAGAAGTGGTCAGATACATGTAAGTTTAATTTGGAGAAAATGTAATGAAATAAAACCAAAAAATATTGGTATAAAAAAATATGTTAATGAAATCGGGTGGCGCGAATTTTCACATAGTTTAATAAACTATTTTCCAGAAATGCTTAAAGGGAACTTAAGAAAAGAGTTCGACAGATTCCCTTGGGTAAAAAATAAGGAATTTTTGAATGCTTGGAAGCAAGGAGTGACTGGCTATCCTATTGTAGATGCTGGTATGAGACAGTTATATGAAACTGGTTGGATGCATAATAGAATAAGAATGGTTGTGGGTTCATTTTTAGTGAAACACTTGAGGATAAATTGGGTTGAAGGTGAAAAACATTTTAGAAATTGTTTATTAGATTTTAATGAAGCAAACAATGTAGCTCAATGGCAATGGGTAGCTGGGTGCGGTGCAGATGCAGCACCATACTTTAGAATTTTTAATCCTATATTACAGGGTGAAAAGTTTGATAAAGAAGGAACATACGTCAAAAAATGGGTTCCTGAACTTAGTAACGTTCCATCAAAATATGTTCATAAACCATGGGAAATGGAAGATAAATATCAAAAAGCCATAAATACTGTTATAGGCAAAGATTATCCTAAACCAATAGTTATACACGAACAAGCAAGAGCTGAAGCTTTAAAGGCGTTTCAAAGTATAAAAAAAAATTAGTCACCAATGTAATGATGAACAATAGTTCTTTTATGACTATCTAATCTATGTTCAAATAAATAAATACCTTGCCAAGTTCCTAAAATTAATCTTGATTCTTTTATACTTAAAGAAATTTGATTGTTAGTTAGTGCGGACTTTATATGTGCTGGCATATCATCTTTACCTTCAGATGAGTGAATATAAAGTTGATCATCCATAGGTACTAATTTATCGAAATAATTTATTAAGTCTTTTTGTACATCAGGATCTGCATTTTCTTGTACTATGAGCGACGCACTAGTATGTTGAATACTTAAATTCAACATTCCATTTGTGAAGTTATTTTTTTCAATCCACTCGATTGTTTGATCTGTAATTTCGTATAATCTTTGACCTGATGTATTAACTACAAGGTTAAAAAAATTTTGTCTCACTTTATTTTAGTATTAAAATCAATTCCATATTCGGATCTTGGTCCTTTTCTTAGTCCAAATGGTCCTGAAATAAAAAGTGTTAAAGGTTTAGTTCCGGGTTTTAAATCTACTCTATGATGGGTATTTGCTGATCTAAAGCCTATATAACCTGGTGGCCTCCAATGTCTTCCACTTTTAAGTGTTTCCCAATATCCATCTCTTAAAATAATAGTTATAAATGGAAATAAGTGATTATGTACCCCTTCACCATGATCATCAGCGAGCATTTCATGTATTAGAATATTAAATGGAAACCATTTTGGCCTATGTCTAAAAATTAAATAATACCTATTCATCCATGGTTTTGCTTCATTAAATTTTGGGTGTGATGGCCCTCTATCTAACACAACTTTTTTTCTTCCAATTTTTTCTAAAAATTTTAAAAACATTAATTAATTCTAATTATTGAATTATCTTTTGCAATATAAAGTTCTTTGTTAAAATAAACTGGTGTTTGTAACTTTTCTTTATCTAATTTGAGTATTTTATAAATTGATGCATCTGAAAAATTGATTATAAATAATCTTCCGTTTAAAGTTGTGAGATAAATCTTATTGTCACTGATGACAAAACCAACCGGATAATATTCTTTTCTTTTTTTCTTTTTTATATTTTTTAAAATATTATTAATTCTTAAAATATTTCCATCATTCTTATTAATAATTATTAATAATCCCTCATTTGATATTGTAACAATATAATTTGAAACAACCACTGGTCTGATTTCAGAATTAACCTGTTGTTTCCACTTAATGATCCCTGTTTTTATATCTAAAGCAAAAAATTCATTATTATTATTGGAGATAAATATTGTCTTTCCATCAGAAACAATTTCGGAATTCCTAAGAGTAATGTGTTTGCTTCCCCCCAAGACCTGTGTAGGCGTTTGCCATATTATCTCACCGTTATCAGAGTCAACTGCTGTTAGGTCACCGATCGAATTAGTAAAAATGACTAAGTTTTCTACTAAAACTAAGGATTGTTTTTTTTGTGAGCTTACTACTGTCAATTCAGTGGGGGCAGACCATAATATTTCTCCATTTTTTTTATAAAAACATCTTAATGTGTTTTCCATATCAACAACGAAAATTTTGTCATCTTTAATTTTTATCTGAGAATTAAATGAAGAAGAATGTTTTTTTTTCCACTTTAAATTTCCATTATCCTTGTTAAGTAAATAATAATTTGCATTTGTATCAGCTATGAATAGATTATTATTTTCCGAGGCTAAAAATAGTATTGGATTATTTTTTTTATCTGATTTTGAATAATAATTTTTTTTCCACTGTAATTTTGAATTTTTATTAAATTTAATTATCGAACCCTTGTCATCAAAAAAATAAATGTTTTCTTTATCAACTAGTATTTCTGGTTCAAAACCAGAAAAATTTTCTATTTTTGAAAATTTATATTTTGAAAAGTTTTCACCAGCAATTTGTTCATTGGTAAATCCATTATTATTAAAATTATAATTTATACTTGTATTTTTTATTGGTAGCTTAACTTTTAATTTTGGATTAAATTCATTTTCGTTAGGTTTTAAATCTTCGAATAATATTTTAGGAATTTTTTTATCAGTTTTTAGTTTTTCAGATTTAGACCAAAAAGCTGAATTTGAGTTTAAAGAACAGCTCAAAATAAAAATAAATATTATATAAAAGAATTTATTCACTAAAATCTCTATTTAGTCTTTTTTCAACATCAGTTTTTATTTTAGGGTTTACATTTTTTAATTCAATAATTTTACTAAAAAATTCTTTAGATTTATTAAATTGCTTTTTATAAAAATAAAAATCCCCCATTAATAAAAGTGCATGTTGTTTCCAAATACTCTCTGAATTAATTATTGGATTTAAAATTTTTAACAATTCGCCTTCCTCAAGTTTGTCTGAGAAATATAATCCTTTTTTAAATATAACTAAATTTTTTAGTTCAACATCTTTGTTGATTGATATGACCTTATCAAAAAGTTCGCTGACTTTATCTTGGTCATTAATTAAATTATTATCTAATAAGTAATATAATGCTAAGGTTGAATAGGTGTCTACTTTCCCATTTATTATTTCTATCATTTCATTTTTAATTTCTTCTTTAGAAAATTTGTCGGTATTGAAAATTAAACTATTATAAGCTGTAGCTAAATTTACTTTTTTTCTTTTTTTAAATTCTTCATAAGCAAAATAAATTAATAAAAACGCGATGATTATAAAAATTAACGATAATATTTTTTTTGAATTTTCTTTAAAAAATTTTTTTATTAAAGATACCCTGGTGTTTTGATTTATTATTGCTATGTCTTCGTCCATCTTAGATCATATTTCTTAGTACATATTGTAAAATTCCACCATGTTTAAAATATTCAAGTTCATTATTAGTATCTATTCTGCAAAGCATTTCTATTTTCTTCGTATCACCATTTTTATATTTAAATTCAACTGAGACCTTGTCACCTGGTTTTAAGCCCTCTTTAATTCCTTTAATTGAAATTAATTCTGAACCATCTAAATTTAATTTTTTTCTATTTTGACCATTAATAAATTGAAGTGGGAGTATTCCCATACCTATTAAATTAGATCTATGAATTCTTTCAAAACTTTCTGCTAAAACAGATTTTATTCCTAATAATTTTGTGCCTTTTGCAGCCCAGTCTCTAGAGGATCCAGTCCCATACTCTTTGCCACCTATTACAATTAAATCTGTGCCTCTCTTTTTATATTCAACTACAGCATCATAAACTGGCATAACCTTTTCCTCTGGGTATAATTTTGTAAAACCACCTTCTGTGCCTGGTGCCATCTCATTTCGAATTCTTATATTAGCAAATGTTCCTCTCGTCATAACTTCATGGTTTCCTCTTCTAGAACCATAGGAGTTAAAATCTTTTTGAAGAACTTGATTTTTCATAAAATATTCACCTGTCGGGCTATCTTTTTGAATTGATCCAGCTGGTGATATATGATCAGTTGTTACCATATCACCCAAAATTAATAATGGTCTTGCATTTTCTATATTTTCAAATTTTTCGGGTTCATCTTTTAAATTTTCAAAAAAAGGTGGCTTCTTTACATAAGTGGAATTTTCATCCCACTCATAAATACTGGACTCCTTAGTTTTAATTTTTTGCCATTGATCTGGGCCCTTTGAAACATCGGAATATCTTTTTATAAACATTGATGCATTAAGAGACTCTTTTAAAACTTCATCTATTTCCTGATTGCTCGGCCAAATATCTTTTAAAAATACATCTTTTCCATCCAGAGTTTTTCCTAAAGGATCTTTATACAAGTCTATTTGCATATTACCTGCAATTGCATATGCTACTACTAGGGGTGGTGATGCTAAATAGTTCGCTTTAACTAATGGAGATATTCTTCCTTCAAAATTTCTGTTTCCTGAAAGAACTGAAACTGCATATAAATTATTTTTGCTCACAGACTCAGAAATGTTTTCCGCCAAAGGTCCTGAGTTCCCGATACAAGTCGTACACCCATATCCAACCAAGTTAAAACCTAATTTATCTAAATATGTATTTAAACCTGCTCTCTCCAAATAATCGGTTACTACTTGAGATCCAGGCGCAAGAGAAGTTTTTACCCAAGGTTTAGAGTTTAAACCAAGTTCACATGCTTTTTTTGCTAAAAGACCTGCACCAATAAGCACATTTGGATTTGAAGTATTTGTACAAGAGGTAATTGCTGCAATTAATATTGAACCATCTTGTATGTCAAAATCTGCGTTATTAACTTTTGCCTTTAAGAAATCTTTTCTATTTGTATTTTTCATAAAATTTTCTTTAAAATTTTGTGCTGCATCTGTTAGTAAGACTTTGTCTTGTGGTCTTTTGGGTCCTGATATAGTTGGAACTACAGTTGACATATCCAAAGATAAAGTATCACTAAATTCTATGTCGCTACTTGCCCATAGACCTTGTTCAGTTGCATACTTCTTTACTATTTCTACCTGGGCTTTATCTCTTCCTGAAAATTCTAAATATTTTAAAGTTTCTTCATCAATTGGAAAAAATCCACAAGTTGCTCCATACTCAGGCGCCATATTGGCTATAGTCGCTCTATCTGCTAAAGTTAAATTTTTTAAACCTTCTCCATAAAATTCAACAAATTTACCAACTACACCTTTATCTCTTAACATTTTTACAACTGTAAGAACTAAATCTGTGGCTGTAGTACCCTCCGGAAGTTTATTTTTAACTTCAAATCCAACTACTTCAGGTATTAACATAGAAATAGGTTGGCCAAGCATACCTGCCTCTGCCTCAATGCCACCAACACCCCATCCTAAAACTGATAAACCATTTACCATTGTTGTGTGACTATCAGTTCCAACAAGAGTATCAGGGAATATATAATTCTTATTGTTAAATTTTTCCATCCAAACAACTTTTGACAAATATTCTAGGTTTACTTGATGACAAATACCTGTTCCTGGAGGAACAATTCTAAAATTATTAAATGCTTGCTGCCCCCATTTTAGAAATGAATACCTTTCAGCGTTTCTCTGGAATTCAATTTCAACATTTTCTTTAAGAGAATTCAAAGTTGAATATTTATCGACCTGAACTGAGTGATCTATTACAAGATCTACTGATGATAATGGATTTATCTTATTTGGATCCTTATTTTTCTCTTTAACTGCTTCTCTCATTGCAGCTAAGTCAGCTACAGCTGGTATACCAGTATAGTCTTGTAGTAAAACTCTTGCAGGTCTATAGGCTATTTCAGTAGTTGATTTTTTATCTTTTAACCATGATTGTAGTGATAGAATTTGAGATTTTGTTACTGTCTCATCGTCTTCGTATCTTAATAAATTTTCTAACAATACCTTTAAAGATTTGGGTAATTTAGATATCCCGTCTAATCCATTTTTTTCTGCTAATTTTAAAGAATAATAATAGTATTCATTATTATTGATTTTTGTTGTCGTTAAAGATTTAAAAGAATTTTTGTTACCTGGTTTCATATATATAAGAGCTTAAATCGATTTCGATTTAGCATAATTAAGTGATTTAATAAAACTATCATTTGTCGCAAAGTTACTTAATAATCAAGCAATCGGTAAACCATTTTCAGTCTTTTGAGATGGATGTAATAAAACTACTTTACCATCTGAGTCGATTGCTCCTAGTATTAAAACTTGTGATACTACACCAGCAATATTTTTTTCAGCAAAGTTACAAACACCTATTACCTGCTTATTCATTAAATTTTCTTCATTATAGTAATGGGTAATTTGGGCAGAAGATTGTTTAATCCCAATATCTTTTCCAAAGTCTACTTCGACTACAAGCGAGGGTTTTCTTGCTTTTTCATTTTTTTTAACTGAAATCACTGTACCAATTCTGATATCTATTTTATCGAAAATATCATACGTTATTTGTTCTTTCATGAATTTAATATATAATTAATTTTTTATATGAGTACAGAAAATAATTTAGATAAAACATTCAATAGTTCAGTAAAAATACTCTCTGACCTAATAGCTTTTAAATCAATTTCTGGGAAAGATAATAATTCTATAATAAATTATTGTGAAAAAATTTTTAATGACTTAGGAGCGGAGTCATTTAAAATTTATGATACTGATAAGAAAAGGGTAAATCTTTTTGCTACCCTTAAATCAAAAAATAATAATGGTAAAAAGCCTATAATTTTATCTGGTCATACGGATGTCGTCCCAGTTTCAAAAGGTTGGTCATCAGATCCTTTTATAGCTACTATAAAAAATGAGAAATTATATGGAAGAGGTTCGTGTGACATGAAGGGATTTCTTGCTTGCTTGCTTGCCTACGCTCCGATTTTCTCAAATTCAAATATGGATAGAGATCTTCATTTTTCATTTACATTTGATGAAGAGACAGCTTGTCAAGGTGCGCCGTTATTAATTAAAGAATTAAAAAAAAGAAATATTAAAGATGCAATTTGTGTAGTTGGAGAACCTACAAATATGAAAATTATAGATGCTCACAAGGGCTGTTACGAATACACAACTCATTTTTATGGATTAGCAGGACACGGTTCTCAACCTGATAAAGGGGTAAATGCTGTTGAATATGCTTCTAAGTTTATACAAAAACTTTTAGAGATTAGAGAACATTTAAAAAATAACCCACCAAAAAATTCTATTTTTAATCCACCTTATACAACTCTTCAAATTGGTGGCATATCAGGAGGTATAGCAAGGAATGTGATTGCAGATAAATGTAAAGTTGATTGGGAACTAAGACCTGTTGTAAAAAAAGATGGTGAATTTGTAAATAGTGAAATTGATAAATTTATTAATGAAAAATTGTTACCTGAAATGAAAAAAACTTATTCAGGTTCCAAAATTGAAAAAGAAATTATAGGAGAAATAGTTGGTTTTGATCGAGAGGAAAAATCTGATGCATGTGAACTTGTTTCTAGCATTACAGGCGATAACTCAAGAAATGTGGTATCTTTTGGGACTGAAGCAGGATTGTTTCAAGAAATAGGAATTAGTACTGTAGTGTGTGGTCCTGGATCAATAGAGCAAGCACATAAGGTTGATGAATTTATTGAATTGAATGAGTTAAAAAAATGTTTAAAATTTTTAGAAGGTATTAAATCTAAAGCGAATTAATTCCAGCCCCCAACAGATTTGACTTCTAAAAATTCTAATAAACCTTCTTTACCTGCCTCTCTCCCAATTCCTGAGTGTTTAAATCCACCAAAAGGAGCATCCACTGCTATACCGGCGCCATTAACATCAACCATTCCAGATCTTAATTTTCTCGCTACACGATTTGCTTTTTCTTTATCTTGAGTTTGAATATAATTTGTTAGTCCATAATCAGTGTCATTAGCTATTTCAATTGCCTCCTCTTCGTTTTCGAAAGGTATAATTGATAAAACAGGTCCAAAGATTTCTGTTCTAGCTATTTCCATATTATTATTGACATCAGCAAAAGCAGTGGGTTTTACAAAGTACCCTTTTTCGATACCATCTGGTTTTCCAGTGCCACCAGCTACAAGTGTAGCGCCTTCATCAATTCCTTTTTGAATTAAAGATTGTATTTTTTTATATTGAACTTCTGAAACAACTGGGCCAATGTGATCTCCTTCTTTATTAGGATCACCAACTTTCATTTCATTTGCAAATTGTTTTACTCTTTCAACTGCTTGAGAATACATACTTTTTTCAACTAACATTCTTGTTGGTGCATTACATGATTGACCAGAATTTCTAAAACATCTAAGAGCTCCTCTTTCAATTGCCTTAGGATCTGCATCTTTAAATATTATATTAGCACCTTTCCCACCTAGTTCGAGACTAACCCTTTTAAAATCTTTTGCAGCATTTTGTGATATCAATGCACCAGCCCTAGTTGATCCGGTAAAAGAAATCATGTTTATATCTGGATGACTTGTGAGTGCATCGCCTGTGTGTGCCCCATCTCCATTAACTAAATTAAACACTCCTTTTGGAAATTTAGCCTCATGGATTAATTCTGCGAGTATCATTGCTGATAATGGCGCTACCTCTGATGGCTTAAGAACCATTGTACAGCCAGATGCTATCGCTGGCATAACTTTTAAGCAAGTCTGATTCATAGGCCAGTTCCAAGGAGTAATCAAAGCACATACTCCTTTAGGTTCGTAAATTATTCTCTGATTTTTTGCATGTTCACCTAAAGGTTTTTCAAAGTTAAATTCTTTCAAATATCTTATAAATGTTTTTATATGTGCAGCACCAGTACCAGCCTGAAGTTTAGTAGCAAAATCTTTTGGTGCACCCATTTCCAATGTGATTGCCTCCGCAATATCTGCCCATCTTTTTTTATAAAGCTCATATAATTTCTCTAATGGAGCTAGTCTTTCCTCTTTTGTTGAGAATGCCCAAGTCTTAAAAGCCGTTTTAGCAGATTGAACTGCTTCATTAACATCGTCTTTATTTCCTAAAGATATCTCTGCACAAACATCCTCTGTTGCAGGATTTATTATATCTATTGTTTGGTTGCTTTTAGGATTAACCCACTCTCCATTGATATAGAATTTTTTTTTATCTAACATGAAAAGAAATTAACTTATCCTTTAACTTTTGCAAATAAATTAGTCAGCTCATAAATTATTGTCGCTGCAGCTAAAGATGTAACTTCTGCATGATCATATGCTGGTGAAACTTCAACAACATCTGCTGATATTAATTTCAAGCCTGATAATCCTCTAATAACATTCACCATTTCTCTTGTGGACATCCCAGCTATTTCAGGTGTCCCTGTGCCTGGGGCAAAAGCAGGATCTAATACATCTATATCAATTGATAGATACAATGGGTTGTTGCCTACTCTTTTTCTTATTCTGCTTACTATCTTATCAATTCCTTCTGTTTGAAACTCATCACAATGAATTATTTTAAAACCAAAACTTTCGTCGTTTTTTAAATCATCTCTGCTATATAACGGACCCCTAATTCCAACATGCATTGATGCGTCATCAAGAAATAAACCTTCTTCTCTAGCTCTTCTAAAAGGAGTACCATGCGTAAATGGTGCACCCATATAAGTATCCCAAGTATCAAGGTGAGCATCAAAATGTACTAAAGCTACAGGCCCCTCATTAATTTTGTTAACTGCCCTAAGAAGTGGAAATGCAATTGTATGATCGCCTCCCATACTAATGATACCACCTGTTTGATTTAAAAGATCAATAGCTCCGTTTTCTATTTGATGTATAGCCTCTTTTATATTGAATGGATTACAAGTTATATCTCCCGCATCTGCAACTTGTTGAACTTTAAATGGTTCAACATCATAATCTGGATGGTAATTTGTTCTTAAATGTCTAGATGCTTGTCTAATACTTTGTGGTCCAAATCTTGCACCAGGTCTATAACTTGTTCCTGCATCAAAAGGTATTCCTACAATTGCTACATCGCAACTTTCTACATCTCTAAGTTCTGGCAATCTTGCAAATGTACTTGGTCCTGCAAATCTTGGTACAATTGTTCCGCTTACTGGTTGAATTGTATCTTTATTTTTTTTCTTCATTTATTTAATCTAACATATAATATTTGATTAAAGTATAATCATAATTTTCCAATGAAGTTAAACTTTTATATAATTTTGCTATTATTATTATCATTTGTAGTAAAAGCTGACCAAATACTGGAACTAATAAAGATACCTAATTTAACTTTACATAAATTGGAAAATAAAAACTCATTAGCAATCTTAAAGCCTTCAAAAGATTTTTTTGTTGGTTCAAGCTCTGAGAATGTTAGTTGTAAAAAAAATCAATCTCAAAATTTTAATGAAAAGTATTTAAAGGCTCAAAAAGTTTTCAATAAATATAACGATGATTTTTTTAGAAAAATTAAATTAAAATTTATTGTTCTATGTAGTGAATTAGAAATAGCAGGAATACCCGCACTTGGATTTGCTAACCCTGAAATGAAAACACTTATTTTTAATATAAATACCAACAATTCAAATTTTGAAAGAGTATTACATCATGAAGTTTTTCATATAATTGAGCACAACTTTAATGAATATTTTTTAGATATTTCTTGGAGTGATTTAAATTTAAAAGAATTTAAGTATTCAGCATGTTCGACATGTTCTAACAACTATAGCTTAGAAAAAATTTACAATAGTAAAGGATTTGTTTCTGAATATGCAAAATCAACAATATCTGAAGATATGGCTGAAACTTTTTCACTTATGATGTCAGACAATTATTTGATTTTAGATATGATTAGTAAAGATGAAATACTGAATAAAAAAGTAAAATTAATTGAAAATTTAGTTAAAAAATTAGATGCTAAACATCAATTTTAAAAATGTTAAAAAAAATCAAACAAACAAAATCTGAAAAATTATTACTAATTTTTTTAATTTTACTTGCAATTTTTTCTTTAATTTCTTTTACATTAATTAAAAATAAATGTTTGTTTGTTGAAAAAGTAAATCTTACAAAGTTAAATTTTAGTAAACCTGAAAATATCGTCATCTTAAATGTTCCCTGTGGTAATGTTGTAATCGAACTTTTTCCAAGTATTTCACCAAATTCAGTCGAAAGATTTAAAAAGCTAGTTAAAAATAAAGAATATGACGATGTTGCATTTCATAGAGTTGTTGAAAATTTTTTAGTACAGGCAGGGGATCTAGAATTTGGTAGGAAAGAAAATATAAATTATACTTATATAGGTAGTGGAAGATCGAAATACGATTTAATCAAACCAGAAACTGATAAACCTTTTGAATTCAAAAGAGGCACAGTAGCTTTTGCAAAAAGTAAAAATGGAGATGCAGAGGATAGTGAATTTTTAATTCTTCTGGCTGATGCTTTCTTGTTTGAGGGTGAATACACTCCTCTAGGTAGAGTTATTAATGGGATATCTGCATTAGAAAAAATTAAATTTAATGATCAATCTGAATATGTTTTGAGACCAGATTTTATTAATTCATTAAAAATGTTTTCTGATATTAATTAACTAGTGGCTTACCAGTAGCTAGAGTATGTCTTATTCTGTCTTTAGTCTGGTTTGTTTCAATTAAGTTCATGAATGACGTAAGCTCTAACTGGTATAAATTATCCTCAGTTAATAATTTATCTGAAGTAGTGTCTCCACCACTTAAGACATTTGCTAGTTCCGTTCCTACTTTCATACCATGATCTAATATTACTTTTTCGTTATAAAGTTTTTCAAGTACCTTAATCATTTTTTCTTTTAATGGTTTTCCTGATAATTTAAATGTACATTCATTTGGAGATTTAAAATTTTGATTTTGATCTATTATTTTTTTTGACTCTGAAAAAAGACTATTTCTGTTCATTATTTTTTTATCCTCTGGTCTTAAATATTTCAAGGGTTCAGCTTCAATTGGAGAAGTGGCAGTTTTTGCATAACCAATAATCTCAAAAACTTTTAACGGAGCAAAGTCAGGATCGCTTTTTGCTTCAGTAGTTTGTGACCACCTCCACAACATTTCTTTACATCCACCTCCAGCTGGAACTAGTCCGACCATGGTTTCAACTAATCCAACTACTATATTTGTATGGGATGCAACAAAATTACTTTGTACTAAAACTTCAAATCCTCCACCTAAAGTAAGGCCAGATGGAGCTGATACTACTGGATGTTTTGAATATTTTAATTCTTTGCAAGTATCTTGAAAATATTTAATAAATTTTTCTATCGATTTATAATCATTTTTTTCAGCAAAGTTCATAGTATAACTAAGATTAACACCTGCAGAAAATTGCATACTTTCATTTATCACTATTAATGGTTTATCAGTTGCTTTTTTAAGTGCATCCATAGAGTCGTAATCTAGTGCGCAAGCTTTTGTAGTAAATTCAACAATATTGAAGTCTTTAAATCTATATATTTCAGCTGACTTATTTTTATCTGTTTTTATTGCCTTAGGTTTTATTTTTCCTAAAGTTTCAATATCAGTATATAGTTGCCTAGAACCATAAAAATCCTCATTTTTTGTTTTTGATAAATTTTCTAGAAAGGCGTTATTTTTAAAATTATCTATTCGATTAAAAAATTCATTAACTCCAATAGATTTAAGCATCTCGAAAGGACCCATAGCCCAATTAAATCCTAGTCTCATTGCTTCATCAATATCATTGAATTTATCTGTAATACCTGGAACTAATGATGAGGCATATTTAATTATTTTTGATATTACTGACCAAGAATATTCGCCATATTTATCTTTTCTATTAATTAGTTCTTTTAAATTTACAGTATCAATTCCCATGTCTATTTTTTTTGAGGGAGAATAATTGCCCGACTCTAAATTTATAGCCTCTAATATTTTTTGATTATTTGTCTTATTCATTCGATAGAAACCACCTTTGCCTTTTCTTCCTGTATACCCAGTTTCAATTAATTTTTTTACTAAAGGTATTTCTTTAGCAACTTCTTGAAATGGATCTTGCTCAGGAAGTTCTTTTATAAAACTTTTTAGCACATCAGCCATAAGATCTATTCCGATTAGATCATATAAACCAAAAACACCTGTTTTAGGAATACCCATTGGTCTTCCAAATACAGCATCAGCTTCTTCAATTGATAATTTCATTTTGAATGCTTCAGTCATGGCTACTTGCATTGCGTAAACACCTATTCTATTTCCAAGAAAACCGGGTGTATCATTACAGACAATTGCGCCTTTGCCTAATTCGTTTTCACAAAATTTTTTTAAAGAATCTATTTTTTTTAAATCGTTGTTTTCATTTTTAACGATCTCTAAAAGTCCCATGTATCTAACAGGATTAAAGAAGTGAGTTATACAAAAATCTTTTTTTTCATCATCGGTTAAATGTTCTGATAAAATTTTTATGGGAATTGAAGATGTATTAGAGGATACAATTGCTCCTGATTTTCTATTTTTAAATATTTTATCATATATTTTATGTTTTATATCTATTCTTTCAACAACTGCTTCCACAATCCAATCCGCTTCTTTAACTACATCAAAATCATCATTGATGTTGCCAACTTTGATGTTATCAATTTTATTTTTGTCGATTAGAAGTGGTGGTCTAGATTTATAAATTTTTTCTCTAGCCTTTGTACTTATCTCAGTTGATAGATCTAAAAGAGTAACAGGAACATTGGCATTACATAGATGTGCAGCTATTCCGCTACCCATAGTACCAGATCCAATGATGACAACACTTTTAATTTGCATTTATTTTTTATCTATTAATTCCTCTGAGTCTTTCAGATCTTCTTCTTAACAACTCAGCTGTAACAAGAATAAGTGTAGATAAAATAATCAAACATGTCGCAACTGCAAGAATTGTTGGACTTAGCTGTTCTCTTAAACCAGTCCACATTTGAATTGGAATAGTTGTATTCTCTAAACCAGCTAAAAATAATACGACAACAACTTCATCAAAAGATGTTACAAAAGCAAATAGGCCACCTGAGATTACGCCAGGTAAAATTAAAGGTAATGTAATTTTCATGAAGGTATTAACCGGATCACTTCCAAGACTTGATGCAGCTCTCGTTACACTATGATCAAAGCCAGATAGAGTAGCTGTCACTGTTATTACAACAAACGGTGTCCCCAAAATTATATGTGCTAGAACTATACCAGTATGTGTAGCCGCTAAACCAGCTTTTGCCATAAAGAAGAAAATAGCTACACCAGATATAATTAAAGGAACGATCATCGGAGAAATTAGTGTTGCCATGATCAATCCCTTATACGGCATGTGTCTACTACTTAACCCTAGTGCTGCAACAGTTCCTAAAAGAACTGAACCTAATGTTGCAAAGATAGCAATGATAAAACTATTTTTAGCTGCTAGACCCCAAGGGTTTTTTGTTCCGTAAATCATGTCCTTATACCATCTTAGAGAAAATGCATCTGGATCAAGGTTTTTCATTCCTTCGGAAAAACTTAGAAATTCCTCAGCGTTAAATGATAGAGGAAAAATTACGAACAGAGGTGCAATCAAAAAGAAAAATACACATGTGCAAATAAAAATATATACATAATGCCAAATTCTATAATGTGGTTCTGTATATTTTGGTAACGCCATAATTATCCTAGTTTTATGTTATCAATTCCAACTAATTTGTTATAAACCCAATATATTGCTAGTACTCCTGCTAATAACATTAGTCCCATTGCTGATGCAAAACTCCAATCTAATGTGCTCTTCATATGAAATGCAATTTGGTTACTGATCAAGGTGCCGGATGCACCTCCTACTAGCGCTGGGGTAATGTAATATCCAATCGCTAATATAAAAACTAACAAGCAACCTGCACCAATACCTGGAATAGTTAATGGAAAATATACCTTCCAAAAGGTGATGAATGGTGTTCCTCCAAGTGATTTTCCAGCTCTCATTAAGCTCGGGGATATGGTTTTCATTACACTGTATAAAGGTAAAACCATAAAAGGTAATAAAATTTGTGTCATTGCGACGTAAGTTCCAGTTTTATTGTACATCATCTCAGGCCGGTTATCGTCTGCTACTAAGCCGATCATGACAAAGAAGTCATTAACTACTCCTTGCTGTTGAAGAAGTATCATCCAACTTGCGGTTCTAACTAATAATGAAGTCCAAAATGGAAGTAGTACACATATCATTAGAAGGTTGCTGTACTTCATTGGCAATGTTGCAAGTAAATGTGCAATTGGATAAGCCATTAAAAAACATAATAAAGTTACAAAGAAAGCTATCTCTAAAGTTCTAAGCCAAAGTACTCTATGTATTCTACGATCTTCCTCTACATTTACAATTTCACCTTCTTCATTTTTATACATATCCATGCCCTTCAGATATTTTGCACTTGTGAATGCAGGTGCTCGTCTTTTAATAGCTCTCCAATACTCAACATCTGCCCATCTTTTGTGAACTGACATTATTTGTTCTTTATAATTTCCCTCTTCGAAGTTTTTGGCCTTTCTTCGTAATTTTTTTAAAATACTTTTAAAACCGTTCTTGGTGTAATTTAATTGGGTAGAAAGTTTTCCATCACGTTTTTCCTCTACTAATTTTTGAAAATCTAAATAGAAAGCTTCAAATACCTCCTCAGGAGGCATTTCATTTCCGTCCCAATTTTCCATCGATTTAAATGTTTTTGGTAACATTTCAGTAACCATTTTATCATCGACACTTCTCATCAGCATATCGCCGATAGGAAAAATATAAGTGATAAGTAAAAATAATAATAAAGGTGCAACTAAAAGAAATGCTTTAATTTTATTTTTTCTTTCAGCTTTTTTTAAACTTACCTCGAGAGGTATGCCATCTGTTGTTAAAATTTTTCCAGTTTCGCTGCTCATAAAATAAAAAAAGGGCGGCTATAAATAACCGCCCTTAATATATTATATAATTTTAGTCTTTAAAACTTAAAATTATAGACCAGACTTCATTGCTTCCCATTTTTCACCAAGTTCTGTACCGTTATCAGCCCAGAATATTGGATCTACTAAGAAGTAATTTTTAGTGTTTGCTGGTGCAGTTGGCATTTGTGGTACCATGTTAGTTTTACCATCTTTATACCATGGCTCACCTGCTGCCATAACTTTAAGTGATGATTTTCTCCAAGGTGCATATGCAATATATTTTGCACTTCCTGCTAAACCTTCTGTGCTTGTCATCATCGCTAGTGCTTTTTTAGCATCAGCTTCGTTTGGTCCACCCTTAACTAGTACGAAATATTCGTAGTCAAGACCTTGACCATCCCAAACTTGTTTGATTGGAGCGCCTTCACCGATTTCTGCGTTGAAGAATCTACCATTCCAACCAGTTGCCATAACAACTTCACCAGATACTAATAGTTCTGGTGGTTGAGCACCTGCTGACCAAAATACACATCCACCGTTAGGGTCTGTGCAAAGTTCTTTGATCTTGTTCATTGCTCTGTTTACACCTTTTTCAGTTTCAAGAGCTTTGTAGATTTTTGCTCCACCTTTTCCTGGCTTAATACCATCTGCTGCTAAAGCGATCTCTAAGTTTGTTAGAGCACTTTTGTAGATAGCTCTTTTTCCAGGGAATTTTTTTGTGTTAAAGAAATCTTTTATAGTCTTTGGAGTGCCTTTAACATTGTTCGTGTTGTAAGCATAGTTCCAAGAATATAAAATGTTTCCTACAGCACATTTACTTGGCATTGGAGCAAAGAAATCTTTACTCGCTGCAGTGCCATCTGGTGCTGGTGGGAAGTCTTTGTCGAAATCGAATTCTACAAATAAACCCTCGTCACATCCAGTGATAGTGTCCATAGCAAATACGTCGATAATATCCCACGTAATTTTGCCTGCCTCTTTTTGTGCTTTAATCTCTGATAATCCACCTGAGTAGTCGACCCAATTGATCGGTACACCAAGTTTTTTAGCAGTAGGGTCACCATATCCTAGCTTTTGTGACTCTGTATATGCTCCACCCCAAGATGCAACAGTAACTGCAAATGCTGATGAGCTAATAGAAAGTGCAAAAGATAGAACTAGTAACAATTTACTTAGTTTTTTCATTATTCCTCCGTTTAAACGTTTTTTAAAAGCTAATTACAGCAATATATGAGTAAGGAGTCAACAGCGCATTTCATTAAAATATGCCTAATTTAATTAGATAAATTTATTTAAACCTGGGGTTTATTTTGGGTCTAGTGCCCGGGCATCATGACTGTTCCAGCTAACATTTATTTCATTTCCCATTTTAATATCCATGTTAGCGGAACTGTTTGGAACTTTTAAAATAAATTCTTTGTTTCCAAGTAAGTCTATTCTTACTCTAGTGTGGTCACCATGGTATATAACTTCCTCAATTTTACCTTTAAAATTATTATCCATTTTGTTTTTTGTGTTTATAAGAGCTCTCTCTGGTCTTAATGATACAGTAGTTCTGTCACCATTTGAGCTCACAGATATTGGATTGGCAATTATCTCTGAACCATTTAATAATTTTACTTTACATTGATCCTTTTGAAAGTTTGTTACTTCGCCGGCAAAAGTATTATTTTCTCCTATGAACTCTGCTACAAAAGAATTAACAGGCTCTTCGTATAATTTGTCTGGAGAAGAGAGTTGTTGAACTTTTCCGTCATTAAATACAGCAATCCTATTAGACATTGTAAGAGCTTCACTCTGATCGTGCGTAACGTATACAACAGTAACACCTATGCTTTCATGGATATGTTTAATTTCATATTGCATACTTTCTCTAAGATTTTTATCCAAGGCTCCTAAAGGTTCATCCATTAACACTACTTGAGGATCGAACACTAAAGCTCTAGCAACAGCAACACGTTGTTGTTGACCACCTGATAATTGTCCCGGCATTCTGTTTTCAAAACCAGATAATGATACCATTGATAAAGCTTTATCAACTTTCTTATCTATATCATCCTTATTTATTTTTCTTACCTTAAGAGGAAAGGCCAAATTTTCATAAACTGTCATGTGTGGGAACAATGCATAATTTTGAAAAACCATTCCAATACCTCTTTTATGGGGTGGTATGTTTGATATAGGATTTTTATCTAAAAAAATTTCACCGTTTGTTGGTGTTTCAAAACCGGCTAACATCATTAAACAGGTAGTCTTACCTGAACCAGATGGTCCAAGCATCGTAATAAATTCTCCCTCAGCAATATCTAGATTCAAATCTTTTACAACAAGGACCTTACCGTCATAACTTTTGTCTACTTTATCGAATTTTACAAATTCTTGGTTCTTTGACATTGGGTAAGGTTTAAAACATTTGTAGGCTAATATTTCAAGTTTTTTATTTTACGTGTAAATCTCTTGAAAAGTTGCATAATAACTCGTTTCCCTCTTCTGTAATCCTTATAGACTCAGATGCTTCAACTCCCCAATCACCAAATTGCATCACGGCTATCATATGATAACAAACATTAGGTTTTAAAATTGTCATATCACCTTTAGAAATATTTAGAGTATGTTCTCCCCAATCTGGCGGATATCCTATTCCAATTGAATAACCAGTTCTAGATTCTTTTTTAATTTTGTATTTATCTAATATTGCCCAAAATTTTTCAGCAACATCATTTGCAGTGTTTCCAGGTTTGCTTGCTTTTATCCCAGCCTCTAAAGCCTCATTTGTTGCGCTCATTGCATCAATTTTCTTTTGTTCTGGTTTTCCAAGATTAACAGTTCTTGCCATTGGAGCATGGTATCTTTTATAGGTGCCAGATAACTCTACAACAGTGGCTTCTCCAGTTACGAACTTTTCATCACTTGCTGTTAGATGTGATGCCGACGTACCTTTACCAGTAGGTAAAAGAGTTGCTATACTTGCATATTCACCACCAAAATCATTTGTTCCTTTGAATAATGATTTCTGTATCTCTGCAACGGCATCGCATTGTCTTACACCTGGATTAATTATGTCCATCGCTGTCTTCATTGCATTTTCTGAGATAATTGCAGCCTTTTTCATAAAATCTATTTCAGCATTCGATTTAACTACTCTTACCCAATTTACTAACCTTTCTGAGTCTTTTATTGTGGCGTTGGGCAATCCTTGTTTGAGCTTTTCATAACAGTATGCTGTAAAATAATGTGCGTCCATCTCAACCCCAATTTTAAGTTTATCCCATTTATTTTTTTTTAATAAATCAACTAGAGCATCGTATGGGTGAGATGGCCAAGTATGAATATATTTTTCATCGTAAATTACTATGTTTTCTTTTTTTAGATAAGTTTTTATAAATGCTCCACCTGCATCCTGTGCTCTTATAAAACAAATTGGCTCTTCTAAATTAATATGAACAATTACACATTGAGCATAATAGAATGACCATGCATCATAACCAGTTAAATAATTAATATTTGCAGTGTCTTGGGATATTAAAAGTTCAATACCTTTTTTTTGCATTGATAATTGAACTTTTTTTAGTCGTTCTTTGTATTCATTTTTAGAAAAGCTCATATTTTGATTTTAAGAAAATAAACTTCCATAACCTTTTATCGAATTATTTCTATTTATATTTTCTAAGGTTTCCCAAATTAAAGCTTGATTACTTGACAAAACAGTCATATTTAATTTTTTTTCTAGCCTTTCAATTATATTTAATACTGGTAATGAGGTGCAAGATACAAATAGAGCTTCAGCATCTTTGTGATTTATGTTTGACAAAATTTTAAACAATTGATCTTGATCTACTCTCCCAATATCGACATCAGACTCAATATCAAAATACGTGTTTGAGGTAACTTCAAAATTATTATTTTTAAAGAAGTTTACCACATCATCATTTACACTTTTAATATAGGGAGTTACTATTGATATCTTATTAATGTTCTTCTTCTTTAATGCATTTAAGGCTGCTGTGCTTGGAGCAGTTACTAAAGCATCTGGTTTAGCAATATTAATCTTTTTTTTAATATTATCATATCCTGAAACAATTGTTCCTGATGTACAACCATAAACTATGCAATCTATTCTCTCTCCTGGTAGAATATTTTCTGTTACAGATGTAATTTTATTTGTCATTTTATTTAAGTTTTCAGCTGTAACAGGATTATAATTAGTTATTCTATTAACATAAAGATCAGCATGCACTCTACTAAAGACTTTTAGAAAATCTTTTTCAATCATCACATCGGTTGCTAAAACGATTAGACCTACTCTTGGGTTTATTTTTTTTATAAAATTGGGTTTAATTTTTTTGGATTTCATAATATTAAGTTATATTATCAATATAAAGATATCATGTTTAATGATTATTATCATAAAAAAATAAAAGCTTATTTAAAAATATTATTATTATCTGTAATATATATTTCTATCTTTATATCAAAATCTCATGCTGAAAATCGCAATGAAGTCAAAGTTGGTATTTTACTTGGATTTTCTGGTGTAGTCGAAAGTATAACACCGTCTATGGCGGATTCTGCTGAGTTAGCATTTAATGAGATATCGAATGATGCAGATCTTTCAAAAAAAATTAAATTTAAAATTCAAAGAGCAGATACAAGTTGCAGCAATAAAAATTTAGCAAAAAACTCTGCAACCAAACTAATAAAAGAAGGTATTTCAGCAATTATAGGTGCAGCCTGCCCAGATATTACTATAGAGGTTGCAAAAAATGTTTCAGTTCCAAAAAAAATATTAATGATTTCACCAGCAGACACATCTGATGAATTAATTAACTTAAAGGATGATGGTTATGTATTTAGGACAACACCTCCTAAGCTTAGAGGAAGTCAAATTTTAGCTGACATAACTTCAGATCGTGGAATTAAAAAAGTAGCAATTACTTACAGCAGTAATCAAGACTTTGAGAAATTTGCAAGAGCTTACAGTAAAGCACTTAATAAAAATAAAATAGAGACCTCAATAATGATAGCTCATAACAATAATACTAATGATTATTCAAAACATATATCAGCCTTAACAGCGGCTGGTGGAGAGGCTCTAGCTGTAATTAGTGATATCAATTTAGGAGGTGATCAAATTATAAAGTCTGTAATGGACACAGGGATGTTTAGATCATTCATACTGCCAGACAATATGATAGATCCAGAAATAATTGATAAATTTAAGGAAAAAAATTTAAAACAGTCATTTGGTTATGTTCAAGGTCTTTCTAATTTAGGTTCAGAAAAATTTTTCAACTTAGCTCAAAATTCTGGGATAGATTCATCTAGTCCTTACACAGGTGAATCTTATGATGCTGCAGCCTTAATTATACTTTCAAATTTTGCAAAAATTTATTCAAAAGAGAAATCTATTAATAACATAATTTATTCTGTTGCAAATAAGCCAGGTATAAAAATTTTTCCAGGGGAAATAAAAAAAGCTATAAATATTTTAAGTGAGGGAAAATCGATCAATTACGAAGGCGCAACGGGAGTAGAGTTTGACAAAGTAGGTGATACTTTAGGTTCATTTGTAGAAGTTGATTTTAATAAGGGTAAATTAAAAAGTAAAAAACTTAGATAGAGTATTAATAGCTAAATTTAGTTGATGGATATTTTCTTTTTTTAACTTCATTCTTAAACTTTCTTACTGCTGAGTCTATATGTTTTCGAATATCACAGAAACTCTTAACAAATTTAATTGAAGTTAAATTTAAACCGATTAAGTCATCAGTAACCAAGACTTGGCCATCACAATTAACTGAGGAGCCTATTCCGATTGTTGGTATTTTTAATGCTTTTGTAATTTCTTTAGCTAAGCTTGTTTCAATACACTCTAAGACAATTGAGAATACTCCATTTTTTTGAAGTAACAAAGCATCTGCTAAAAGATTTTTTCTTTCTTTAGATGTTTTACCTTTGTGTCTAAATTTACCTTTGTGACTTTGTGGTAAAATTCCTAAATGGCCCATCACATTTATTTTATTTTTTCTTAAATATTTAATAATGTCTATTATTTTTTTTCCTCCCTCTAATTTTACAGCGTCTGCTTTAGTATATTTGATTATCTTTTTTGCGTTTTTAAGTGCTTCATTTTTATTTCTATAGGTATTGAAGGGCATATCTACAACCATTAAGCTTTTTTTAACTCCCAACCTAACACTTTTAGAATGTTCAATTATCATATTTAAATTAACTTTTTTAGTCGTATCAAATGAGTATAAAACTGAACCAAGAGAGTCACCTACTAAAATTATATCAGTATACTTATCTAAAATTTCAGAAATATTTTTTGAATAAGAGGTTAAACAAATAATTTTGGTTTTATTTTTTTTTTTTAATATTTTTTTAATTTTCAAATTCATAAAACTTTATTAAGAATGTTATTTGTTTCCATATCATATAGCTTATATAAATTTTCAGCATCTTTTAACTCAATTTCTTTAAATTTTATTTTTGAGCCAGGAGGAATTTGTACCAGCTTGTCATAATCTGCACTTATAGTCATGCCAATCTTAGGATAACCTCCTATTGTCCCATGGTCAGACAATAGAATAATCGGTTGACCATCTGCAGGAACTTGTATTGTGCCCTTTACCAAACCCTCAGATTTAATATTTGTATCTTTAATATTATTTAATCTTGATCCATTTAATCTCATACCCATTCTATCTGTAAGTTTTGTTACTTCATAATTTTTTGAAAAAAAGTCTTTTGTTGACTGCTTAGAAAAATAATCAAAATTTGTTCCCTTAATTACTCTTATAAATTCAATCTTAGAATTTAAAATATTTAATTTTCTAAATGGTGAGTGATTTGGATTATTTAGCAAAATCTCTTGACCATCTTTTAACTTATCGCCATTATTAGGTCCCACTTTAGCTCTTGTTGTTGTAGAATAACTATTCCAAACTTTATCTAATTTAAAACCACCGTTTATTGAAAAATATCCATAAACAGACTTATTTGTTGATACAATATCTATGGTATCACCGTCATCTATCTCAATTGTTTTGTAACATTCGCCATTATTTTGAGTTTTATTATTTTTTAATATTTTAAAATTAACATTGCCAGTGATCACAATATTTCTTGACTCTCCAAAATATTTTAATTGTGGTCCTTGCAATGCAAATTCAATAACTGCATCATTTTTATCATTATTAATTAGTTTATTAGCAATTAAAAAATTTCTCCTATCCATTGCCCCGCTAAATGGTAAACCAATATGGTAAAGGTTTTCTCTTCCATTATCTTGAAAAGTTGAGTTTAAACCTCCTCTTATTACTTTAAAATAATCATTTGTCATAAAATTTTGTAAATTCATTTTTTTTTATTTCATAAAATGTTATCTGGTCACCTGGGCTTATTAAATTTGGTTTTTTTTTATTTTTAGGATCAAAAATATTTAATGGGGTTTTACCGATTATATTCCAGCCTCCTGGACTTTCGTAAGTATAAATATTGCAAAATTGTTCAGTTATACCAATTGAGCCTTTTGGAACTTTTACTCTAGGAGTTTCCAGTCTGTCTAGTTGGATCTTTTTATCTAAATCTCCCAAAAAAGGCATACCTGCTATAAATCCAGTCATATAACAAAAATAATTTTTATTTAAAAATAAATTTATTATTTCATTTTTAGACTTTTGAAATTTTTTTTCAATTCTTTGTATATCTATAGAAAATTCTTCATCACAACACATTGGAATATTTATTTTTTGACCTATATGTTTATTTTTAATGTTAAAACTCATGTTTAATATTTCTTGCTTTAAATAATCATAATTTGTTTCATTAAGGTCAAATGTAATTATCAATTTATTATATGAAGGAGATAAATTAGTAACACCTTTTAAATTTTTATCTTTTAATATTTTAAAATATTTAATGACTTTTGAATTTATTTCTTGATTGACATCACTTCCAAAGTCACAATAGATCGCTGCGTCACCAAGATTTACTATATTTTTAATCATACAATGTTATACTTCATGAAGATTTTTATGGAAATTAATATTAATTGTGATTTAGGTGAAAAATCTGAACATCATTCTACAAAGTACGACCCAGATTTACTTAAGATTGTTAACTCAGCAAATATTGCTTGTGGTTTTCATGCAGGTGATGAAAAAACAATGAAAAATACAATAGAAATTTCAATACAAAATAATGTAAGTATAGGTGCACATCCCTCATTTAATGATCCCGAAAATTTTGGTAGGAAAAGACAAAACCTACCAGAAAATGAAATAAAAAAACTTATAATTGATCAATACGAAACACTACAAAGAATAGCCGAAAATCTTGGAACAAAGGTTACACATATAAAACCCCATGGAGCCTTAAATAATATGGCATGTGAAGATTTAAATTTATCAAAAATATTAGCAGAAACTATTTATCATATTGATAAAAATTTAATTTATTTAGTACCCACAGGATCAAAGATGGAAGAGGCAGCTAGAAAATTTGATATGAAAATAGCATGTGAAATATTTGCTGATAGAAATTATGAGGATGATGGCAATCTGGTATCAAGAGTAAAGGAGAATGCAATCATACATGACCCAGAAAAATGTAAGAAACATGTTTTAGAAATGGTTAGAAACCAGTCTATCAACTGTATGTCTGGAAAGAAAATTAAGTGTGAGATAGACTCTATTTGTATTCATGGTGATAATATTGAGTCACTTGAGACTGCAAAACAGGTTAAAAAAGTTCTTGAAGAAAATAATATTTACCTTAAACCATTAAATTACCTAAAAAAATTTTTATAATATTTATGAAAAAATTTTTATTAATAATTTTAATTAGTTTTTACAGTTTGCATGCGTTTGCAGCTGGACCCTCTCCTACTGACAATAAAAGAAATACTACAGCGAGCACAGGTGTTAAAGCTGCAACTAAATTTGATATAGGGTTGAAATGGGTATCTAAAGCAAAAAAATTTGAAAAAAAGAATAAATTATCTAAAGCTAAAAATGCGTATGAAAATGCAATCAAAAAACTCCTGGAAGCTAATTCAAAAAGTCCAAGCAATCCAGATATTTTGAATCTCTTGGGTTTTTCTCACAGAAAGATCGGGGATTATGAAAGTGCTGAAATATATTATTCGCTTGGTTTAGAAATTGATCCTGAACATATTGGTATTAATGAATACATGGGTGAATTATTTGTTGTGACTAATAGAATGGATGAAGCAAAAAAAAGGTTGGCAGTTCTAAAAAATTGTAATTGCAAAGAATACGATGAACTTAAGCAAGTGATTGAAGGAACTAAGCAATCTAAATATTAGTTAATATTTTTTATCATTTGATCTGGTAACCACATTGCTATTTCGGGAAAAATAATCAAAATTAATGTTGCAAATATCATTAGCAAAAATAATGGAAAAGCACTCTTTGCAATAAAACCCATATCTTTACCAGCCATTCCTTGAAGTACAAACAAATTAAAACCAACGGGAGGTGTAATTTGTGCCATTTCAACTACTACTACAAGAAATATTCCAAACCAAA
Source organism: uncultured Pelagibacteraceae bacterium (assembly GCA_902622545.1). Classification (GTDB taxonomy): domain Bacteria; phylum Pseudomonadota; class Alphaproteobacteria; order Pelagibacterales; family Pelagibacteraceae; genus Pelagibacter. Next base: position 128,757 of record CACNQD010000004.1, read on the forward strand.
TCATGTCAAAACCTGCTTGTCTAATCATAGGCTCTATTATTGCCATGGTAAGAACTACAGCTGATATTCCATCCAAAAACATTCCAAGAATAATATAAAATATCATCAGAACAAAAATTAGAATGTATGGTGAAAGTTCAAGACTATTTATCCATACTGCTAAATTTCTCGGTAAACCCGTAAAACCCATAGCCAGAGATAAAAAAGCTGAACCAGCTAATATAAATGAAATCATACATGAAGTAATTGTAGCCCCTAAAATTGATTTTTTAAAAGTACTCCAAGTTAAACTATTCTGAAAATAAGACAGAATTAATGAACCTACTACACCAAGAGATGCCGCTTCTGTAGCAGTGGCAATGCCGGTATATATTGAACCAATCACAGAAATAATTAAAAGTATTACAGGAATTAATTGACTGGATTTTTTTATTTTTTCAATAAAGTTGTATTTTTTAGAAATAATTGGCATTTGTTTTTTGTTCAATAAAGACCAAAAAATAACATAGCTCATAAAAATTAAGGCAATCATTATTCCAGGTATAATTCCAGCTATAAATAATTTCGCTATAGACTCTTGAACTGTTACTCCATATATAATCAGAATAATAGATGGAGGGATTAGTAACCCTAAAGTTCCTGAACCTGCCAAACTACCTAATAAAATTTTTTCAGGATAATTTCTTTTCCTTAATTCTGGGATTGACATTTTTCCAACTGTTGCAACAGTAGCAGCAGATGAACCAGAGATTGCTGCAAATAAAGCACACCCAACAACATTGACATGTATTAAACCTCCGGGTAATTTTTGCATCCAAGGAGACAAACCCTCAAATAGATTTTCTGACAATTTTGTTCTAAATAATATTTCCCCCATCCATACAAATAATGGTAAAGCAGTTAAAGTCCATGAAGAAGACATCCCCCAAATAGTAGTTGCCATTGCATCTCCAACTGGTCGTGATGTGAATAAAGTCATTGCTATAGTGGAGACACCGATCATGCTCAATGCAACCCAAATGCCGGTACTAAGAAATAATAGAAGAACAGAAATAAAAAATAAGCTTAGAAATATCTCAGTCATTATTATAAAAATATTTTAACAAATGATGAAACACGCATACAAAAAGTATTGTAGATCCAATTGCGAGGGGTGTTTGAGGAATCCATATTAGTATTTCGTCAGCACCTTCACTTCTTTCTTTAAACTTGTATGAAATTACAAGCATTTTAGTGAAATAAAATGCAGTATAACCTGAAAAAATTGTTGCAACTAATAAACACCATATTTCAAATATTTTTCTTAATTTTTTATTTAGTTTTTCTAAAAACAAAGTAATTCTTATATGTCCCCCTTCGCTAAATGTATATGAAAGAGCAAAAAATGTAGAAGCAGCCATACAATAACCCGAATATTCAGACAAACCTCTAATATAAAAACCGAATATCCTTGAACAAACTCCTAACAAAATAAAAATTGCTATAAAAATTAAAAAAAAAGCAGCTACATACCCAGAAAATCTATAAATTTTTTCTAAGTAAAAATTGATTTTATTTAACATATGACTAAAGGCCGTTAATAAAGTAACGGCCTTTATAAAAGATTATTTAATAAGCAGATAAAACTGACTCACCTCTGGCACCAGCTTTCTTGGTCCATTCAGATGCCATTTGAGATCCAACTTTTTCAAAATGCTGTTTTAAAGCCGAATTAACTTTACCAACACTCATACCTGCATTAGCTAATGCCTTCTTATCGTTTTTATTTCCCATTTTTGAAAGTTGCCAGCCTTTTCTTTCAGCAAGAGCTGCTTCCTTCATTATCAAGTCTTGAGTTTCTTTATCTAATTTATTCCAAGCCTTTTTATTAGCGATAATCATATTTTTTGGAAACCATGCTGCTATATCATAAAAATATTTAACTCCATTTTCCCAGATCTTACTATTCTTTCCAGTTGTTGGTGAAGTAATCATACTTTCAACTGCGCCTGTAGAAAATGCTTGAGATATTTCTGCTGCTTCAATTTTAGTTGGAGCCATACCTGTAAGCTCAGCGATTCTAATTGTAGCACCATTATAAGCTCTAAACTTTAATCCTTTTAAATCTGCAACACTATTTATCTCTTTTTTAGAATATAAACCTTGAGCAGGCCAAGGCACTGCATATAAAAATACTAAACCTTTAGCATCTAAACTTTTTGCTATTTCAGCTTTTGATGCTTTGTATAATTTCATAGCATCCGTGTAAGATGTAGCTAAAAAAGGTAAAGAGTCGATTTCAAGTAACGGATCTTCTTTACCTAATGCCGACATAAATCTCTCACCAATAGGGGCTTGTCCTGTTCTTACTGCTCTAAAAATTTCTCCACCTTTGAATAATGATCCACCTGGGTGTGTAACTATAGTTAGTTTACCACCACTTTTTTCAGTTACATTTTTTGCAAATTCCGTTGCATTTGCAGAATGAAAATTACCTGCACCATAAGCTAATGCCATATCCCATTTTTCAGCATATGATACATTTGAAAGTAAAAGCAGTGATGTTAATATTGAAATAAAATATTTTATTGCTCTCATTTCACCTCCTCTTTTTAAAAATATATTTGATTATTTATTTAATGTTAAATCAACAGAAAAATTAACTACTTTTAATTGAAAAATCCTAATAATCATTTAATATCTTTGAATTCTAATGGAGCAATCACTATTTTTTGAGCAATCTTTAATTCTTCTACAAATAATATTCATTGATATTATTTTGGCTGCAGATAACGCAATAATAATTGGCTTAATAGCTGCTAACTTTGTTCCAAAACATAGAAGACAAATTATACTTTGGGGTGTAGCAGGTGCATTAATTTTTAAAGTTATTTTTGCAATTTTTGCTACTTATTTATTTAAGTTTTATTTTATTAAAATTTTAGGTGGGTTACTATTAATTTGGATAGTTTATGATTTAAGAAAAGACTTATTTGAAATCAAGAAAGTAAAATCACCAACAAAAGTTTCTAAAGAGCCTTCATATATACAAAGTGTTTATAAAGTTTTATTTGCAGATATAACAATTAGTTTTGATAATGTTATTGGTGTTGTTGGAGCTTCCAAAGGTTATTTTGGTTTTATGATTTTTGGTTTAGTTTTGTCAGTTATTTTAACCGGGGCCCTTGCAACTTATCTTGCAAACTATATTCAAAAACATTTATGGATTGCTTATATAGGTTTAGCATTTATTTTACTTGTTGCTATTCAATTAATAATAGGTGGATTAGTGGACTTAGAAATTTTACGAGTAAATGAACAATTTAAGAAATATTTTTAATTATTAAATATGAAAAAGTTTTTAATAATTGTTTTGTTTATTTTTTCAACACAGTTAGTGCAAAGTCAAGAATGTAATTTAAATCCAGAGCGAGGAAGTAAAAATTATATTATTGGCTATGGATCTTTAATGGATAAAGAGTCGAGAATTAGAACAAATAAATCGGCTTTTATAGTAAAACCTATTTTAATTAAAGGTTTTGAGAGAACTTGGGGCCTTCAGGGGAGAATGTACAAAATTACTTTTTTAACTATCATTAAAAAAGAAAACTCATCTGTTAATGCAGTTTATTACCCAGTTTCTATAAAGGACTTGAATAAGACCGATAGGAGAGAGAGCGGATATTGTAGAGTAAAAGTTGAAGGTAAAGACTTAAGTTTCTATGGAAAAAAAATTAAAACTAAAAATAAAAACTTTTGGGTTTATGCAGCTAATCCTGAAAAAATAAAAAAACCAAGTAAAAGTCATCCGATTGTTCAATCATATGTCGATTTATTTATAGGTGGTTGTTTTCAGATTAAGGAGAGATATAAAATCAATGAATTTCCAAAACAGTGTGTAGAGACAACTACTGAATGGTCAAAGCACTGGGTAAATGACAGAGTTCATGCTAGAAGACCATTCCTAATACCAAATTTTTATAAGATAGATAAACTTTTATCAAATTTCTTTGATTACTATTTGGATAATAAATACCAATAATCACATTTTATACTCAAAATTTTGTGAGGTTTCATTAACTCCAATCTCAATAGCTCCGTTACTTAAATGAAATTTTCTAGCCATATCAGTAAGTGGTGAGAGTGTTACCAATCTATTTAAATGATTTGTTTTTTTTATTTTTTTGAAAACTTCTTTTACAATTAATCTTCCACCACCTCTTTTTTTTGACCAAACAGTGTATGCAATAGCAATTTGGCCTACTTTAAAATCTCTATTAATACTTTGTAGATAGGCATCTTTGCTCATCATATCTAATTCTTCTACAGTTTTTGGAATGCTATTTGTAAATGCAAAGCACATCACTGCATGTATCTCGTCTTGATACTTCACACCATATATTTTCCTTCCAAAACTTGTTCTAAAATCATTGTCTAGTTCTGGTCGTACTGGATCCTCAGTAGTATTACAGTTTGGCAACTCTATAATTTCAGCACCTTTTACCCAGTCAAAGAAATTTTTTACAGATTTTCCAATATCAATTTTTTTACCCTTAATGGAAGTATTAAATTTTTTTGATATTAGCTCTTTATTTTTTGTAATTGATCGCTTAAATATTTTGCTTTTTCTTTTTAAAGCGACTTTTATTTTTCTATTTAGTGGTTTTTTTTTAGTCATTTATTAAATTTATAAACTAAATTATTTTAATTAGATTGTGACTTATTTAACCTTTTTATTATTCTATTAGATGTTTTTTCAAGTAATCTATAAAAACCAGCTTTTCGTAAATCCTTAACAGCCTGCTCATTTAAGCCACCGGGTGTTTGTGATACTTTGACTAGTCTTTTTAGATTTTTTTTATGATTAAAAGCATCTTCAGATAAAGCAAGGAATAGGGATGATATATATTTTTGTGCATTTTCTTTTTTTATTCCTCTATTAACTAACCAATTAGATAAAGAGTATAAAATTTCATAAAAAGGGGCCATCATTGCAGAGGTAGTCCAAAAATTTAGTGACAATTTCTCATTGCTAATTTCAACTGTAGATCCTAATTTATCAAAAAACTTTTTAACCTTATTGTTTGGTGGATAGATTGGTACTGGTCCTTTGCATAACGCAATTGGTGGTAAAGGTATTGCTCTAACAATATTTGATTTTAATCCTGTAATTTTTTTTAATTGAGTTAAATTAATTGTTGAAATAAAACTAATTATCATCTTATTTTTATTAAATTTTAAATTTTTTAAAATTTTGTTTCCCACAGCTGGTGTTACCGCAAGAAAAATCCATTCAGATTTATTAATAATATCTTGATTATCTTTAATTATTTTAATTTTTTTACTCTTAAATTTTAAAATTCTTGAAATTTTTTTATTTCTTTCAGATACAAATATTTTTGAAATTTGTAATTTCGAGTTAATTATACCTGTTATAACTGCTTTTGTTATTTGACCCGTTCCTATAAAACCTAATTTCATAATAAATTAATATAGTTGTTAATAATTTTGTGTAAATCCAATAAAAATAGCAATTAAAATCAATACACACGCCGAAATTGAGCTTATTATTCTTGGATTTGCATTTATCCAATGTAAAAGTTTTTTAGCTAATATTGCGTAACCAATAAGTGAGATAAAATCTAAAATCATATAAGTGATAATAAGAATTATAAATTGAGAAACATAATTTTCATTAAAGTTTATAAACTGCGGAAAAATTAATGGAAAAAATATCCATGCTTTAGGACTAGTACCTGCTACAATAAATCCATCCTTAAAAAACGATATTAAAGTCTTTGATTTAATTGAAGTGTTAGTAAAGTTTTTTGGGCTTGATTTATAAATATCATAAGAAAGATAGAATAAATAAACTACACCAAACCACTTTAAAATATTTAAAGTTTCAGCATTATCAGCAATAAAAGAATCTATAAAAAAAATTACAAGAGTAGCTTGTATTAAATTTGCAGTAACATCACCTAAGGCAATCCAAATGCATTTTTTAGTACCATAATTCATTGCATAAGAAATAATAACAATTCTTGGGGTCCCAGGTGTTATAAATAAAAAAAAAATAATTTGTAAAAATAAAAAATAATCTAAGGGAAGCATTAAAGGGATAGTCCTAACAACCGGGAGCTAAAGATGGCTAGATAGGACTATCTAAATACAATATACCACAGGTAGTAAAAATTGCATTAAGCAATTTTTTCATATTTATTAATAATTTATGAAAAAAAGTCGCAGACCGATGACAAAGGTTAAAAATCCAGAGCCCAAAGTGGGCACTCAAGATTGGGTCATATGGGCAGCATGGGCAGACCGTATTACGTTTGAGGATATAAAATTAAAAACGGGATTGTCTGAAGGAAATGTAATTAAAATAATGAGAAAATCTTTAAGACCATCTTCTTTTAAACTTTGGAGAAAAAGAGCAAAAGGACAAAGTATAAAACATAGGAAAAAATTTGAGGAGTCCAGAAAAGAAATAAGAAGAAAAATTAATAAAAATGATTATATATAGAATATGAAAAAAATTACAATTTATACGGGACCTGTTTGTAATTATTGTGATGCGACAAAAAGATTACTCATAAGAAATAATTTACAATTTGAAGAAATTGATATTTCATCTGGACCTGAAGTCTTAAATGAAATGATTAATAAATCAAATGGCAAAAAAACTATACCGCAAATTTTTTTTGACAATTTACATATAGGTGGATATGTTGAAATTAGGGAATTAGAGAAGAACGATAAGTTGCTTGAGTCTTTGAAGTAAAATTAAATTATGTTTATAAAAAAAATATTTAATGATTCTATAAAAATACTTCTAACTTTGAGAAACTATTTTATAATTTTTGCTTTACTATTTTTAACAAATTGCGGTCAATATACTGCAATGATTGGGCCAAGTTATACACTACTTGAATCAGGAAGTGTTTTACAAGCCACAAGTTCTTATGGTAGATCTTACTTACTTTCAAGTGCAAAACAGAGTTACACAGATGAGATTGATCCACAAAGAATTTGTCGAGAAGTACATAGTTCAGAATTACGATCTATATTTTTTGAGACACAAGACAAAAAAGGTTGTGTTTATGATCCGATGAGCGTCTATAGATAATTACAATTTTTAAAAGAAAATATAATAAATAATCCAAAATATAAGCGTATACTCAAAACAACTTTTAAAAAGTATCAATTGCTTTTCACTAAATTTTTGTATCAAAAATTTTTTAAAAAGAAAAAAAATTAAATTAACTAATAAAATTCCAATAACTAAACCAATAATCGTAAGTTTGATTGAAAAGTTTTTATATCCAAAATAAATAGCTGCAATTAATGTAAACCAAGATACTTTTGTTATAAATATTTTAAAAATAAGCCCAGCTTTTTTACTAAATACAGATTGTGTTTTTATTAATGAATAAGACCAGATAATTCCTATTAAAAAACTTGTAAACTTTAAAATCATTTTCCAATCCCAATTATAGTTAAATCGTCATCAAGTATATCATTATTATCTTTGATGCCTTTCTCTAAATAATCCTTTTTAAGACTTTTTTGTTTTATTTCTTCAGTAGCGTTGTCTAATTCCTTTTTTAAAACTTGGTTTTCATGTTTAAGGATTAATTTTTTAACTCCATTAATACCTAATTCTTCATTATTTTCATCTAAACATTCTGAAAAACCGTCTGTGAAACAATAAATTCTACCATTATCTAATTTAAAGCTCTCTAATTTATAAACATTTGCGTTAGTTTGTTTAACAATAGCTAGTGGTGTTGTTTCAGATGGAAATTCTCTAAAATCCTGTTCTTTTCTGTATAATGCTGGTTGATGTCCCGCATTTGCTATTTCTACAATATCTGTTTTTAAATTATAACACCCCACAATTGAAGTCACAAAAGTCCCAGTTGGATTTGTTTCTTTTAAGTCGTTATTCATTTCTAGCAGAATTTCGTTTGGTTTAAATTTTAGCTTTGAAAATATTTTAAATAACGTAATTGATTTAGCCATTACCATCCCAGCATTCACGCCTTTTCCAGATACATCAGATAGAGTAAAATAAACCTGGTCATCGTGAAGATAAAAATCATAAAAATCTCCAGAAATTTCCCTAGCAGGAATATTTAATCCATAGATAGGATAATTTGTGAGATCCCTATTTGGCATAAGTTTTTTTTGAACATTCATTGCTAATTTAATTTCTGAAGATACTCTTTTCTTCCATTTGTTTTTTTGTTTTTCGCTTTGTTCTAATCGATCCATTAAAATGTTATATTGTGTTCCAATTATTCCACTATCTGTAAAAGGGTCTTGTGGTGCTCTTAGTGAATAATCTTCAGTTTTAGCTTGATTAGTTAATACCTCTAATAATTCATGAGTATCTGTTGATGCATTATGTTCAGAAATATTTAATCCTAATTCTTCTTGAATTTTTCCAACTCTTAAAGGGAAAATATAATTTATAGATTTAAATATTACGAATGCGGATATAAAACAAAAACCTCCTATACTAGTTACTCCTATTAATTGAATATATAATTGTTCCATTCTTGAAATTTCTAAACCCATCATTTCAAAATCACCAAATATAGCTACAGACAAAGATCCCCAAACTCCAGCAATAAGATGAACTGGTATTGCACTCACAACATCGTCAATTTTTAATTTTTCTAATAAGACTATACCAAAGCCTGAAAGCAGTCCTCCAATGCTTCCAATAAAAATAGCTTCACTTGGATTTACATAAGCACAACTTGCTGTGATTGAGACTAATCCAGCCAAAGGTCCGGTAATCATAAATAATGGCTCAGGTTTTTTCATGACAAAAATTCCTAGTATGCTTGAAAAGATTAAACCAAAAGAAGCAGACAAAAATGTATTAATTAAAATTAAAGGAATTTTTAAATCCATTGCCCCATTAGCTCCACCATTAAATCCGAACCAGCCAAACCACAAAATCAATGCCCCAAGTGCTGCTATAGGTGTATTGCTGCCTTGAAATAATTTTTTATCTTGATCTTTCCTAAATCTACCTGTTCTGCTCCCAATAATTAATAGAATTGCAAGAGCAACCCATCCTCCTACAGAGTGAACCACAGATGAGCCTGCAAAATCCAAATATCCCATCTTGCCTAGCCATCCAAATTTTTCAGATGGTTCGTCAAAATTAAATGCCCAAGCCCAGTGACCTACAATTGGATACAAAAATCCTGACGTGACAAATGTAATAATTACATAAGAAAAAAATCTTAGCCTTTCTGCAACAGCTCCAGAAATAATTGTTGCTGCAGTTGCTACGAACATCGCTTGAAAGACAAAATATGTTTGATAACCAGCTACTTTTGTTGTGAAAAAATAAAACTTATCACCAAACAAACCCATAACACTTGTTCCATACATAAGTGCAAATCCAAATGCCCAAAATGTTACAACAGCTATTCCAAAATCAGTAATATTTTTTAATGCAACATTAATACTATTTTTATTTCTTGATAGGCCGGACTCAAGGCACATAAAACCAGCTTGCATCAAGAAAACTAGAATTGCACAAATCAATAACCAAAAAGTATCTAGATTTGCTTGAAGAATTGCTTCAAGTCGAAATTCCGTAGCTTTAAGTGCACCTTTATTTGTGAGTTCTAACTGGCTTATTTTTGACTGTAGCTTATCTATTAAAATCTGAAGATCAGCTACAGTCATAAAATTTTATTGATCTATTAATTTTCTTGCTTTTTCTGCATCTGTTATAATTTCATCAACTGACATTACTTTAACAACTTCAAATCCAGTTCCAAGAATTGTGTTTTTGTATTCTTCTTCTGATATAGGTGATTTTTCAGCAAAACTAGAAACGGCAACTCCCTCCGGCCAAGATACTTTTACCTTTGCATTAGGCATTGCTTCTTGGAGAGCCTTGGTAACCATTTTCTGACATTTAACACACATCATTCCATTTACTTGAGCAATTTGAGTTTGTGCAGCAAATAAATTTGTGGTCATGAAAAAAAATATAACAAATAAGATTGTTTTTTTAATCATAAAACTCCTTTGTAGAAATAGTGTAATTTATTTATTATTAATTTACTAATTAAATTTTGGTTTAAATACCAAACAGAGTCTATTATTACAGTATCTAATTCCGGTTGGTTTTGGACTATCTTCAAATATATGCTCATGATGACCACCACAATTTTTAAAATGGTACTCAGTTCTAGCATATTTAAAGCTAGCAAACTTAAGGATCATTTATTAGAAAATTTAGTTATTCTAGCGCTATTGATACCGAGGGCTCGTTTATCCACATTGCACAAGCAGTATCCTCTACACCAATTGCAGTTGTTGTGCCAAACTTTATTCTAATAACTGGTGCTCTCAAAGTTTTTTTATAAGAAGCAGTTAATGCATAGATCATTACTGCATCATCTCCTGATACTGTCATTGATACCGCTGATGATGGAGAACTGTAATCATAATCAAGGTCAGAACTTCCTACATCACCATCTCTAGCGCCATCGCCTGCTCCATAACTCCCAGCATTAACTAAGTACATTGCTTCTGAAACAGCTGTTCCACCATTAGTTCCTAATGTTAGCTGTGTTGCGCCTGCATTATCACCTCCATCAGTTCTACAAGTTTTAGCTCCAACTGATATGCTTGCAATAACGTTGAATGTTCTATCAAGAGTTACTCTTAAATGTGTATAGGTAATACCAGCAGGTATTCCAGTTGTTGGTGCATAAGAACTAACATCTGCACCTGCGGAAGCTGATGCGATATCAGCCGCCATAGATTTTGTTCCTAAAACATAAGGTGTTCCGCTACATGTTGCATTTTCACATAATTCAACTTTTTTCATCGTAACTTCATATTTTGTTGGTTGACCAGTTGCCTCTGCAGCAAAACTGTTTGAAAAAAATAATAAAGACAATAAAACCAAAAAAATTATTTTTTTCATTTATGAATTTCCATTAGTTATGACTACTCCTGTGCTCTCAACCTCAAGCGTAATTATGTTACTTCTTTTTACTTTAGTTAGCATTTTTTCTCTAACATCTGAATTTACAAATGCAGTGCTCGAAAAACCATCAGAGATAATTGGTCTGTCTTTCCCGCCAAGTTTATAAGTAAGTTTTATAAAGTCCATGCTGTCACTAATATCGTTATCATCATAACCGGCTTTTAATGTTAAATCGTTTGAGAGATTTATTGTTGTTGAATAAATTTCACCATTTGAGTCTTTCGAACCCTTTATTGCTTCCCAACCATAAGAGTTATATGAAATATTCGCCCATGGCGCATATGGAACCTGTCCCTCAAATTCTATATTATATCCGTCCAAAACTCTCTCAGTATCTGATCCAACCTCTTGTGATCCACCCATTGCGTCTAAATAATAATTTCCAGTAAAATTAAAATTTGCTGCTTTTAATTCTGATCCTAAACTTACTCTACTATTCATCTCTTTATCTAAATCTAAAAAACTATTTAATCCCCAAAAATAACTTTCATCCTCTGATAAAAATCTTTTTCCTATACCATAGTTTAAGGATTGACGTGCTTCACCCAAAACATGATAACTATTAAATTGTGCTTGGTAAAAGACTAAATCCTTCTCATTAATAGAATATGGTCTTACGATCATTATAGTACCTGTTGGCTTATTTTCATTTTTGGTTGATAATGACACCTCGGTTTCTCCAGGCCCTTCAAGAAAGTTTTTTATATATGTTTCTGCTTTTTCTGAGCCTTTACCATAAACTTTATTTATTACATTATTTAAAGTATCTGCGTGTATCTCAGTAGCAAAAAACAAGGTTATAAAAATTGTTAGAATTTTTTTCACTATTATTTAATAATTAAATTTTAAGAATTATACAATTAAATTTTAGGTTTAAATACCAAACAAATACCATTATTACAGTATCTTTTGCCAGTAGGTTTAGGCCCATCCTCAAATATGTGACCATGATGACCGCCACAACTTTTACAATGATATTCGGTTCTTGCATAACCAATATGATGATCCGTTTTTGTTTCGAACACATCTGGCAAAGATTCAAAAAATGATGGCCAACCAGATCCACTCTCGTATTTTTTTTTTGATTCAAAAAGTTTTACATCACAATTTACACAGTGATAACTTCCTTCTCTTTTTTCAAAATTTAATTCACTAGATCCAGGTCTTTCTGTTCCCTCTTCAAATAAAATTAATTTTTGCTCAGATGTTAAATTAGGATTTTTTTTCATATTACTGATGCACAAGTTTTGTGTAATATAGCATGAAGTCGGACCAATGTTTCAAAATCTTTATTGTAACCACCTCCCAAAACTCCGCAAATAGGAATTTTTTTTTCAAAAAAGTTGTTAATTATTATTTCATCTCTTTGTTTTATTCCTTTTTCTGAAACTTTCAATTTGCCCAATCTGTCATTTAAATGAATGTCGACTCCAGCTACATAAAATACAAAATCATACTTTTCTTTGTTTAATAGTAAAATATTTTTCTTAAGTTTATTAAGATATTCATCATCTTCAGTGTTATCATCTAGGCCCACATCTAAATCACCATTTGTTTTTTTTGCAGGATAATTAGATTTACAGTGCATACTAAAGGTGAAAACAGATTTATCGTTTTTGAAAATATCTGAAGTTCCATTTCCTTGATGAACATCAAGGTCAACTATTAAAACATTTTTTGCATAGCCTCTTGATTGTAAATATCTAGTTGCAACCGCCACATCATTAAAAACGCAATAACCAGCACCTTCGTTATAACTTGCATGATGACTTCCTCCAGCAGTATTACATGCAATACGATGATCAACAGCAAGTTTGCTTGCCAAGACAGTTCCACCAGTTGCTCTAAAAGATCTATTCACAACACTATCATTGATTGGAAAACCGATTTTCTTTTGAGATTTAGTGTCTAAAGTTTTTTTTTTGACACTATTTATATAATCTAAAGAATGTGCTCTGCTTAAAGTATTCTCTGAACAAAACTCAGGTTTGTAAAATTTATCTACTACCTTTTGGTTTATTAAATAGTTTGCAAGCTCTCCAAACTTTCTTATTGGGAACTTATTATCATCATTTATTTTTGCAACGTAATCCTGGTGGTTGACTACTGGTAGTTTCATTTGACAGTTTTTTTATTAGACAAATAAATTCCTGAAAGAATAAATGAAGCTCCTATGAAATGGTATAATTCAAATTTTTCTTTAAATATTAAAATTGCTAGCACTGCACTTAATAGCGGCATTAATTGGATAAACATTGTGGCACGATTTGGCCCCACTATCTCTACGCCCTTCTGCCAACAGTAATAAGCAGCTAAAGCGGGGAACATTACAACATAAAAAAGAATTATAAAAAATGCTGTATTAAAATTTGTTTCTAGACCAATTGACTTTTCGTAAAAAAATTGTGGTATTAAGAATAAAATTCCAACCGAAACCATCAATTGAATTAACGTAAATTGTGAAAACTTAAAACTATGCTTTTTAAGTAATGTTGAATAAAGAGACCAACAAATAACACAAACCAACATCCAAAGATCACCTTTATTAAAATTTAAAGCTAAAATTTTATTTATATCTGCGTTAGAAATAATTGCGCTAATTCCTATAACAGACAGTAATAATCCAATTAATTGAAATACATTTGTTTTATCTACTTTCATAAATGATGAGATAATTATTGTTACCGCTGGAATAGCTGCTAAAACTAAAGCTACATTTATTACTTGTGTGTAGTTCAATGCAAAATATACCACTGAGTTAAATGTGCTAATTGTCATTAATCCCATAAAACTTATCACAATTAAATTTTTTTGAATATAATTCCAATTGTTGAAAATTTCTTTGTATGTAAATGGTATTAAAATCAACCAGACTGAAATCCATCTAAAAAAATTTAGAGTTAATGGAGGTACTTCGTGTAGATAGGCGAATTTTCCTACTATAAAATTACCTGACCAGCAAAATGTAGCAAATACAAGCAAGGCATAAGCTAAATAATTTTTTGACAAATTAATCCTTAATTAAATCTTGATGAACTATATGGAGATAAATCTAAATTAGTTTTTTCACCAAGTATTATTTTAGATACTATCTTCCCTGAAATTGCACCTAATGTCCATCCTAAATGATGATGACCAAAAGAATAGTAAACATTACTGTAGTTTTTTGATTTACCAATTACTGGTAGAAAATCAGGTAATGTTGGTCTAAACCCTAACCATTCATCCTCATGGTCTTCATTCTCTGGCAAACCATTTAACATATCTTTTGCATTTAAAATTAAATTTTTAATTCTTGACTTAGATAGAGGGTTTTCTAGACCTCCAAATTCAACTGTTCCAACAACTCTCAACCCTTGTTCCATAGGTGTAATACCAAAACCTCTATCAGCCCAAACAACTGGTCTGGATAATAATTTTGAGTAATTTTTAAAATGGATATGATAACCTCTTTCAGTATCTAAGGGAATTTTTTCATCTAATTTATCAGTTAACTTTTTCGAAAAAGCACCACAAGCTATGACAACTTTATCAAATAATAATTTATTATTTTCCGTAATTAAAATAGGTTTCTGTTCTTTAAAGTTTATGTCGTTAACATTTGTTTTTTTGAATTTTCCTCCTTTTTTTAAAAAATCTGCAAATAACTTTTCAATAATTTTTTTTGGATTTCTTGCATGTCTTGCGTACTCATAAAATACGCCTCCATCATAAAAAGGTTTTAAATTTGGTTCTAAATCGTGAACTTCTTTAGGATTTAAGATTTTTTGTTTTACACCTAATTTTTCTCGAATATTAATTTCGATTTTTCTGCTCTTAATTCCTTTTTTTTCCCATACATACATAATTCCTTTTTTTTCAACTAGGCCATCTAAATTAATATCTGCAAATAATTCATCATATGCATTTAATGAAATATCTAAAATTTGGTGCATATATTTTGCTGTATGCATCATTTTTTTTTCTGAACAACTCATTATATATTTTGAAAACCAAGGAATCATTTTAACAAAATAATTCCATTTTAAAGCTAATGGTCCTCTACTACTTAATAACATTGCGGGCACATCAGATAACACATCAGATCTGTTTAATTGTAGTGAGGCGTATGGTGAAAAATGCCCTGCATTTCCATAGGAAGCAGCACATCCAGGTTCATCTTTATCAAATAAAGTTACATCAATACCTTTTTTTTGAAGAAATAATGCATTACAAATACCTTGTATACCTGCTCCAATTATTGCTACTTCATTTTTTGACATTTAATTAACTTACATTATAGGCAAAAAAAATTATCGCGACAAATTATGCAATGATCTGTTTTTGATAAATCTTAGTACTCATCACTACGCTAAAACCAATCATAGTAGCTAACATTGAGGATCCGCCATATGACATTATTGGCAAAGGGGATCCTACAATTGGGAGAAGTCCAAGCACCATGCTCATATTAACAGTCACAAAAATAAATATAGATGATGCATATCCATAACAAAATAATTTTCCAAAAAAACTTCTAGCTGATGCACCAATTTTTGCAGTTCTATAAATTATAATCGCGTATAATAAAAGTAGAAGGACAGACCCTATAAACCCGTGTTCTTCTGAAAATAAAGTAAAAATAAAATCTGTATGTTTTTCCGGAAGAAAATCTAAGTAGCTTTGTGTTCCTTTTAGAAAACCTTTTCCAGATAAACCACCTGAACCTACGGCTATTTTTGACTGAATTATTTGATAACCAGCACCAAGTGGATCTCTGTCTGGATTGAAAAAAGTTAATATTCTTAATTTCTGATAAGGTTTTAAAAACGATATTACAAAAGGTAAAGATATAAATAAAATAAGTGAAGAATATATAAAATATTTTGCGTTAACACCTGATAGCCATAAGACTGTCAAACCGCTTAGACCGATAAGAATAGAAGTACCTAAATCTGGTTGGCTAACAACTAATAAAATCGGTAAAATTAAAACCACTATTGGAATTATCAAATTTTTAAAACTATTGACTACATGTATCTGTGTTCGATGGTAAAATTTCGCAAAACACATTATTATTGCAACCTTCATTAATTCTGATGGTTGTAGATTTATAAAGTATAGATCTACCCATCTTTGTGAGCCAGAGGCTTTTATACCATAAAGAGAGGCCCAAATTAATAAACACAAAACGGTGAAGTAGAATAAATAACCCGTAGAGTGCCAAAATTTTAAATTTACAAAAGAAAATATTAACATCATCAAAAAAAAGATCAAAAATCTTATTACATGACTTTTTGTGTGATATAAAATTTCTCCGCCCTCTGTTGAATACATCGATAGGGAACTTACCAATCCAAGAATTAAAATACAGAATAGCAGAATATAATCAAGTGATCTTAATTTTTGAAAAAAAGTAATCTGTCCACTAAGTGCTGTATCTTGAAACATTATGTCTGTAAATTATTTTTGTTTAAATTTATTTTTTCTCTTTCTTCGTGTCTATCTATTATTAGTTTAAATAATTTTTTAGCCACTGGTGCTGCAGTTGATCCACCTGAGCCACCA
This sequence comes from uncultured Pelagibacteraceae bacterium, assembly GCA_902622545.1. Taxonomy (GTDB): domain Bacteria; phylum Pseudomonadota; class Alphaproteobacteria; order Pelagibacterales; family Pelagibacteraceae; genus Pelagibacter. The sequence continues at coordinate 145,315 of CACNQD010000004.1, forward strand.
TGTTCTATAACAATGCTCAACGCATATCTTGGATTTTTGTAAGGACCAAATGCAATATAGAGTGCATGGTCTCTATCCTCATATGGTATTTGTGATATATCTAAATCAAGCTCTCTTTCAGCCTCTGTTATTCTTTTAACTTGCGATGTGCCAGTTTTTCCTGCAAATTGATATTTTTTATCACTAATTCTTGAAGAATATGAGGTTCCTCTAATTTCATTTGTAGATGCAAACATAGCATCCAAAACAAATTTAACATTCTCTTGATTTCTGAAAAGAGGTTTAAATAAAGTGTCTTTATTGCTTGGAGCAAATTTTAAATCTAATAAAGCATCATCAAAATCTGGGCCTTGTATTATTTTTTCTAAATTTTCACTCATTTTTGATTTTATCTTTTCTAAGTTTGGATCATCTTTATTAACAACTATTTTTGGATTTATTTTAAAACCACCGTTTGCTAATTGAGCAGTCATTAAACATAACTGTAAAGGTGTTGTCTGAATGTATCCTTGTCCTATTCCTGTAATTAACGTTTCACCTAGAACCCAACTTCTACCCAAACTATTTTTTTTCCATTCTGTGGATGGAACTAATCCAACTTTTTCCTCATTGAAAACATCTTTGAAAACCTTGTCTCCTAATCCAAATTTTTTTGCAGTTTCATTAAGACGATCTACACCAAGTCGTCTAGACATTTCATAAAAAAAAGTATCACATGAAACTTTTAAAGCTTCTCGTAAATTTACAACTCCATGACCCTTTTTTTTCCAACAATTATATGTTTGTCCATACATTTCAATTTTTCCAGTGCAATTGACTTTAAATTTTGTTGATATGATATTATTCTCAAGAGCAGAGAGTGCTACGATTGGTTTTATTGTTGAGCCAGGAGGATATAATCCAGTAATTGATCTATTAATCAATGGTTTTTTTGGATTACTCCTAATATTTTCCCAATTCTCGTAACTTATACCATACAAGAATAAATTTGGATCAAAAGATGGGGATGAGTGCATTGCAATAATCTCACCAGTAAAAATATCCATTACACATATAGAGCCTGCTTTATCTTTTAAAAGATCGTTGCACTTTTGTTGGATTTTAGTATCTACTGTCAATTTTATAGACCGACCTTTTTGACCTTCAATGTGATCAATTTGGTTTATTCTTTTTCCATATGCATTTACCTCGTATCTTTGAACTCCATTCATGCCAATTAACTCATTTTCTAAAGACCTCTCTAAACCAATTTTTCCTACCCTTAATCCAGGTACATGTTTTTTCTTAATTTCTTCATTATTAAGAATGTCGCTATTACTTGCTTGGGCAACATAACCTAAAAGATGTGTATAGTTTTCATTATATGGGTAGCTTCTTGCTACAGACAAAACTGGTTTGACGCCTGATAATTCATGTAAATAAAAATTTATTTTTACAAATTGATCCCAGGATAAATTTTCTGATACGATTAAAGTCTCCCAAGGTTTTTGGGAATTTTTTTTTTTGATAATTTTATTCAAGGTTTTCTGGTCTAAATCTAGAATATCTTTTACTCTTACTATTAAATTATTAAAATTTTCAACTTGCTCTGGAATTACATGAAGTTGATAAACTTGCAAATTGCCAGCGATAGTATTTCCATAAAAATCCTTAAAATCACCTCTTATAGGAGGAAGTTTCCACTCTCTTAATCGGTTTTTATCAGAAAGTGTAAGGTATTTTTTATTTTGGTTTATTTGTAGAGAGAACAATTTTGCAACTATACCTCCAAACACTAATATTTTGGCAGTAGAAAGAATAAACATTCTTCTATTAACTACACTTTGTTTTCTATAGCTAGTATCTGAACCAAAACTAATCATTTGTTCTTCTGAGTAAATTTAAATAGTAACCAAAAATATATGAAAAAAAATAATAGAACAAGAATGTATATAAAACATTAAATAACAGGTCGAAATAATTAATCGTAGCATTAAAAAATATCACCATTATTGAGTAAAAAAGTGAGCTTGTAACCAAAATAGTAAACATGAAGAAAAACCAATCTTTAATTAGACTTGGTCTTAATGTAATATTTCTAAGATATACTGCAAATACACAAATTATCAGATATGTCATACTGCTTATTCCTAAGGGTAAACCAATAACAACATCATTAATAAGCCCTGCAATAAAGACTAATACGTAGCTTAATCTACCTTCTCCCTTTAAACTCCAATAAAAAATTAATATGTATGGAAAATTGAATGAAAAATATTCAAAATTTAAATAATTTAAATCAAATTCGTTTAAAACTGAAATATAAAGTAATATTATTGGACCTAGTGATAAAATTTTTCTAGAAATTGGTAACTTTGATAAAGACATGGATCAATTCACATTTTCATATAAAACTATTTTTACCAATCTTAGCTGTGTAAAATCAGAGTGAAACTTCACATAACTTTCATTACTTTCATCTATTAAGTTTATTTTACCAATTGGTATTCCTGATTTGAATATGCCACCTGAACCAGAGGAATAAATCTGATCACCTTCATTTAGGATAATATTGTCTAATTGTGTGTATTGTAATCTTCCAAATTTTTCACCGGTACCTGTTAAAATTGATTGTACGCTATTAGGCTCAATTGATACTGGTACTTTACTATTTAAATCTGATAAAAGTAACACTCTTGCTGTTCTAAAATTTACCTCTACAACTTTGCCAATTAAAAACTCGCCATCTAAGACAGCCATCCCTAATTTCACTCCATCTTTACTGCCTCTATTAACAATCACTGATTTAAGAAAAGGACTTTGTTTATCTAATAATACTTTTGCTAAAATTTCTGAGGATGAGTCTAAAATATCGTCTATTTTTGACTTTAACATTTTGTTTTCAGAGATGATAAAATTATTATTAAAGTTTTCAGCCTGTAAAACTTTAAAGTCTCTTTTTAATTTTTTATGATCTTCATATAAATTAATATGTGATATGGTTAATTTATAAGTGTTTTTAATAAAATTCTCTGGTGCAGAGATTATGAATGAGGAACGGTAAACAATTTCGTTTAATGCGGTTTTTAAAAAAACTATTCCTTTAAAGTTATATTTACCTAATACTAAAATTGTTATTGAAAAAAAAAGTAAAACTATGAGTGAGAATCTTTGCTTTGTTCCTTTTTTTAAAAAGGCAGATCTGATTGCAATAATGAAATCATCTCTGTTTGTTTCCATTTTGTCTTAATATTCAGATAGTACTGTTGAAAAGATCTCCTCTTGTTCTAAAGCCTTACCGGTTCCAATTGCTACGCAAGCTAATGGATCTTCAGCTATATGAACGGGTAACCCTGTTTCTTTTGATAACCTTTTGTCAATATTTTTTAACAAAGCACCACCACCGGTCAATGTTAAACCCATATCAACTAAGTCAGCAGACAATTCTGGAGGTGTATTCTCTAATGCGTCTTTAATTCCATTAATCATTTCTTTTAAAATTGGATTTAAAGCTTCTACTGTATCTTCCTCAGTTATATTTACTTCTTTAGGTGTACCAGATCTTAAATCTCTTCCCTTAACAGCATAAGTATTATTGTTTGTAGCGATTGCTGTTCCAATTTCTTTTTTAATTTTTTCTGCAGTGCTATCACCAATCATTAAATTATATTCTTTTCTCATGTAATTGGCTAACGCATTATCCATCGCATCTCCTGCAACCCTTAATGAATTGGAATAAACAACTCCTCCTAATGACATTACTGCTATCTCGGTAGTTCCACCACCAATATCTATAACCATTGAGCCTGTTGCTTCAGATATTGGTAAACCTGCACCAATTGCTGCTGCAATTGGCTCTTCAATTAATTGAACCCTTCGCGCTCCAGCGGCTAGTGCACTATCTTGAATAGCCTTTCTTTCAACTGGAGTAGATCCAGTCGGTACACATATTAAAATTCTTGGATTTGCAAAAGTGCTTCTTTTATGGACTTTTTTTATAAAATGTTTGATCATTTCCTCTGTAACAACAAAGTCAGCAATAACACCATCTCTTAATGGTCTTATGGCTTGAATGTTGCCAGGTGTTCTTCCTAGCATTGTTTTTGCCTCATCTCCTACTGCTAAGACGGATTTTTTTCCTTTATTATCTACTACTGCAACAACTGAAGGTTCATTTAATACTACACCTTGTCCTTTTAAAACAACTAAAGTATTAGCTGTTCCAAGGTCTATTGCCATATCCTGACTCCATATACTGGTAATTTTTCCAAATACTGACATTTTATATTCCTTTCACTTTTTGATGTTTAATACTTTCGTTCATAGATTTCTTCTCTCGTTTAATAAGCATTTTATTTAATGCATTTAAATATGCATTAGCTGATGCAACTAAAGTATCTGTATCTGCTGATTGACCAACAGTGGTTCTATCATTTTCCTCAATTTTAACACTTACAGTCGCTTGAGCATCTGTGCCTTCTGTTACTGCATGAACCTGATATAACAACAGTTTCATTTCGTGAGGATACAATGCTTTTATGCACTTAAATGTAGCATCAACTGGACCATCCCCAGTTTGAGAAGTCTTTTTAATTTCACCAAAAACATCTAAAGTCATTTCTGCTTTTTGAGGTTCGCCAGTTCCAGCAAAAACTTTTAGAGATTTTAAATTTATTGCATTAATCTTATTATCAACAATTAAACTATCATCTACCAAAGCTAGTATATCTTCGTCATAAACATGTTTTTTTTTATCTGCTAAAATTTTAAATTTACCAAATGCATTTTGAATTACATCGTCAGTTAATTCTGTATACCCAAGGTCGCTTAATTTATCCTTAAATGCATGCCTGCCAGAGTGTTTACCCATTACTAAAGAAGTTTTCTTAACTCCAACACTTTCTGGTGTCATGATTTCATAGGTCTCTCTATTTTTCAGCATACCATCTTGATGAATACCTGATTCATGGGCAAAAGCATTTTTTCCGACAATTGCTTTATTAAATTGCACAGGAAAACCAGTTGCATTAGATACAATTTTAGATGCTTTACTTATTAGTTCAGTCTTAATACCTGTTTCATAAGGCATCAGATCATTTCTTGTTTTTATAGCCATTACAATTTCTTCTAGTGCTGCATTTCCAGCTCTTTCACCAATACCATTAATTGTACATTCGATTTGTCTTACACCTGCCGATAGTCCAGCTAAAGCATTAGCAACGGCAAGTCCTAAATCATTGTGACAGTGAGCAGATATAATAGCTTTATCTATATTCGGTACTTTATTTTTAATATGTGTTATTGTTTTTGCAAATTCTTCAGGAATTGAGTAACCAACAGTATCGGGGATATTTATTGTTGTAGCTCCACATTTTATAGCTAATTCGATTGTTTTACACATAAAATCTAAATCTGTTCTAGTTCCATCTTCACAAGACCACTCTACATCATTAGTAAATTTTCTAGCGTATGTAACGCTATCCTTAATAGCGTCTAAAACTTGATCATTGGACATATCTAATTTGTGTTTCATATGAACAGGGCTTGTTGAAATAAAAGTGTGAATTCTAAATCTTTTTGAGTGTCTTAAAGATTCATGACAAGCATCAATATCTTTTCTTAAAGCTCTAGCTAAACCACATGGTATTGAATTTTTAATTTCTTTACTAATTTCGGATACTGCTTCAAAATCTCCTGGTGATGATATAGGGAAGCCAGCCTCAATTATATCTATTCCCATTTCATCAAATACTCTAGAAATTTGAATTTTTTCTTCAACACTCATTGAGGCGCCAGGAGACTGTTCTCCATCACGCATAGTCGTATCAAATATAAAAACTTTATCTTTATCGCTCATAATTTTTGTAAATTATTTTTTTTGGATAATACAATCTCTAGCAGAGATTGCAAAACAAAACAGTCAATTATGGGTTTTAATGTTGTTTTTAACTCTTATCGCTATCAACTAATTTCTTTTTAGAAATCCACGGCATCATTGCTCTAAGATTTTTACCAACTTTTTCAACTGGATGCTCAGCTAACTTTTCTCTTATTTTAAGAAAGTTTTTTTGACCATTCTTGCACTCATCCATCCACTGTTTTGTAAATTTACCAGATTGAATGTCATCTAGAACTTCTTTCATTCTTTTTTTAGTTTCTTCTTTATTAATAATTCTAGGCCCTGACATATACTCTCCATATTCAGCGGTGTTTGAGATAGAATAATTCATATTTGCTATTCCACCCTCATAAATCAAATCAACGATAAGTTTGACCTCGTGAACAGTTTCAAAATATGCCATTTCAGGTTCGTAACCTGCCTCTACTAAAGTTTCGTATCCGTTTTTAATTAACTCAACTAATCCTCCACATAAAACAGTTTGTTCCCCAAAAAGATCTGTTTCTACTTCATCTTTAAATGTTGTTTCAATTATTCCAGATCTTCCACCACCTATTGCAGATGCATAGGACATTGCTAGATCTCTTGCTTTACCAGATCCATTTTGATGGACAGCAAATAGACAGGGAACTCCACCACCTTTTTCATATTCACTTCTTACTAAATGACCTGGTCCTTTTGGAGCAACCATAAAAACATCTAAATCTTTTCTAGCTTTAATTAAATCATAGTGAACATTTAAACCATGAGCAAAGGCTATTGAAGTTCCTTCCTTAACTCTTTGCTCAATATGATTTTTATAAATAGTTGCTTGAAGTTCGTCTGGAGTTAATATCATTATGACATCAGCCCACTCTGCCGCATCAGATAAGTTCATTACTTTTAAACCTTTTGACTCTGCTTTCTCTTTACTAGCAGATCCATCTCTTAAAGCTACTACCACCTCTTTAACACCGCTATCTTTTAAATTTAATGCATGAGCATGACCTTGGCTTCCATATCCAAATATAGCTATTTTTTTTTCTTTTATTAAATTTACGTTAGTATCTTTTTCATAAAACATTTTCATTTTAACTCTCCTTTATTTAAAAATTTCTGATCCTCTTGTCATAGCTACTGCACCAGTTCTAGACACACTAACTAATCCAAATTTTTTTAAATCTCCCATAACAGTATCTATCTCTCTTCTTAATGCAGTTATTTGAAGTACAACTGATTTTTGAGTTTTGTCTAGTACTACTGGATTAAATTTTTTGCAAACTTTTAATGCTTTATTTCTCTTAGAAGTATTCCCAACCAGCTTTAATAAAGCCATTTCTTTAAAAATAATTTTTTTATCACCTCTCATAAAATCTGCAACTTTATGAACTGGCACAAGTTTACCTAGCTGTAACTTAATTTGTTCAATAACTTGTGGTGTTCCAGTAGTCACAATCGTTATCCTTGATATACCTCGTTTAGGATCGACCTCTGCAACAGCTAAAGACTCTATGTTATATCCTCTGCCAGAGAATAAACCCACTACTCTTGCTAAAACCCCAGCCTCATTATCTACCCATACTACTATTATATGCGTATCTGGTTTTCCTTGTTTACCTGGATCGCTATAAGCTGACTTAGATTTAGCCATTAAACTAAAGTTTTTCCTTTTCCTGTAATTTTATTTTCTTTTTGATCATTAGGGCCTAATAACATTTGATTGTGAGGTTTGCCTGAAGGAATCATTGGAAAACAATTTTCTTCTTTATCAACTAAACAATCAAATATTACAGGTTTTTTTACATCAATCATTTCTTGAATTTTTGAATCTAATTCATCTGGAGTTTTCGCTCTTATTCCAACACATCCATAAGCCTCCGCTAGTTTTACAAAGTCAGGGAGAGCTGCTGTGTAACTTTCAGAATAATTTTTTTCATGAAGTAATTCTTGCCATTGTCTCACCATCCCCATGTACTCATTATTTAAAATAAATATCTTTATTGGTAGATTATACTGAACAGCTGTGGACATTTCTTGCATTGTCATAAGAACTGAGGCTTCTCCTGCAATGTCGACTACTAATTTATCAGGATGAGCTATTTGAACACCAACTGCCGCTGGTAAACCGTAACCCATTGTACCAAGACCACCTGATGTCATCCACCTATTTGGTTTATCGAATTTATAATGTTGAGCAGCCCACATTTGATGTTGGCCAACCTCAGTTGTAATAAATGTATCTTTATTTTTAGTTAACTCGTAAAGTCTTTGAATTGCAAATTGTGGTTTTATTGTTTTATCACTATTAATAAAGTTTAGAGAATTAACAGATCTCCATTTTCCAATTTGTTCCCACCATTTTGAAATATTTTCTTTGTTAGACTTTAAAAAATTTGGTTTATGTTTTTTAACTGTCTTTATTAGTAATGAAATTACTTCTGAGACATCACCTACAATTGGGAGGTCTACCTTCACATTTTTATTTATGGACGATGGATCTATATCTATGTGAACCTTTTTGGATTTAGGAGAGAATTCATCAATTTTTCCTGTTATCCTATCATCAAATCTTGCACCTATATTAATCATAAGATCGCAATCGTGCATAGCATTGTTGGCCTCATATGTGCCATGCATACCTAACATTCCCAAAAATTGATTGTCGTCTCCTGGGAATGAACCAAGACCTTGTAGTGTAGAGGTTATTGGAAAACCAGTGATTGAAATTAATTCTCTTAATTGTTCACTTGCCTTTGGACCAGAATTAATCACTCCACCACCTGTATAAAATATTGGTTGTTTTGCTTTACCCATCATTTCAACAAGTTTGTCGATATCTTTTTGTGAAAATCTATTATTTGATTTTCCATTAAGTTTTTTTTGTTTTTTAAAATTTGAGTATTTGGCTTTTTGAAATTGAATATCTTTTGGTATATCAACCAAAACTGGTCCGGGTCTTCCAGTAGTTGCAACTTCAAAAGCCTTGTGAATTATTTTTGCTAAATCCTTAACATCTTTTACCAACCAATTATGCTTAGTGCACGGTCTAGTAATTCCTGTGGTATCACATTCTTGAAAAGCATCAGTGCCTATTAAATGTGTTGGAACTTGTCCTGAAATACATACTAATGGAATAGAGTCCATGTATGCATCTGTTAAAGCAGTAACAACATTTGTTGCACCGGGACCAGATGTTACTAAAACTACACCAGGTTTTCCACACGACCTTGCATAACCTTCAGCAGAATGTCCTGCTCCTTGCTCGTGTCGTGCGAGTATATGTTTAATGCTATCGTGATTTTTTAATTCATCGTAAATTGGTAATACGGCGCCACCAGGATAACCAAAAATAAATTCAACTTTTTGATCCTCCATACATTTAAAAACTATTTCTGCGCCTGTATATAATTTTGACATTTAGCCAATCTAGCTGAAGTTGTGCTAATTGGTCAAGTTTAACTAATCTTATTTAGATAAGAATTTAGATTGTTCGGAGCAATTCTATACCAGTCTTTCATATGTCCTCTTGCCCAAGTCATCTGTCTTTTGGCATATTGCCTTGTTTTTATAGTGATTTTTTCTTTGATAAGACTTAAATTGGTCTTATCAGGTTTCAGTTCATTAATTTCTTTTATCCCTATTATCTTAAATGAGCTATTCGCTTTTTTAACTTTTAATTTATTAAATCTCTTTACTTCTTGGATGGCTCCTGCTTTGATCATTTTTTCTATCCTATTTGATAAACTTTTTAAAACTTCATCTCTTGAGATATCAATAAATATTTTCTCAAAGTCCTTATCTTGAAAATGAATTGTTGTATTCTTGAACCAAGTATACAAAGATTTATTGGTTTGAATATAAACTTCATAAGCTCTAATAGATCTATTTTGATCATTGATGTTAATATTATTTTTACACAAAGGGTCTAATTTAATTAATCTTTTATAAAAATTTTTTTGACCAATTTTTTTTTGTAACTTTCTTATTTTATCTCTATTGTTTTTACTTATTTTTGGTATTTTTGCTAAACCATCTACTAAAGATTTGAAATAGAGGCCAGAACCACCAACAATTATTGGAACTTTTTTTCTTTTTTTTATTTCTGAAATTTTTGTAAGACATTTTTTTAACCACTCACCTACTGAAAAATTTTTTTTAACACTTAGAAAACCATATAAGTGATGTTTAATATTTGATTTATCTTTTGAGCTAGGCCTTGCATTTAAAATTTTTATTTCTTTAAATATTTGCATACTGTCAGCATTGATAATTTCCCCGTCAATTTTTTTTGCAAGCTTAAGTGCAAATTTAGATTTACCTGATGCTGTGGGTCCTGAAATTAAAATTATTTTGGACTTTAGGTCCATACTAATCCAATTTTACACCAATATATCTTTTTTGATTTTGATTATTAAATATTGCAATTAGTATAGTTTTATTTTGTGACTTTAATGCTGTGTTAACTAAATTATTTAATTGATTAGCAGATTTAATTCTTCTTTTGCCTGCTTCTACGATTATGTCGTTTACTTTTAAATAATTTATTGGGCTATCTGGTTCAATTTTAGTTATTATTAGACCTGATACATTTGGTGGTAGTTGTCTTTGAATTATATCTTCTTTTGTTGTTGGTCTAACCTCAATTTTTAGAGCATTTATAACTTCAATCTTTGGAATATTTGGAGTTTCAGCTTTAAAATCTTCTGAAGTTTCAAGTCTGCCAAGAGTAATGGTTTTTGTTATTTCTTTTTTATTTCTCCAAACTTTAAGTTTAACAACCTTGCCAACTTTTGTTTGAGCAACTATTAATGGAAGTTCTTGCATTTCGTTTATTTTTTTTCCATCAAACTCTAATATGATATCCCCATCTTTAATTCCTCCTTTATCTGAAGGGCTTCCTGGTGCAACACTTGCAACTAAAGCACCTCTTGCTTTTCCTAATTTTTCAATTTCTGCTATTTCTTTTGAAACATTTTGAATTCTTACACCTAGCCATCCTCTTTTTGTTTCACCAAACTCAATTAATTGATCTATTACTTGTTTTGCACTATTTGACGGAATTGCAAAACCTATGCCAATTGATCCTTGTTGACCAAGTATTGCAGTATTAATTCCTATCACATCTCCATCCATATTAAACAAAGGTCCGCCAGAATTTCCCGTATTGATCGATGCATCTGTTTGGATAAAATCTTCATATCTTGATAAACCAATATTTCTATTTCTTGCTGAAATTATTCCTGAAGTAACTGTACCACCTAAACCAAAAGGATTCCCAATTGCTATAACCCAGTCACCTATTCTAGCTTTATCAGAATTTCCAAATTTGACAGGTTGAAACTTATCTTCGGATTTAATTTTTAAAACTGCAACATCTGACAATGGATCTGCACCAATTATTTCTGCTTTATATTCTTTATCATTACTGAATCTAACAACTATATCCTCTGCACCCTTTATCACGTGATTATTCGTTATAACAGTTCCATTTTTATCTATTACAAAACCTGAACCTAAAGCGCTTGCTTTTCTTTTCTGAGGTGATCCAAATTCTTTAAACATATCCCCAAAAGGTGATCCTGGGGGGAATTCAAAAGGGAAAGGGTTTGTATTTTGTACGACAGTTGTTGTTGTTGAGATATTTACAACAGATGGCATTAATTCTTCGGCCAAATCAGCAAAAGAAACCGGTCTATCCTGAGAGTTTGTTGGTAAAATCATTGTTATTGAAAACAACAAGATCAAAGTAAAATATTTTTTTATTACTCTCATAAAACTTTCATATACCAGATGATTAAAAAACCAACTAATACAAATATAACTCCTCCAAATCTTAGTTGGGAATCTTTCATCAATTTTAACTTATCTAACATATTTCTCATTTTTGAGGGAAATAAGGCGTATAAAGCGCCTTCTATAAATAAGAATAGTCCAAAAGCGACTATTATTTCTCTCATTTTTTTACTGATTTAATTGTTTTGCTTTTATATCCCCGAAGAATTTAAAAAATTCACTATCTGGCGAGAGTATCAAAGATGTTTCTCCACCTATTAAAGCTTTTTCGTAAGCTTGCATTGCTCTGTAAAAAGCAAAAAATTGAGGGTCTTGTCCAAATGCATCTGCAAATATTTTATTTCTTTTTCCATCGCCTTCACCCTTCATGATTTGAGATTTTTTTTCTGCATCTGCCAGTATTACTGTAACTTCTTTATCTGCAGTAGAAGTAATTGTAACAGCCATTTCTGCACCTTTTGCTCTAAATTCTTTCGCTTCCCTCTCCCTTTCGGTTTGCATTCTTCTATAAATAGCATCGCTATTAGCTTGAGGAAGATCTGCTCTCTTTATTCTTACATCAACAATTTTTATTCCAAAATTTTCGGCTTCATTATTTACGCCTTCTTGTATTAAAGCCATCTGTTTTGTTCTATCTTGTGATAATAGCGTTTGTAATTCTTGTTGACCTAAAACGTTTCTTATTCTTGAGTTTATAATTGTAGATAATCTTGATCTTGCAACTCTTTCATTGCCAACTGATATATAGAATTTCAATGGGTCAATAATTTGGAATCTTGCAAATGCATCCACGATTAAACGTTTCTGATCTGATGCAATGACTTCTTCGGGTGGGGTATCTAAATTTAAAATTCTTTTATCTAAATAAACCACGTTTTGAATAAAAGGTAATTTAAAATTTATTCCTGGTTTTAAAATAATTTTTTTTGGATCACCAAATTGTAAAACGATAGCCTGGTTAACTTCTTTAACTATAAAAATTGAAAAGAAAGCTGTAAATGCTATAATTAAAATAATTGGTATCGCAAATTTTTTCATATTAATTGGTTTTCTTTTTTAATTCTGGTAATGGTAGATATGGAACAACTCCTGAACCTGAGTCTTTATCGATTATAACTTTATCAATATCAGCCAAAACTTTTTCCATCGTCTCCAAATACATTCTCTCTTGTGTAACTTCTTTTGCTTTTCTATACTCATTAAATATTGATAAAAATCTACTTGCTTCACCTTCAGCTTTTGCAACAACTTCTTTTTGATATGCCTCAGCAGCCTGTAAAATTTTTGCAGCTTCACCTCGAGCCCTTGGAATAACATCATTAGCATAGGCTTCAGCTTCGTTTTTTGATCTTTCCATGTCTGCTCTTGCTGCTTGTACATCTCTAAATGCATCAATAACTTGATCTGGTGGGTCAGCTTTCTGTGTTTGAACTTGTGTTACTTGAATTCCACTTTGATATTCATCTAAAATTTCTTGAATAATCGTCTCAGTTTCTTGCTCAATTACTGATCTTCCTTCTGTTAAAATTGGTTGAATATTACTTTTAGCAATTACTTCTCTCATAGCCGTTTCAGCTGCAGCTTTTACTGTTCCCTCTGGATCTTGAATCTTAAATAAAAATTTTCCAGCATCTTTGATTACCCAAAAAACTGAAAAATCTATGTTAACGATATTTTCATCACCAGTTAACATTAAGCTTTCTTCTGGAACATCTGCTACAACTCCTGAACTAAATCCTGAGTCTCTTTCTGATCTAAATCCAATATCAATTCTATTTACTTTAGTAACCTTAGGTGTAAGCACACTTTCAATAGGAAAAGGTATGTGATAATTTAAACCTGGTTGGGTTGTTGTTACAAATTTTCCAAATCTCAAAACAACGCCCTGCTCGTCTGGTAAAACACGATATAAACCACTCAAAGCATAAATTATCAATAATATAGAAATTCCAAAAACCAATGGTTTGCCACCTTTAGATGCACCACCAGGTAAAAACTTATTTATTTTATCTTGTAAAGTTTTGATAATCTCATCTATATTTGGAGGAGTTGGGCCTCTTCTGCCTGAACCATTTCCACTTCCGCCTGGGGGTGATCCCCAAGGACTTCCACCTCTACTTCTAAAATCGTCAACCATGCACTTTATATAGTGTCTTTGTTGGGAAAAACAAGTTTAGTATGTTAAAAGAACCCTTAAAAAATTGGACTTAATGTAGCAATGATAGGAAAACCTTATAAAAAAACCTTTGTCAAAAATCCAATAGCAGGCACAAAGTTCACTATTGCAATTTCAAGTGCAAAAGGTGGTGTTGGAAAGTCAACTTTTGCAACAAACTTAGCTTTAGCATTAAAAAATTTAGGCTGTAAGGTAGGCTTGTTAGATGCTGATATTTACGGTCCATCATTACCAAAACTTTTTTCAATTAATCAAAAACCCGAAAGTGATGGTTCGAACTTAAAACCTATTGTTAAATACGACATTCAATGTATGTCAATTGGTTTTCTAACTGATGAACAAACACCAATGATTTGGAGAGGTCCGATGGTAACCAGCACTGTTAAAACTTTTGCTCAAAAAGTAAGTTGGAAAAATTTAGATTTTATAATTGTTGATATGCCGCCTGGAACAGGTGATACTCAACTTACTTTTGCTCAGGAAATAGAAATGGATGGTGCAATTATAGTTTCAACTCCTCAAGAACTTGCTCTACAAGATGTGAAAAGAGGAATAAGAATGTTTGATAAATTGGGCATTAAAATTATCGGTCTCGTAGATAACATGAGTTTTTTTAAGGGAGAAGATGGAAAAAAATATCCTATTTTTGGAGAGGGAGGAGTTAAAAGGACTGCTGAGGAATTTAGTAAAGAATTTTTATGTGAAATTCCAATTGATCCAGAGGTTGGTAAATCAGGTGATCAAGGAAAGCCGATTGTTGAAAGTAATCCAAATAACGAAATATCTAAAATTTATTTAGATATTGCAAAAAAAATTAAATCTTCTTTTATTGAAAATTAATTTTACTTTAAAGTGTAGACTTTTAAATCAATCTATCGTTAAGTTCTAAGGCTGTCATTAGCTCATTCCACTCTCTTTTTGAAAGACCTGACTGTTCTAGATCTACTTTTTCACCACTGATCAGCTTTTGAATAATCTTTTTTCCTTTTGATGATACCTCAGTGCCACCTACTCTATAATCCATAAATGCTTCATAAGTTGTTGGTACCCATCTTTTTAAAGTATCTAACATCACGACTGCATAAGCTCTTATTTCATATTGAGCATGATGATCGGCTCTCAATCTTAAAAAATTCATTAAATTTAAAAGATCTGTTTTCCAATACCACTGGGTATATGTATTTAATGTTAAATTCATTCTTGCAAGTTCTCGAGCAAGTCCAGTTTCATTTTCATCAACTACTGAACCGTCATATCGTTCATTCAACATTGTCTCGTAATTATCATATGTTCTTTCTGCATCATTTTTTAAAAGGTTAAGAACTTTTTTTGCTTGTTCGCCTTGAAGAACTTCTCCTCGTCCTTGCCTGTTACTTTTAGATTGTGCAGCTAGGTGCTCATTTTTTGGAAGATAAAATTCTTTATCTAAAATAGAATATCTTGCTGAATATTCATTCACATTTGCTGTTCTGTGTCTAATCCATTGTCTCGCTATAAATATTGGAAGTTTTACGTGATATTTAATTTCACACATTTCAAATGGAGTACTGTGCCAATGTCTCATTAAATATTTTATTAAACCACTATCTGTTGAAACTTTTTTTGTTCCTTTGCCGTATGACACTCTTGCTGCTTGAACGATAGAAGTATCATCGCCCATGTAATCTATAACTCTAACAAAACCATGGTCTAAAACAGAAATTGCATCATAAAGTATTTTTTCTAGCTCGGGCGCAACTACTCTTTTAGTTTTATTTTCTTGAGATTGTAAATCCTTTATTTCCTGAGCCTGTTCTTTTGTAAGTTTCATGAATTATTTATTGAATCTAATAATATTGCTTTTATATTATATGTGTTGGTTTTCCAACTACGACGATAAACGAATTTCGTAATAAACATTGCGGACGTGGGGGCAGTACCCACCACCTCCACCAAAAATTTACAACTTATGGGGGTGAACTAGGATCGACGGATGTCTAAAAGTCTTTCTTTCGTTCGGGATTGTTCCACCGTAACGGGCTATTTATAATTGCAAATAATAAATTTGCACTTGCAGCTTAATTAATTTTTTAATTAAGTTACGGGGTCTGGGGCACCTGGCAACAGAACGCCCCTTTTTTTTTATTAAAAAATTCTATAAATTATAACTATGTTGATAGGTTTTATTACTTTATTTATAATATATCTTTTGCATAAATACATTACCGCTTGGATCAAATATTATAATGAAACGGATGAAAGGTTTGGAGATTCTGTTTGGCGATGGTCCTACGACTATAAGGTAAAGGGGATTAGAGATATTTCTGATTTAGACGACAAAGAATTTGTAAGAAAAAGAAGGATTAGAAATAGAACGGTCTCGTTTATGTACTGGAACTTTTTTATAGGATTTACTGTTTCTATGTATTTAATAAGTGATGTTCTTATGTTTATTTTAAACAATTAATATTAAGTCAAAAATTTATTTAAATCTGGTTTAAAATAATTTGGGCCTTTCATAACCTTGCCATCCTTGTTATAAATTGGTTTTCCATCTTGTCCCAATTTGCTCATATTTGATTTTTGGACTTCTTCGAAACAATCATCAAGATTGATACCAAATGCATGTCCTGCGCCATAAGTAACATACAGAATATCTGTTAACGCATCTGCTACCTCTTTAAGATCTTTTTTAGATATAGCTTCTTTAAATTCCTCAAGTTCTTCTTCAATCAAGTTAGTTCTTAAATTATTAATTTTGTCAGTGCTTAAACTTGGTTTTTTTTTAACTTCTTGACCAAATGTTGTCATAAACAATCCAACTTTTTCGAAATTTGTCATAGCTCTCCTATATGATTCTTTTTATTTTTAATGTATAAGATAAAGACTATTATCCAAATGAAATTTAGAAAAGAATACGATAGTATTGGAAAAATTAACGTCCCAATTGATAAGTATTGGGGTGCCTCGACTGAGAGATCAAAAAAATTTTTTGATATTGGTGAAATATTTGTTCAAAGAATTTTAATAAAATCAATTGCAATTATTAAAAAAGCTGCAGCCATAGTTCACAAAAAAGATAATCAGATTAATTCAAAAATTGCGAATGCAATCATTATTGCATCTAATGAAGTTATTTCAGGTAAGCTGGATAGTAACTTTCCTTTGAAAGTTTGGCAAACTGGGTCTGGAACTCAAACTAATATGAATGTCAATGAGGTGATTTCAAATAGGGCAATTAAATATTTAGGTGGAAAATTAGGTTCAAAAAAACCTGTTCATCCTAATGATCATGTAAATAAATCGCAATCGACAAATGATGTTTTTCCAACAGCTATGCATATAGCAATTGCTTTAGAGACAAAAAATAAGTTACTACCAAGCTTAAATCTTTTAAATAAAGAATTAAAGATTAAAGTAAAAAAATTTAAAAAAATAATAAAAGTTGGAAGAACACATTTACAAGATGCGACACCTTTATCATTGGGACAAGAATTTTCTGGTTATCAATCTCAATTAGAGGATTGCATAAATAGAATTAAAATTGCTATAAAAGAAATATATTTTCTCGCACAAGGAGGTACTGCTGTAGGCACAGGGATTAATACTAAAAAAAACTTTGATAAAAAAATTTGCAAAGAAATTAGTAAATTAACAAAAGTAAAATTTAAACCGTCTTACAACAAATTTGCTGCTCTCGCTGCGCATGACTCAATCGTCAATTTCTCTGGAACTTTAAATACTACGGCAGTGTGTTTACTTAAGATTGCCAATGATATCAGGTTTCTTGGGTCTGGACCAAGAGCTGGTTATGGTGAATTAACTTTGCCATCAAATGAACCCGGGTCATCAATAATGCCAGGAAAAGTAAATCCAACACAATCAGAGGCGGTTACAATGGTTTGTGTTAAAGTAATTGGTAATCACACAGGTATTACAATTGCAGGTTCACAAGGACAATTTGAGCTAAATGTATTCAAACCGCTAATTGCGCATAATATTTTACAATCGATTGATTTAATTTCTGATAGTTCAAAGAATTTTGCGAAATACTGCGTTAAAGGAATAAAGGCAAATCAAGACAAAATTAAAAAGGACTTGGATAATTCTCTAATGTTAGTTACAGCTCTTGCTCCAAAAATTGGTTATGATCAAGCCGCAAGTATTGCAAAAAAAGCTCTAAAAAATAAAACCACACTTAAAAATGAGGTGCTTAAAAGCGGCTTATTAAGTGAAAAAGAGTACAAAAAAATTGTAGATCCTAGAAAAATGATTCAGCCTGAATAAGATGAAATAATTTTATTTGCAAAGTTTTTAAACTCTATCCAATTTGAAATTTTTATACCTCCGCTATTAAATTCATAAATTAGCTCATCAATTTCTTGGAATTCTTTGTTTTCAAATCTTTCATTCTTTATGCTGAGAATTTTAAATTCATCGTTAGTTAAATTAATTAAAATTTCTAATTTTAAACTTTTAAAATTATTTCTGTTTTTTTTTGGGACTACTAATTTGTTATAAAACTTATTTAAATCATTAATGACGAATTCTACAGTGCTTTTAAAAATTAGATCATTTTTCTCTTCGAATAAAGATCCTTTTTTAATAATAAGATTTGCAATTTTGTCATTCAAAAAAACTGAATTGTTAAATTCTAAATTTCTACCTTTAAAATTTGCGTTAACCTTTAAACTATTAAAAAAAGGATTGTTTTCTAGTTTTTTAATATCTAAATTGATTTTCCCATTAAAATTTTCATTTAAAATGAAATCTCTAGATAGAATTTCTTTTAAAAGAAAGCCATTTAAAAATAGAGATTTGAGTTTAAGTCTATCTAAAGAGGAACTTATTTCAAAATTAAACGGATCTACAAAAATGTTTCCAGAAAACATTAACTTGTCATTTCCTATAAAAGAATTGTTAGAATTAAAAATTATATTTTTATCATTAAATTCATAGTCAATTAGATATCTCGATCTATTCAAATAGACCTGTAACTTATGTAATTTTTTTTTATTATATATCTTGGTTATATTTGAAATATCTAAATTTATTTTTTTAAATCTTAAATTTGTAATTTGTTCTAATTTAAATGGATCATTTTTCCATGTAACATTAAATGGAATATTAAAAATTTCACCTTCAGAATTTAATACATCATTATTAATTTTATCATTAAAAAAAATATTGACTTTTTTTAAATTTAAAAAAGATATAGTACTTTTTTCCATATCTTGATAAAATAAATTTGCTTTTTTTACAGTAATTGGTCTTCCTAAAAATCCTTTATTAAAAAATTTTTGTAAATAAGTTAAGTCGTTTTTATTAATGAAAAAATTTGTTTCAAAAAGTTCCACAGATTTAATTTTTAATTTTTGTTTTTTAAAAAAATTTGTTTGATGAAGGTATAATTTTAATTTTTTAACTTGTGCAATTTCTTTTTGGAAATTTTGGTTATTATTAAAAATGATTACATCGTTTATTTGAAAATGAGGTTTTGGTAAAATAGTATAATTTATATCAGGCGTAAGTGAAAATTCAAGACCATACTGATCTCTTAATAGTTTTGTGAAATAGTTTTGATCTGATTTATTATGCAATATTCCAGGAAAAGATAAATAAATTAAATAATAAAAAATTATTAAACTTAAAAAAAATATTAAATATCTTAATTTATACTTTTTTGAATAAAATTGACCATATGCTTCAAAAAAAATTTTTTTTATATTTTCAAACCTCAAGATTTTTTTTATATTTGAGAAAAAACTAATTGATTTTTTAAATACCTTAAATTTCCTGAATAAATTCAATATAAAATTTAATTTAAATTTAAAATTTTTCATAATGTGTTAAATGATTTATATAAGTAAATTTATTAATTAAAATGACAAATCTTAAGTATTTAGAGAATTTAAATAAATCTCAAAAGGAAGCAGTTTTACATATCTCAGGGCCACTTTTAATTGTTGCTGGTGCTGGATCTGGAAAAACAAGAGTGCTTACCTCGAGGATAGCTCATATTTTAAAAGAGAATAAAGCATTCTCAAACCAAATATTATCTGTAACTTTTACAAATAAGGCTGCACGCGAAATGCAGAATAGAGTTGGTAAAATTCTTGATAATAAAGAGGTGGGTTTACCTTGGCTCGGTACTTTTCATTCTATATGCGCTAAAATTTTAAGAAGACACGCTAAGGCGGCCAATTTAAATCAGAATTTTACAATTATAGATCAAGATGATCAATTAAGACTTATAAAGTCAATTTGTAATGCAGAAAATATAGACATAAAAAAAATATCACCAAATTTTATAATTTCTTTAATTAACAAATGGAAAAATTTTGGGTGGTACCCTGATGAAGTTATTTTAAAAAAAAACGAAAATCTTGAAAAAAACTTATTAAAGATTTACAAAATTTATCAAACCAAATTAAATAATCTCAACGCTTGTGACTTTGGAGATTTAATTTTACATTGTGTTTCGATTTTTGAGAAAAACCTTGATATAAATGAAATGTATTCTAAAAATTTTAAATATATTTTAGTAGATGAATATCAGGATACAAATTTTATTCAAAGTAAATGGTTAAAATTTTTGACAAAATGTCATGATAATATTTGTTGTGTGGGTGATGATGATCAATCTATCTACAGTTGGAGAGGTGCGGAAATTAAAAATTTTTTAGATTTTGACAAAGTATATAATAATACAAAAATTATCAGGCTTGAGGAAAATTATAGATCTACACAAAATATACTAAATGTTGCATCTGAACTTATTTCAAAAAATGAGAATAGGTTAGGTAAAGAACTCATTTCAAATCAAAGCCAAGGTGAACTAGTGAAACTTAATTGTTTTAAAAATGGTAAAGACGAAGCAATAAGTATTTCTAAAATAATTGAGAATCAAGTTTCAAAGAAATATAGATTAAATAATGTAGCTATTTTAGTTAGAGCAATTTACCAAACTAGAGAATTTGAGGAAAGATTTCTAAAAATTGGTTTACCTTATAGAATAATAGGAGGTGTAAAATTTTATGAGCGAGCAGAGATCAAAGATTGTATCGCATATCTTAGAGTGGTGTATCAAAATAAAGACGACTTAGCTTTTGAGAGAATTTTGAATGTGCCTAGAAGATCAATTGGCGATACCACTTTTAAAATGATAAGTGAACATGCAAAAAAAAATCGTTTATCTTTAGAAAATTCATCCAAGAATTTGATCGAATTAAATAAAATCAAGCCCAAAACAAAAATTGGTTTGTTTAATTTTTTGAATTTATTGGAAAAATGGAGAAAAGATCATTTCAACAAAAAAATTGACCATATAAAATTACTTCAGTTAATTTTAGATGAGTCTGGTTATTCACTATTATTAAAGAATAAAAAAGATTTGGAGAATGAAAATAGACTTGAAAATATAAAAGAACTTTTAAATGCTATGAAGGAATTCGACAATTTAGAAAGTTTTTTAGAACACGTCTCTCTAGCAACATCAATAGATAATGATTGGGATGGAGAAAAAATTAATTTGATGACAATGCATGCATCTAAGGGACTTGAATTTGATACAGTTTTCCTTCCTGGATGGGAAGAAGGGTTATTTCCACACCAAAAATCAATTGATGAAAAAGGTCAACAAGGTCTTGAGGAGGAAAGAAGACTTGCATATGTTGCAGTTACCAGAGCAAAATATGATGTATATATATCATTTTCACTTAACAGATTTTATCAGGGAGATTGGATAGATAGCATCTCTTCAAGATTTATAGACGAGCTACCTGATAAATATATTAAAAAAATTAATAATTATGAAAAAGAAGAAGATGACTTTTTTGAATTTAATCAAGACTTCGAAAATGATGAGGATGTTTACAGAAGTCCGGGTTGGTTGAGATATCAAAAACGATTGAAATGATTTCTGCTAAGATAAAAAAGTTAAGAAGTAAATTTAATATTTACAATATAGATGGTTATATTGTCCCTAAAAACGACAGCTATTTTAATGAATATTCATCACCGGATAGGCTAAAATTCATATCTAATTTTGATGGATCTGCGGGTTTAGCAATAATTTTAAAAAATAAAAATTATTTATTTGTAGATGGTAGATACACGATACAAGCTAAATCCCAATCTGGTAAAAACTTTGATATAATCGAAATTCACAAAAAACAGCCATGGAAGATTTTAAAACATAAAATCAAAATAGGTTATAATCCTTATTGTTTTACAAGTTTAAGTTTGACGAGATATTTTAAGAATTACTTTGAACTTGTTCCAATTTACAATGATTTGATAACTAAAAAAAAATCAAGAAGAGTTAATAACAAATTTTATTTTATAAAAGATCATATTTCAGGAGAAAGTTCAAAATCTAAAATTAATAGAGTTTTGAAATTTCTGCGAGATAACAAATCGGACAGTCTGTTTGTTACAGCCCCTGAAAATGTGGCATGGTTATTAAATTTAAGGGGTAGAGATAATCCACATAGCCCAATTCCCAACTGCAGAATGATTTTGAAAAACAATGGCGAAATTTATTTGTTTACAAACAAATCAAAAATACAAAATTTACCATTTAAAAAAAAGTTATTGAAAATAAATATAATTGATGAAGGCAAAATTAATATTTTTTTAAATGATTTTGTATCTAAAAAGATCATCTTAGATCGATTGAGTTGTTCTATAGCTTACACAAATTTAATCAAAAATAAAATTAACATATCAAATAAAAATGATCCTATTTATAATATGAAATCGATAAAAAACGATATTGAGATAAAAAATTTCATAAAATCACATATTTTTGATGGAGTAGCAGTAATCAAGTTCTTGTATTGGATTAAGAATTATAAAAAAATATTCTCTGAATTAGATGCTGTAAAAAAATTAAATTTTTTTAGAAAGAAAAATAAAAATTATTTATTCCCAAGCTTTGACACAATCTCTGCATCGGGTCCAAATGGAGCAATTATTCATTATAGAGTAAATAAAAGTTCTAATAGAATTTTAAAAAAGAATGATATTTTTTTATGTGACTCAGGTGGTCAATACAAATATGGAACCACTGATATTACAAGAACAATCAGTTTAGGAAAACATTCAAACAAAATTAAGAACATTTTTACATATGTTTTAAAAGGTCACATCGCTGTTGCTAATTCAAATTTAAACAGATTAAAAAGTGCACACTTGATAGATAGTTTAGCTAGAAAATTTCTCAAAAAAAATGGATTAGACTATCCTCATGGCACTGGACATGGTGTTGGTTATTTTCTCAATGTACACGAGGGACCTATTGCTATCTCAAAAGGATATAAAATAAAACTTAAACCAGGTCACGTAATAAGCAATGAACCTGGCTTTTATAAGAAAGGTAAATTCGGTATCAGAATAGAAAATATGATTTATGTTAAACAAATTAAAAGTAAAGTTTTTTTTGAAAATTTAACTATGGTTCCTATAGATAAAGAATTAATAAACTTCAACTTGCTCAACAGAGATGAAAAAAATTATTTATTGAATTACAATTTAAGAATTTACTCGAGTGTTGAAAAATATTTAAACTATAAAGAGAGGTTTTGGTTATTATCTCAATTTTGAAATTTTTTCAAAATCTGCTTGGTCTAATATCTTTATTTTTAACTCATTAGCCAATTTTATTTTTCTTGTGGTAGGTTTTTCTCCAGCTATCAAGAAATCAAGTTTCTTTGATACATTGCTTACAATTTTTCCACCATTATTTTCAACTATCGATTTTGCTTCAGCTCTACTTATATTGCTGAGTTTGCCAGTAAACATTAAGATCTTATTTGAAAATACTCCTTCATTTTTTTTAATAATATTTTTTTCAAAAGTTAAGATCTTACCAAGTGAAATAATAACCTTAAGATTAGTTTTGTTCTTAAAAAAATTTTTTAAGGAATTAATTTGCGTCTCTCCAATGCCATCAATATTAGACAGATCCTCAATTTTTTTTTGATCTTTTAATTTGATAAAATTAGAGTAATTACCTAAAAATTCAGAGATTAATTTTGCATTTTCTTGGCCGATGTGTCTAATACCAAGAGAATAGATAAATTTTTCTAACTTTAATTTTTTTGATTTATTAATTGAACTCTTTAGATTTTCTGCCGATTGTGAGCCCCACCCCTCTAATCTAGAAATTGTTTCAAAGTTTAAACTAAATATATCATCAGGGAGTTTTATAAATTTTAAATCCCAAAACTTTTCAATAACTTTTTTTCCAAGTCCCTCGATATTTAATGCATCTTTTGATACAAAATGTTTAAGTTTTTCTTTAGCTATCCTATTACAATCAAAGCCTATATCTGGACATCTTCTGACTGCATCAATTTTTTTTGTAACTTTATTGAATTCTTTAATAGTTTCGAAGCCACAAGGACATTTCTTTGGAAAAATAAATTTTTTTATATTTTCATTTCTTAAATTTTTATCTACGGATATTACATGAGGAATTACATCCCCGGCTCTTTCAATTTTTACGGTATCTCCTATTCTTATGTCTTTTCTATTTATTTCATCTTCATTATGTAGAGTTGCATTGGAAACCATTACACCACCTATGTTGACAGGGTTAACTTTTGCAACCGGCGTTAAAGCACCAGTTCTTCCAACTTGGATATCAATGTCTAAAATTTTAGTGATTGAATAATTAGCTGAAAATTTGTGAGCTACGGCCCATCTAGGCGCTGTAGCCATAAAACCTAATCTTTTTTGTAAGGTAAAGTCATTAACTTTGTATACAATACCATCAATATCATAATTCAGACTAAATCTTTTTTTTTCTATTTCGGAGTGATATTTTACTAAATTATCAATACCTTTAATTGTTTTATTTAATTCAGATGTTTTAAAACCCCATTTATCCAAAGTTTTTATAAAATCACTTTGTTTTTCAATTTTCATTTCTGAGCTAAAACCAAAAGTGTAAGCGATAAATTTTAAAGGGATTAATTCTGTTTTTTTTGGATCTTTTTGTCTCAATGATCCAGACGCTGCATTTCTTGGATTTGCAAAGTCCTTATCTATCTTTTTAAAATCATTAGTTTCTATAAAAACTTCACCTCTTATATCTATCTCATCTGGAAAGTCTTTGTTAGAAATTTTTAAAGGTATATCTTTAATAGTTTTTAAATTATCTGTTATATCCTCACCTTCTTCACCATCTCCTCTTGAAAGGCCTTTAGACAATTTTCCATTTTTATAAATAAGAGACGCTGAAATACCATCAATTTTTGGTTCGACACTATATTCAAATTCATAATTATTGTTTAAAGCCAAAAAATTTACATTTTTTTTTTGGAAATTAATCAAGTCTTCCTGATTAAATGCATTAGATAATGATAACATTTTAACTTTGTGTTTAAACTTTTCAAATTTTTTTGATGGTTTATAGCCAACTTTAGTACTTGGCGATTTTGAATTGGTGAAACTATATTTTCTTTCTAGTTCTAAAATTTCACTTTTCAACTCATCATATTTTTTATCGGATATTAAAGGTTTTTGATTTTGATAATAGAACTTATTGTATTTATCTAATAGTTTTAGTTTTTTTTTATAGTTCTTTAAAAATGAATTTTCCATTAAATTAATAAAGAAGTTCTTTAAATTTTTTAAAAATACTTTTTTTTTCTTTTTTAATTTCTAACTTTGACTTGTAATCTGTATTAAAAATTTTATAACTTTTTAAATACCATTCACTTGATTGATAATTATAACCCAATAATGATGCATATTTTTGTGACTCTTCAAGTAATCCTAATCTATAATAGAGTTCCACTAATCTATGAAGAGCCTCATCTATAAACGAAGTGTCCTCATAATTAGCGACAACTTTTTTGAAACGATTTATTGCAGCAATCCATTTTTTTTTTTTTATATAATGCATTCCTATATACATCTCCTTTGATGCAAGATAGTCTCTAATTAAATCTAATTTGTAAGATGAGTCTAAAGCAAAATCTGTATCTGGATAATTTTTTTCGATAAACTTAAATTTTTTCTCTGCTAAAATTAAAGGTTCTAAATCTTTTTTTTCATCAACTATTTTTTCATAATAAACCATGCCTAATAAATAATGTGCGTAAGGTATATTCTTTTCATTAGGGTAAACTTTTAAAAATCTTTTTAACTCATATTCAGCATCAAAGTAATAGTCCTGAGAATAATAAGAGTAAGCTGCCATTAGTGCTGCCCTTGGTGCCCATTCAGATTGTGGATACAAAAGTTCAGCCTCATTGAATTTTTTTGCTGCGAATAACACATCTCCCTTTTCTAACTCGTCATAACCTTCCTCAAACGCTTCTATCATTTGAGTTTCCATATTTTTTTCTGTAACTACAGAGATTTTTTCAGTCTTTGAACAAGATATGAGCAACATTATCAGGATCGATATTATAAAACTTTTTAATATTTTCATTTATTAAATTATTACCAGATAAATTAAAAAGCTTAAATATTTAAGCAGAAGTTTTTAATGGATTCTTTATTAAGAAAGAATGTGGTATATTTTTTTCTTTGAGTTCAATTATTGAAAAATTATCATTATTGCTTAATAAATCTCTTAATCCTTGGTTAGTCATATTATGACCACCTTGACTTGATGTAATTTTTCCTACCATTCTATAGCCGGCGAGGTATATGTCCCCTAGGCAATCTAAAATTTTATGATTCACAAACTCCTTAGTATTTCTTAATTTTTCTGGATTAAGTATTTCGTTACCTTTTAATACTATAGCGTTCTCGAGACTTCCCCCTTTGGCTAACCCTATCTTTTTTAATTTTTCAACATCCTCAAACAAACAAAAAGTTCTTGAATTATACATATCTGTTAAATCATTCATATAGATATTTATTGAATTTCTTTGGTTTAAAATTAAATTTTGTTTATATTTAATCTCAAAGTCAATTTCTAAACTAATTTTGTTTGGTTCAAATTTGATAAATTTTTCACCATCCGAGTAAGTAACTTTTTTATTAATTTTAATTATTCTTATGGGTTGATCACTAATTTTAAATCCAATATTTTGCAAGACATCTATAAAATTTTTTGCAGAACCATCCATAATTGGTAATTCCTCAGAATTCAATTCGACAAAAAGATTATCTATGCCTAATCCACATAAAGCAGCCATTAAATGTTCAACTGTTGAAACGCTTACACCATATTCATTTGTTAATTTTGTACAATAAGAAGCGCTTGATACATTAAATACACTCGGATAAATTAAATTGTTATTATTTAAATCTGATCTTTTAAATATAATTCCTGTGTTTGGTGGAGCAGGAAACAAAGTCATTAAAACTTTTTTACCTGAATGTAGTCCTATACCTTCAAATTTTGCGCTATTTTTTATAGTTTTTTGATTTAATACTGACATTTAAACCTTATAGGAGTTAAGGATAATTAAGGAAAAACAAGTAATATTACAAAAGAATACAAAAATTTATCCAAATAAATCAAATATTTTGTAAAAAATACCTCTTTTTTTTGAAATACTATCATTTAAGTAAACTTCTGATTGATTAATTCCATTTAAGACTTTTACCGCAGACACACACATTGTGTCATCAGTGGTATCATTTGAGAATTTTTTAGCATATTCATATGATACAATCTTATTAACATTGACTTTACAATCGCTAAACAGGTTATTTACTTTGGTAATTATGTTTTTATCTAAGCATATAAATTCAATTTCAAGAATAATTTTTTTAAAATTAATATTCTTTGGAAAAAATTCGTATATCCTATCGTCGACTACAAATTTATTAATCATTATATGAATAATAGATAAATTTTTTTCACTTAAGTGAAATTTTTGAATACTGCTAGTTATAAGATCAGTAATAACCTTTTTATCAAGTATTTTTTCGTCAAATATATTTTTTATACTAAATGATATCCTCTGAGTAGAATTTGACTTTATAGATATATTCCCACTATTTAAAAAAAAACCTAAATTTTTTTCTATCTTCCTTATATTATTTTTTAGTAAATTTGAAATAATTCTAAAATTTAAATTATTATTTAGACTGTCTGGAATTTCAAAATCTACTCTTTCTTTGTAATCTATTTTTCCCTTTTCAAAAAAACATATATAAATTTTTTTTTCTGAAATACCGAAGTAAAAGTCTCCTGTTTCATTGCTATTCATATTTTATTATTTTATTTTTGATTCTTAAATCAATAATTTTAGAATTAACAAATTTTTTTTCATTTAACAAATTACTACTATAATTTATTGTATCTTTGGTAAACTTAATTGGTAATTTAATAATAGTACCTTTTTGAAGATGAATATCAAACCTTCCACTTTTAAAAAAATTGATTTTCTTGATTAATTTATAATCTAATTTTGAGTCGTATAACAAATTTATAACACTATAAATTTTATCTATATCCCCGGAACCTGTAACTGTTGGTAAATTCTCTTTTTTATTTTCCAAATCTAATTTTTTTCCGTTATCACCCAAAACTATCTTATTATTATTAATTTCAATTATACATATTGGTTTTGCTGGGGTGAAATCAATAATTATTTTATTTGGATAATTTTTTTTAACAGTTAGATATTTCACGTCATTTCTCTCACTTAATTTTAAAAAATAATCATTATTTATAAAAAAAATATTTTTTGTAGTAATTTCTTTGATATCGTTCTTAATCTGCTCATTTTTTTTTTTTGAAAATCCTTTTACTTGAATATCTTTAATATTAAATACGCTCTCCTTATTAAAATTATAATTATTTACCGATGTTAAAATAATTATAATTAAGGTATAATAAAAAAATTTAGTTTTTTTATCTATTTGTTGATGCATCTTTTATAATCCAATTAATTAAAGAACCAAAATTTATGCCTCTGTAAGCAGCTATCTCTGGGACTAATGAAAGGTCAGTCATTCCTGGCTGAGTATTGATTTCAAGTAAATAGAATTTATCTTTATAATACTTAAAATCAGATCTAGTTACGCCTTTGCAGCTCAATAATTTATGTGCCTTTAATGCAATTTTATTAATTTTGTCTAAATTTTTTTTACTTAATTTTACCGGTATGATGTGTTCAGTTTTTGCATTAGAATCATATTTAGCATTAAAATCATAGAATTTTCTTTTTGGCTTAAGCTCTATAAGACCCAATACTTTATTACCCATAATTGCTACCTGTATCTCTCTACCTGGAATAAATTCTTCAATGAGTAATTCTTTGTAATGCCTCATTTTTTTTAGTCTATTTAGTAAAGACAATTTATTATTACAAATGAATACGTCTAGACTTGATCCTTCATTAATTGGTTTTAAAACTACTGGATAATTTAGGTAATTTTTAATTTTCGTATAATTTATTTTTTCAATATTACATTTTATTTTTATAAATTTAGGGGTTAATATTTTGTTTTTTATAAAAATTTTTTTCGAAATCTCTTTATCCATTGCTAACATAGAGGAAACAACTCCTGAATGAGTGTACTTAACACCTAATGTTTCTAATATTGATTGAATATAACCATCTTCTCCAAACCTACCGTGTAATGCGTTAAAAATTACATCGGGTTTGAAAGTTTTGACCGTTTTTAAAAAATTTTTACACGGATCAGAAAATTTTACTTTATGTGTTTTTTTAATTGATTTTATAATAGCTCTAGATGATTTAAGGCTAATAACACGCTCTTTTGAATATCCGCCTCCTAAAATTAAAACCTTTTTTTTCATTTAATCTACAATTTCCAATTCAAGCTCCAAAGTTATTCCTGTTTTTTCTTTAACTTTTTTTTTTACAAAATTAATTAAATTATTCATATTTTCAAATGAAGCATTATTGGTATTAATAAAGAAATTACAGTGCTTTTCAGATATTTTTGCATCACCAAAACTAATTTTACTATCTACGTGCTCCTTTATAAGTTCCCAAGCTTTTTTTTCTGACTGATTTTTTGGATTCTTAAATGTGCTACCTCCAGTTTTAACTCTTAATGGTTGGGAGACTTCTTTTTTTTCTTTTAGTATGTTGATATTTTCTTCTATTTTTTTTTTATCTTTTTTATTAGTTTTAAATGACGCACTTAAAAAAATAAGGTTTTTAGGTAGGTTTGTTTGTCTGTAACCAAATTTTATGTTTTTTGAGTTAATCGTATATACATTGCCGTTAAAATCCATAACTTGAACAGAAAGTAGAACATCTTTAAATTCTGTGCCAAAACATCCTGAATTCATTCTTATACCACCGCCTATAGATCCTGGTATGCATGATAAAAACTCAAGGCCACTTAAATTATTTTCACAAGCAAAATTAGATACACTTTTGTCTAATATTGAACATCCTGCAATCAAAACATTATCTTTTAATAGGGATATTTTATTAAAATTTTTACCTAATTTAATAAAAATATGATTATTGACATTTTCAGAAATGAGTAAATTTGAACCTGCTCCTATCGTAAAAAAATTATTATGTTCTTTTTTTATGTATAACAAAAAATCTTTTAATTCAGTTAAAGTTTCTGGAACAAAAAAAATTTTTGCATTTCCACCGATGTTAAGCCATGTGTGATTTTTTAAACTATAATCAAATTTTATTTTACCTTTAATATTTTTTGAAAAACTATTTAAATCTTTTAACATTATTTTTTCATTAGACCTGGCAATTCTTTAATCCAATTTGATATAGTTCCGGCTCCCATACCAATTACAACGTTTTCATGACTTAAAAATTGTTTTAAAAATTTTGCTAATTCATTTTGGTTTTTTACAAAGAATACTTGAACTTTGGATTTTTTTGCGATTTGTTCTGCAAATTTATTATAATTAAAGTTTAATTTAAGATTTTCACCAGCTTTGTAGACAGGACATAAAATTACATAACTAGCTTTTTTAAATGACAAACAAAATTCGTTTTTTAAATCATTCAATCTTGATACTCTATGAGGCTGAAAAATACATATTATTTTTTTTTCCTTAAAGCTGTTGTTAACCCCATTTATAACTTGTCTGATTTCTGTGGGGTGATGGGCATAATCATCGTAAATATCTGCCCCATTATATGTAAATATTTTATTAAATCTTCTTTCGACACCCTTGAAGTTCTTTAAACTTTTTTTCAGAATATTAGATGATATTCCAATAAAATTAGAGACCGCAATCGCCGCAGTTGCATTTTTGACATTATGAGATCCAATCAAGGGTATTTCAAATTTTTTTATAAAAGTTTTTTTTTTATTAGGTAGGTTCATTTCAATGTCAAAAGTTGACTTATTTTTTAGGAATGAACAATTTTTAATTTTGAAATTTGAATATTTATTGAAACCATATGTAAGAATATTTTTAATTTTGCTTTTTTTATAAATATCTTTATTATTTTTATCATCAATACAAACAAATGTTTTGCCAAAAGACGGAACATTTGACATAAATTTTATAAAGTGCTTTTTTAAATCATCAAGAGATTTATAATAATCCATATGTTCTCTATCAATATTTGTTACAACAGCATAAGTAGATGGAACTTTTACAAAACTGCCGTCTGACTCATCTGACTCTAAAATACTCCACTCACTTTTTCCAAGTTTAGCAGAATTTTCCAATGAATTAATTACTCCACCATTAATTATAGTCGGGTCTAATTTTGCTTTGGCAAAAATAGATGCTATTAAGGATGTGGTAGTAGTTTTGCCATGAGATCCTGAAACCACTATATTTTTTTTGAGAGAGGTTATGTGCGCTAACATATCCCCTCTTTTATAAATAGGTAAATTTTTCTTTTTTGCCGCTTTAAACTCTACATTTGAGTTTTTGATTGCCGATGAAATTACTAAAATTGTAGCCCTTTTAATATTTGATTTGGTATGCCCTAAAAAAAATTTAACATGATTTTTTTTTAATCTTTCTATATTTTTATTATAAACTTTGTCACTACCTTGTATTTTAAAACCCAATCCTTTCATTATTAATGCGAGGCCACTCATACCAATACCACCTATCCCAACAAAATGGATTATTTCTGATTTAGCTAAGTTTATATTCATTTTTATAATTGATTGTTTAAATAACTAGAATTTTGTTCCCAATCATATGCTTTATGAAAATTTTCCATATTTTTTTTTTTTTGAAATACCAATTTTTTATTTTTAATCAAATTTGAAACAAATTTATATAAAAAATTACTACTTAAATTGGTTTCTCTTATTAACCAACCTAGATTTTTTTTTGTATAATATCTTGCATTAAAAAATTGGTGATCGTCTTTAGCAAAAGGGAATGGTATAGCTAAAAACGGTGACCCTAAAAATACTAATTCGTTAATTGTTGATGCTCCTGATCTTGTTATTGCAAGATCAGTTTTTTTTATAATTTTATATAATTCATTGGTGTATGAAAAAACTTCAAATCTGATATTATTCGAAATATAAAAGTTTTTAAGATTTTTTAAATTTTCTTTGGAAGTTTGATGATAAATTTTAATTTTGAATTTGTTAGATAATTTAATTAAATCTTCATTAAATAAATTGTCGAATTTCTTTGCTCCCTGGCTACCGCCTATTATCAGAAGAGAAAAATATTTCGACTTTTTTATAAATTGTTTTTTTGATTGAATAATCTCTTTCCTGATTAAAGGTTTAATAACAAAGTTTTTATAACCCATTTTTTTTGGTAAATTTTTAATTTTTTTATTATAAGTAAAGATTTTTTCACAATAATTTAACAAAAATAAATTTGATCTACCTAAGACTAAGTTAGGCTCAAATAAAAAAAGTTTTAAATTCAAAAATCTAGCAGCTAGACAAATAGGTACAGACATATAACCACCTGTGGATATTAATATTTTAATTTTTTTTTTTTTAAAAAAAAAATATGATTTAATTACAGATAATATAAAGTAAACTGCAAAAAATATAAATCCAGTTAGATTTTTGTTAATTTTAGGAACATCTATTTGTTTAACTTTATATCTTTTTTTATCTAAAAAATTAAAACCTCTTTTATCACAAGTTATCATTACATCATTTTTATCTTTTAAGTAATCATATAATACTTGAGCAGGAATTACATGACCTCCAGTACCTCCAGTGCTAATAATTATTTTTTTCATAAATTTAAATTTTTCTTCTTGTAAAGTTTAATATCAACCCTGCCAGTATTGAGGAACTTAGTATCGAAGATCCACCATAACTCAAAAAAGGGAGGGTCATACCAGTTGTTGGTAGAAATCTTATATTAACTCCAATATGTATCAACACTTGGAAGATTATTAATAAAATTGAACCAATTAAAATTAATCTATTGGTATTTTTTTTTTCCGTTGGAATTTTTTTAAAAACTCTAAATATTAAAATTAAAAATATTAACAAAATTAACAATATAAATATAACCCCAAATTCTTCAGAAATTACTGAAATAACATAATCTGTGTGTGCCTCTGGTACTCGAGTGTTTAGTGTTCCTTCTCCGACACCTTTTCCAAAAAAACCTCCATCAATAATTGCTTCTGTTGCTTTTTGAGATTGATAATTACCTTTTTGATTTATATCGAAAAAAGCTTCTAATCTAAATTTAATATACGCAAATTTAGGAACGTAAAAAATTAGGTATCCAAAGATTGATATAGAAAACAACATTAAAAAACTTAGTAAATATAAATTAATTCCTGATACAAATATAAGACTTAACCAAACACAAGATATTAATAGAGTTTGTCCTATATCAGGTTGTGAAATCAATAATGACAAAACAGGCAAAACTATTAACGAACTAACTAAAAATTTAAAGTATTTATTTGAAGTAAACCTTGAGCCCAATATTAATGACATAGAAATTATTAAAAATGGTTTTAAAAATTCTATTGGTTGAAATCTTGGTATAATTGGAAAATCTAGCCATCTTGTTGATCCCTTTACTTCAACTCCAAAAATTGGAATTAATAATAAAGATATAAAAAACGAAATAAATAAAAAAATTGATATTTTATAAATATCTTTTTCATTTAGGGCTGAAAAAAAAATAATTAAACTAAAACCAAGAAAAATGTAAATAAGGTGTCTTATAAAAAAATAATAATTATTTGTACCTAATTTTGAAGACGCAATTAAAGATGTTGATACCAAAGAAAAAAAAACTCCTAATATAATTAAAGATAAAAACAAAAAAAAAATTAATTTATCTAAATTTTTCCACCAGTCATAAATATAATTATCATATAAATTTCTACCTTCCATTTAACCTATGCCTTTTAATCAAATAATTGAAAATTTTTCCTCTGTGCTCAAAGTTCTTAAATTGATCAAAAGAGGCAGCAGCAGGGCTAAATAAAATTGTCTTTTTATTTTTATCACTCTTAATTTCTTTTTTAATAGTTAAAATTGCATTTTTTAAATTTTTTAAATATTTAAATTTTATTTTGTTTTTAAATTGATTAACAAAGTAATTTTTATTTAGTCCAATTATATAAGCCTTCAAATTATTATAATATATTTTTTCTAACAAAAATTTATCTCCCTTTTTAAAAGTACCACCAACAATCCAATAAATATTTCTATATGTTGACAATAGACTATTTGTTGACGAAAAACTTGTAGATTTTGAATCATTAATTATAGTTAAATTCGATTTGTCATAAATTATTTGTTTTCTAAATTTTAATCCTTTGAATAAATTTATGGACTTGAATATTCTATTTTCTGGTATTCTAAATATTTTTGAAATTTTATAAATAAAATGAATATTGTTTAGATTATTATTATCTAATAAATACTTATTTTTGATTTTTCTTTTGAATAAATCGTAATTATTATATTTAATCCTAATTAATTTAGACTTAATTTTTTTTTTTGATAAATGTCTATTTATTATTAAACTATCTTTTTCTATCAGCGAGAATTTATTTTTTTCTTGATGACAAATTAATTTAATTTTAGTTTTTGCATATTTGTTAATATTATCATGCCTCTCTAAATGGTCTATATTTAAGTTTAAAATTGCCGCATAATCAGCTTTAAAATATTTATTATAAAAAATTTGGTAAGATGAGGCTTCAACTATGAAAATAGTTTTCTTTTTAATGTTTGTTTCATTTAATGGAGGTTTTCCAATATTTCCTACAAGTCTGACATCTGTTTTTTCTGAACTAAAAATCTTGTAAAGCAATTGACAAGTTGTGGACTTACCATTTGTTCCTGTAATTGCAATTTTGGTGTTCTTTGGATAAGATATATAAAAGATATCTAATTCAGTAATTATTTTACTCCAATTTTTTAAAAGATATGATTTAAGTTTACACTTCTTGTGATTAATTCCAGGGCTTATCACAATATAATCAAATTCTAATTTAATAATCTTATTTTTATCTAAGAAATATTTTTTATTTTTGTTATTTTTTAAGGAATGGTTATCATCATAAACATTAACATCATTTTTTTTTTTAAGATATTTTAGACATGAATTTCCTGAAACACCTAACCCATAAATTAAAATTTTTTTGTTCAAGAACTTTTCGATTAACATTATCTTAATTTTAATGTTGCTAGTCCGATCATTGCTAAAATTAGAGAAATTATCCAAAATCTAATTACCACAGTGGATTCTGGCCATCCTTTTTTTTCAAAATGATGGTGTATTGGCGCCATCATAAAGATTCTTTTACCAGTTAATTTAAATGAAATTACTTGTACAATTACAGAAACAGCCTCTAAAACAAAAAGTCCCCCAGTTATTGCTAAAACTATCTCATGTTTAGTAGCAACTCCTATAGCACCTAATGAACCACCTAGAGCTAAAGAACCAGTGTCACCCATAAATATTTTTGCTGGTGGAGCGTTAAACCATAAAAACCCTATTGATGCGCCTATTATAGCTCCACAAAAAACTGCTACCTCTCCAACTCCCTCAATGTAAGGTATTAAAAGATATTCTGCAAAAATAATATTTCCCGATACATAACTTATAAAAGCAAAACATCCAGCAACCAATATTACAGGCACAGTGGCTAATCCATCAAGACCATCTGTTAAATTTACTGCATTTGATGAACCAACAATTACAAATAAGTAAAAAGGTATAAAGAACCATCCAAGATTAATTACTAAATTTTTAAAGAAAGGAATATAAAGATTGTTAGTTAAATCAGATTTTATAAAATTATATAAAATTAAAAGAGAAACTAGACTTATAAAAATTTGTACAATTAATTTCAATTTGGAGGAAATACCTGTGGAATTATTTTTTTTTATTTTTTTGTAATCATCAAATGCACCGAGTGTTCCAAATGAAAATGTTATAAAAATTAATAACCAATTATAAGGGTTGTACAAATCAGACCACAACAAAACACCTGCAAATAAACCGATTAAGATTAAAACACCTCCCATTGTAGGTGTTCCTATTTTTTTTATTAGATGATTCTCTGGTCCGTCTGACCTAATAGGATTTGTAATTTTTTTGGTTGAAAAATAATTTATAAACTTATCTCCAATTAAAAATACTATAACCATTGACGTAATTACAGCTAGCCCAGTCCTTACCGTTAAAAAATTAAAAAAATTTAAAAATGAATAAGTATCAGAATAATTGGTTAATATATTGTATAACATTATAAATATTTAATTATCTTGTTTAATCCGCTTGAGTTAGAGCCTTTTATCATTAAAGAGCTATTGTTAGGTAAATCTTTATTAATTAGTTTATAAATATCCATTTTATTTTTTAATACCTTTCCTCTTATTTGTGGTTTTAATTTGTTAAATGTATGTTTAGTTTTATCACCATAAACATAAGTTTTATTTATTTTCGATTTATTAATATATTTCGCAATTTTAATATGCAATTTTTTAGAATATTTTCCTAATTCGAGCATGTTTCCTATTAATAAAAATTTTTTGTCTTTTTTTTTAAAAAGAGCGTCATATCTCTCAAGGGCAAATTTTAGCGATAGTGGATTAGAATTATAACTTTCGTCAATAAGTGTTATTTTTTTTGAACCCTTTTTACGGTTAATTATTGACCCACGACTTTGAGGAATTTTATAACCAAAAAATAAATGATGATTTAAT
The DNA here is from genome assembly GCA_902622545.1 of uncultured Pelagibacteraceae bacterium. Lineage (GTDB taxonomy): Bacteria > Pseudomonadota > Alphaproteobacteria > Pelagibacterales > Pelagibacteraceae > Pelagibacter. The sequence goes on from CACNQD010000004.1 coordinate 182,187, forward strand.
TTTTTTACGTCAAAATAATTACTTATTATAGTTAAAGTTGCAAGGATATTATAAATATAATTAGACAAATATTTAGAAATTAAAAAAGATTTAATTATTTTCCTAATTTTAACACTTATTATAAAGTTTTGTTTAATTTTTTTTTTATTTAAAAAAACAACATCGGCATTTTGGTTATTTTTACTAAAAGTCAAAATTTTAAGGCCACGGGATTTTGATTTTTTTTTAAAATAATTATAGTATTTTCCATCCATGTTTATAACCATTGTACCATTGCATATGATGTTATCTATTATTTCACCTTTAGCTTTCGCAATTTGGTCTAAATTTTTAAAATTTTTAATATGTGCATAAGAGATATTCGTAATTAAACCTAGATTTGGTTTTATTAATTTAGTTAGATAGTCTATCTCACCTTTTTTGTCCATGCCAACTTCTAATACGGCAAACTTTGCTTGTTTAGAAATATTAAAAATACTTAAAGGCACACCAAATTTGTTATTATAAGAATATTTTGAAAAGTGAGTTTTATCTAATTTATTTAAACAAAAACCTGTCAATTCTTTGACTGAAGTTTTTCCAGCTGATCCTGTTATTGCAATAGTGTTAGGATTTAAAGATTTTCTCAAATTTGAGCTTATTTTATTAAATAAACTTAACGGTTTTTTTGAAAAAATTATTTTTGGATTTTTAGATTTTTTATTTGATATTGCTAGAGCTGCTCCATTCATTATTGCTTCACTTGCAAATTTATTACCATCAAAATTTTTTCCCTTAATACCAAAAAAAATTGAATTTTTTGATATCTTTTTAGAATTGATTGACGCGTAAGTTAAAAACTTTTTTTTATCAATAATGTTGTTGCCTAACTGTTCATTTATAATATTTGTTTTAATAGAGTTAGATAGTCTTTTATTTTTTTTTTTTATAGCGTTCAAAATTTTAATTTTATCAGAAAAAAATATTTTTTTTTTGGACTCTTGATAATTTTCATGTCCTTTTCCAGCTATAATTAAAACATCTCCAGATTTTAGATTTTTGACTGCAGCACTTATTGCCTTTGCCCTGGAGGGGATTTCAAAAAAGTTTTTTAATTTTAGGCCCTTTTTAATTTGGTTTCTTATTAATTGTGGATTTTCTAATCGCGGATTGTCGTCTGTCAAATAAATATTATCACAATACTCTCTTGCTATTAATCCCATCATTGATCTTTTGTATTTATCTCTATTTCCACCACATCCAAAAACAAGAGATACTTTACTTAACGGAAAATCGTCTTTTATATTTGTTAATAAAGTTTTTAAAGCATGGGGTGTGTGAGCATAATCCAAAATAACTTTAGCTTTATTTTTTATATTTCCAACTTTTTCAAACCTTCCATTAATTGATTTAATTTTATTAATTGATTTTAAAATGTCTTCTAATTTAAGGTTTGACAAATATGCAGCTAATATTGCGAACATTAAGTTTTTAATTTGAATATTGCCTATTAAAGAAGTCTTAAAAGAATAATTCTTTTTTTTAAAAACAAAGTCAACCTTTTTTTGGTCATTTACTTTTTGTATACTTTTGACATTTATAAAAGAATCTTGACCACCAATTGTGTAACTTTTGAATTTATTTTTTTTTGAAATTTTATTTAATATTTTAGAGTACTTAATTTTTTTATCAAAAATTATGTTACCACGAGCACCTAATAATTGATTAAAAAGTATAAGTTTTGAGTTTAAGTAATCTTTATAAGTTTTATGATAGTCAATATGATCTCTAGAAAGATTAGTAAAAATCGCAGTTTTAAAATTTATACAATTTAGTCTATGCTGTTTTAATCCGTGACTTGAGGCCTCTAATATAACGTTTTCGATTTTTAGTCTTTTTATTTTATCTAATATTTTATGAATACTCACAGGATCTAGGGTTGTGTTATTTGTATTTATTGCAAAATTCTTAGATAAAACCCCTAGAGTTCCAATAGATACTACTTTTTTATTATTTAGAGATAAAATTTGACTATAAAAATTTGCGACTGAGGTTTTGCCATTAGTTCCTGTGACTCCGATTATATTTTTAGGCTTTAATTTATAATATCTACTCGATACTTCTGACAGTAATTTTCTAGGATTTTTACTGAAGAGATATAAAATTTTGTTTTTGTCATAACCCTCAAAGTTTAGGTTAGAAATAATTATTTTGGCACCATTATTTATTGCATGTTTTATATATTTATTACCTTTTAAATAATTGCCGTTTATCGAAAAAAAAATGTCATTAAGTTTGCATTCTTGACTGTTAAACCTAATATTTTTAAATTTAGTATTTTTATATTCTTTTTTTATATTTGGTAAAACTTTGCTTAATAACATTGATTTAAAATCTTAGTACTTTGTGGCTAAAATTGGTCCTATTTTATCAATGATTTTTCCCGCTATTTCCACAGATGTCCAGCCCGAAGTGTTGAATGGCGTACCTGTAAAAGACCCAGGCTTGTTACGATATTTATAAACATAGTCTTTTGAGAGCTTAGTATCCTCCAACAATATAACTAAAACATATTTTGGATCCGAAATTGGAAACACTGAAGCAAAAGTGTTAATTTTTTTATTTGTGTATATTCCATTATCTACAATTTGAGCTGTGCCTGTTTTACCACCTACTTCATAACCCTCTACGTCAGATAGGCTTGCTGTACCACTAGTAACAACTTTTCTTAAAATTGGATTTATTTTAGAACTTACATCTTGTTTTAAAATTTTTACTCTTTTTGATTTATCAAATTTTTTTTTAATTAAAGTTGGATTAACTTGATAGCCACCATTAGATAAAATTGCATACCCTTTAGCAAGTTGAATTGGGGTAGTCGTAATTCCATGTCCATAAGAAGCTGTTTTGAGTTTACAGTCTCCCCATTTAAAAGTTAATGGTTTTCCTACTTCCTCAATATCAAATTTCATTTTATCTAATAATCCGATTAGGGTTAAAAATTCTCTCATTTTTTCTTTTCCTATTATTTGTCCAATTTTAACTGACCCTATATTGCTTGAGTATATTAAAATGTCCTCTACACTTAAATCTTCTGGTAAATCTTCGTCATACTCAGAGATAATTCTTCCCCCACACCTCATTTTTTTTTCAAGATTCAAAAACATGTCGGTAGGAGATATTAAATCATAATTTAAACCTGCCGCAATTGTAAATGACTTAAAAACTGATCCAAGTTCATATACGCCTTTTGTTGCCCGATTGATAAAATTTTTATCTGATACATCTTTTCTAAGATTTAGGTTAAAATCTGGAATTGAAACTAGTGATAAAATCTCACCATTGTTTATGTCCATTAATATACCTGTTCCTCCTATATTTTTAAAAATTTTTTGTGCGCTTAATAATTCATCCCGAATTATAAACTGCAATTCTCTATCAACTGTCAAAATAAGATTTTTTTTTCCGTTTTTTAGTTCATTATCGAATGATTTCTCAATTCCAGAAATACCGTTGTTATCGTCATCAATTTGTCCAATAATGTGCGAAAAAAGATTTTCATCTGGATATATTCTTGTGATTTTAGGTTCAATTCTAATTGATTTTTCACCTAAAAGTTTAATTTTTTGCAATCTTTCGGGTGTAACTTTTTTTTCAATATAAAAAAAATTTTTTTTTGAGATTTTTTCTTTGATTTTTGAAATATCTTTTTTCGGAAAGGTATACTGCAATTTTATTAATAATTTTTTTTTATCTTTTATTAGTTTTGGATCTATGCCCACATTTGTTGTAAATACAGATTTGCTTATGTAATTTTCATTTCTGTCAGTAATATCTGCTCTATTGATTTGATTTGAGATAAAATTTTTTTTTTCAATTGTTTTCGATGATAAGTAGATTATTCTGGTTGAATATATAACAATTATAATAAATACAATAATGAAAATAAATGCAATCCGGTTTAGATTTATTTTAAATTTATTATTATTAAAGCTATCTAGATCTAGATTTGAACTATCAATAATTATTTTATTATAATCATTTTTTTTCATTATAATTTAAATATTTCAATTGTTTTAATTCTAAGACTTTAAATTTGTTACCAAACAATTTTTCTTTTAATTTAAACAGTTTTTGAGGTGATGTTAAATAATGATTTTGTAGTAAAATTAATTCTTTTTTAGCAGTCAAAATTTTTATTTTTTCCTCAGAATTAAAGATCTTAGTTTCTAGTTCTCTAGTGGTCGTTTTAATTATTGATGTAAATATTATTAAAGTGACAATTAAAAAAATAAATAAATACTTTTTCATAATTTTGAAGTTAATTGTTCTGTTTCAAGTAAATTTTTAAATTTTTCATAAATGAAATTTGTTTTGATTTTGTTTTTTCCTACTCTTTTTACTGCTCTTAATTTTGCTGATCTTGAAGGAGGATTAATTTTGATTTCTTTGATTGTCGGAGTAATTACTTTTTTATTAATCAAATTAAAAATTAAATCTTCTTTTTTATTAACAGGTAGATATCTAGAAACTGATTTATAGGTAGATACAGTATTAAAAAAAAATTTGCATATCTTATCTTCAATTGAATGGAAAGTGACTGTTACTATGACGCCATCTTTTGACACGAGATTGCACGATTTTGAAAGTGCGGAAATTAATTCACTAATCTCATTGTTAACCGAAATTCTTAATGCTTGAAAAACTTTAGTTGCTTTATTTTTTTTTGTAAAATTTTTTTTTGATAAATTTATTATTTTTACAAGTTCTTCTGTATTAATATCTACATTTTGTCTTTGTTGAATTATATTTTTCGATATCAGCTTTGCGTTTTTTTCATCTCCAAAATTTCTCAATATTTTTTCTAATTCCTTAGCTGGAAGTTTTTTTATGATATCATCGGCTGAAATATCATTGTGGCCCATTTTCATATTCAACTTTCCAGTATGATTAAATGACAAACCTTTTGATTTATCTGTAATCTGATTATAGGAAAAACCTAAGTCAAAAATTACACCATCGATTTTTTTTGGTAATTTTATACAATCAATTTCGCTAAATTTTTTATTATAAAATTCGAACCTGTCTTTAAATTTTTGCTTAAATTTAATAGCGATACTTTTACACTTATGGTCTCTATCAAAAGCAATTACCTTAGTATTTGGAAATTGTAAGATTTTTTCTGTATAACCACCTTGACCAAAAGTACAATCAATAAAGGTGCCACCATTTTGAGGAGAAATAATACTTAATACTTCATTAAGCAATACCGGATAATGTAAATTTTCATCCGATGCAATGGTGACACTCATCTATTTTTTCAAAGATCATTAATTTTTTTGTCTTCTTAAAAATGCAGGAATTTCCAGTTCATCTTCTTCGGTTTCTAAGTCTTTATCTACATCAATTTTATCTTTTATTGTTTCACTATCTGAGTTGAAAAGTTGAGGGCTTTCTTCATTCAAATCAAAATTCTCAAGTCCATTTGAATTTTCAACATTATTAATTTTTTGATTAATTTCTGTTGGCTCCTCTAAATTTAGAGGAATTTCCTCACTATAGCTTGCGTTGTCGTTAATTTCGTTCACAGTTTTATCTAAATTTAAACTATTCACAGCCATATTTTCATCCACCATTGAATTAAACATTTCTGCTTCTGAATTTTTTAATTCATCTGTATCTAATTTAAGTGCATTCGCTCCACTAGTGTTTGCTATTGTATCAGATTTAATAGAGTTTAATTGAATATTATTATGAGTGTTAGAAAATTCTGAATAACCAGGGTTTCTATTTTGAATTCTATGGACCATATTAATCACTGATTTAGATTCAGGTTGTTGACCGTCTAATGCGGTCGCTACTATAGAAACTCGAATTTTACCATCTAAAGTGGGATCAATAATTGATCCGTTAATTATTTCTGCTTCGCTATCGACCTCTGATCTAATTTTATTTACAATTTCATCAACTTCGAACAAGGTAAGATCATCTCCCCCTGTTATATTTATTAATAATCCTTTAGCTCCTTTTAAAGAATAGTCGTCAATTAAAGGATTATTTAAAGCAATTTCAGTTGCTTTTATAGCTCGACCCTCTCCCTCTGCTTCTCCAGTTCCCATCATGGCCTTACCCATCGAGCTCATAACAGTCTCAACATCTGCGAAATCTAAGTTTACTAATCCATCTTTTACCATTAAATCAGTTACACTTTGAACTCCATGTCTTAGAACACTATTCGAAAGCTGGAAAGATTCTGTGTATCTAGTTTTTTCATTTGCAATTTTAAATAAGTTTTGATTTGGAATAACAATTATAGTATCAACGTGTTTTCTTAGTTCATCTAAGCCCTGTTGTGCTCTTCTCATTCTAGATGAAGACTCGTATAAAAATGGTAAAGTTACAACTCCTACAGTCAGAATATTTAGTTCTTTTGCTGCTCTAGCGATTATATGCGCAGCACCAGTTCCAGTTCCACCTCCCATGCCCGCTGTTATAAAGACCATGTTGGCGCCTTTTAATAAGTCTACAATATCATTTAATGATTCATTGGCTGCAGCTTGCCCTATTTCATGCTTCGCTCCAGCACCTAATCCTTTAGTTACGTTTAATCCAATTTGTATCCTAGTTTTTGCTTTACTTGTTTTAAGATCTTGCGCATCTGTATTAACAGCTACAAACTCAACACCTTCAACTCCTGCTTCTATCATTTCATTTATTGCATTACCTCCGGCTCCACCTACTCCTAAAACTAAAATTCTTGGTTTTAATTCTTTTATTTCAGGCACTTTAAAATTAATTGTCATATTTCCCCCTATTTATTTATTAAATTTTTGCTCCCATTTAAGGCTAGCTCTATGAATATTTGATTTTCTTTTCGCAGTTACCTTAAATTTTTCATAACTTGCAGGTTCCCATATTTGAAAGGTTTTTCCTTGGCCTACAAATAACATGCTACTTTTAATTTTTGCATGTTTTAATAGTTTGTTTGTAATTAAAATTCTGCCCTCACCATCAAACTGTAAATTGATACTTTCTGAAAGTATTGAAGTTGCAAAATAATCCTTTTTTTCCTCAAATGGATTTAGTGAGTCTATTGCTTGAGAAATTTTTTCAATTCTATCTTGGGGCCATGCCTCTATACAATTATTATTAAATGATGGATAACAAATAATTCCATTATAACCTAAATTTGAAAGATATGTTCTAAAACTTGCAGGCACTGAAACCCTTCCTTTTTTGTCTAATTTGTTTTCGAAAGTAGATAAAAACATAGCTCATATTTCTTTTTTCCCGTAATTTGGGAATTTATGGGATATTATGGGTTTTTTTGTGTACAGTCAACAGTTGTTTTATAATGAATTTTCAATTAGAACAAACTAGAAACTTGATGGTAAATTTTTAAGATGCCAGATAAAATATAAGCCGGGTTCTGTCATTTAAACCTATCATTTATCTAGGCTTTAAGTCTCCTTAAAGCTCAAGCAACCAACCCTGATGACTAGCCAAAGACCGCTTTTTGCTATTAACAATGTCATCTCTACTTGGTCTTGCTTCCAGTGGGGTTTTCCATGCGCTCATTGTTACCAATAAAGCCGGTGTGCTCTTACCACACCTTTTCACCCTTGCCTCGATAAGGCGGTTTATTTTCTGTGGCACTATCCCTAGGGTCGCCCCCGCCAGGTGTTACCTGGCACTGTGTCTTTGCGAAGCCCGGACTTTCCTCTCTATATATAATAAAGCGATAAGTCATTTATCTGGCAAATTAAAATTATATTATTTTTTTTTATTTTCAATATTAATTAAGTCCACATTTTACTAAATTTTTAGCTATTTTTAGACATTCTAGATCAATTTTTCCATTTATGAGTTTTGGTCTAAACCTTCTTTGAAAAGCTTTCACTACAGATAAAACTGAGTAAATTTCATTTTTTTTAAAAATGTAACCAATTGTTGTTAAATAATTTAAAAATAATTTTTTTTCAAATCTTTTTAAATGTTTTAGCCTGTAACTTTTTAATAATTTTTTTTCTAATGAGTGCCATATACCTATATTATAATTTGATAATAGCTCCCACGGAAATTTCTCACCAGGATCTTTTTTTCTACTGGGAGCTATATCTGAATGTCCTAAAAAATGCTTTTTTTTTATGTTATATTTTTTTGCTAACATTAGTGATAAATGCTTTATTGACTTAATTTGTTTTTTATTGAAACACTCATAACCATTATTATGACCTGGATTGTGAATTTCAATACCAATTGAATATTGATTTATTTTCTTAAATTTTTTCCAAAATGATACTCCTGCATGCCATGATATATATAGGTCTGGCACTAAATTAATTATAGATCCATTTTTTTTTATAAAGTAATGACAGCTGACTTTAGAATTTTCCTCACACAATTTTTTTATTGCAGATTTTTCTGCTTTCATTCCGGTGTAATGAAAAACTAAAAATTTTATCTCTTTTTTTTTTCTTTTAACTAGATCAAAATTTAGAGAGTAAAATTGTTTAATTTTGTTCATTTAACGCTATTTTTATTACATAATGTTATTTAAATTATCAATTTACTTTGTTAAAATATAGATTATAGAGACATTAATGAAAAAGCTTTTAAAGATTATTATACATATTTTCATAATACAATTTTTAGTTGTATCATCCTCATTTGCAGAGGAGAGGGAAGTTAAAGATTGTTTTGAAAAAATCAATCGCGCGACTTTTGCATTCAATATGGCTTTAGATAAAGTTTTATTTAGACCAGTAGCAACAGGATACAGAAAATTGCCTTCGCCAGTTAGAACTGGAACAAGCAATGCATTAAATAATTTATCCAACTTAATAACAATTCCAAACAATATACTACAAGGAGATTTGAAAGCAGCTGGGAATAATTCAATCCGATTTATAATAAATACCACAATTGGAATTGTAGGAATATTTGATCCAGCTAATGCTCTGGGATTTGAGAAATTAGAAAAAGAGGATTTTGGTCAAACATTTGGCACAATGGGAATAGGAGAAGGTTGTTACTTAGTTTTGCCAGTTCTTGGGCCGTCAACTGTTAGAGATGCTGTTGGTTCTTTAGTATCAATGAGTGGTGGTGATGCATGGTACAATGTTACTGTTAAAAATGATACACAATATTTTAAAGAGTCTGACTATTATTTCTCTAAGTTATCTGAAGGAGTAGACTTTAGAGCAAAAAATTTAGAATCTTTTGACAGTTTAGAAAAAACCTCTGTTGATTTTTATGCGACTGTAAGAAGCTTATATCTTCAAGATCGAGAAAGAAAAATCAAAAATCTTAAAGTTAAAACTGATACTTTAGATGATAGTGATTGGGAATCCTTAGATAAATAAATAAAATAAGATGAGAAAATTAAGAGTAAATATAATTTTTATAATCATATTTTTTTTGCTAAACTTATACTCTAACTCTATTGCAAATATATCCTCAAACTTTATTGATGACATAACTAATAGAGCTAGTAATATTTTATCTAGTGAGGATGCAAGGGAAGTTAAAATCCAAGAACTTATTAAAATTGGAGAAAGCTCCGTTGATATAGATGGCATTGGTCTTTACACTTTAGGCAAACATAGAAAAAGTTTAAGTGATGATCAAAAAGCTGAATTTAAAAAGATTTTTAGAGAATATTTCCTTAAAAGTTTTTCCACTAGGTTAGTTGAATATAACGAGGCAAAAATTGTTGTAGTTTCTGAGGATGTTAAAAATGAAAAATATACAATTGTAAAAAGTAAGCTTGTAGCAACATCAAATAGACCAGAGGTTGCTATTGATTGGAGAATTTACACAAAAGATCCATCAAAACCTTTGATAAGAGACTTAGTTATTGAAGGACTTAGTTTGGCAAGAACTCAAAAGGAAGAGTTTAACTCAATCATTAAGAATAATGGTGGAGATATAAATGCTCTTTTCACAAGTCTAAAAGAATTTAACAACAAATAATTTTTTATAAAAATATAACTAAATTTAATTTGGTGGGCCCGCCAGGACTCGAACCTGGGACCAATACATTATGAGTGTACTGCTCTAACCAACTGAGCTACAGGCCCTTTATTAATTTTTTCATATATTAAAAATAAAGTTTTTTCAATTTTAATATTGTGGTGGGCCGTGTTGGTTACGCTCCAACTACCCCTGCAATGTCAATGCAGTACTCTACTATTGAGCTAACGGCCCCGTGTTAAAATTTAAAATTATAACTTTAATTTATTTAAGAAAAAAACATTTGTTTTTTTATTTACCGCATACATTATTGATAAGTTTAAAATAAACAAGCTAATATTAAAATCACTAAAAAAAGCTCCAGATGGTAATAGTGGTAAAAAATTACAAATTAAGAAAGCAAATGCCCCTAATTGCAAACAGTTTTGTGACTCTATGATTATTCTTAAATTTTTAAAAATTAGCATGAAAAATGAGCAAAGTAATATTATTGTGCCAATTAAACCGTGTTCAGATAAGAACTCAAAATATATTTGGTGTGGATGCGTAACGCAAAAATAATCCTTCTTACCATCATTATTTTGGCCACAAGTTTCAACTCTATAATTTTTGTTACCAACTCCAATTAATAAATTATTTTTAAAAACATTAAAGCCTGATTTATAAAGTTTTATATATATGTTGTCTTCTAAATGTTTAAAACTTCTTTCTTCATACATTTTTGAAAAAACCTGACCAAAATATCTATTCTTGAGATAATCTGAATTAACAACTGTACAAGCAACTAAAATCGGTAAAACAATCATAAAGATGATTTTTAATTTTAAATTGAATGTATCGATTAAATATATAAACAACATTATTCCAAATATAGCTTTTAAAGTATTTGATCTTTCACCTGTAATTAAGACTGAAAAGAAAAATAAAAATATTGCTATAATAAATACTAATTTTCCAAATTTTTTATTTTTTAGAATATCAAGTAGGTATCCTGATATTAAAAATAAAAAACCATTTATAAAGGCTCCTGCAATTGGCTCATCTTTAAAAAAACTTACGATTCTTTCACCATGTGGTTGCGGAACCTCATTTAAATAAGTTGCTCCCCAACCAAAAATATTAGCCCCAGAAAATCTTTCAAAATATACATCAAATATAAAAATTAAAAACATTATTGTCCAAAAAAAAAATATTTTTATATTTGGCTTACCAACATGAAATAAATAATTAATGGCAAGAAAAAAAAATATAAATCTTACAAAACCTAAATTTCTAAAAATACTACTTTCGACACTTAAAGATATAAAAGTATTAAAAATAAGATATATGTATAAAAATAACAATATTTTTATTGTGTTATTTTTTAACAAAAAATTATAATGCTTAAATTTTAAAAAAAAAAATAAATACACGACAGACATCATAGTAATATTTATGAGTGATACAGATGGACCAATAATAATAGATAATGGAATTAATAATAAAAGAATTGAAAAGATCTTTTCTGATAAATTGATCATCATATATTAGATAGTAATGGAATTTTTGATTATTGTATAGGATAGTAAGATAAATAAGAAAAATTTTTTTATTTAATGTTGTAATTCCATAATAAATAAATATCTTATTGGTTATCTTTTATAAAATTTAATTTGTAAGCTATCTATTAATGAAACGTAAAATAATTATGTTTATGCCTTCAATAGAGGGAGGGGGCGTAGAGAAAAATTTTTTCCTAGTTTGTAATTATCTAGTTAAAAAAGTTGATACTTTAAAAGTAATAACAGTATCCAAAAAATATAAAAAAAAATTCGATAAGTCTATAGTTTTAATAACCCCATCATCTAAAAATTGGGATAACTATGGTAGAAGAATAAAATATTTAGTTGCAATTTTGTTATTAATTGGAGAAATATTAAAAAATAGAAATATAATCATTTTTGCGTTTCAGGCAAATGTTTATTGCATATTAATTTGCAAACTTTTTTCCATAAAAGTTATAGCTAGGTCTAATACAGCCCCCATAGGTTGGTCGAGAAACATTATAAAAAGATATATTTTTAAAAAGGTCTTAGGTTTATCCAATATTGTAATGGTAAATAGTATGCAGTTTAAAAATGATCTTAAAAGAGATCTTAATATAAGTGCAAAATGTATTTACAACCCTCTTAATAAAAATGAAATTATAAAAAAGTCCAAAGAAAAATCTAAAAAAATTTTTAAATCTACAAATAAATTAAAAATTATAAATATCGGCAGATTTACAGATCAAAAAGATCAATTAACATTTTTAAAATCAATTAATTATCTTAAAAATAAAATCAATTTTGAAGCACGTATTATTGGTAGAGGTATTTTAAGGAAAAAATTACAAAAATATATATTAGATAAAAAGTTAAGTCGTTTTGTAAAAATTATTAATTTTGTTGAAAACCCATATCCATTTATAAGACAATCAGACATATTTGTTTTAACTTCAAAGTATGAGGGACTTCCTAATGTTTTGCTTGAGGCATTAGCACTTAAGAAGTTTATAATATCAAGTTCATGTCACACTGGACCAAAAGAAATTCTATTAAATGGTAAGGGTGGATTACTTTTTAAAGTAGGTGATCATAAAGAGCTTGCAAATAAAATCATGTATTATTTTTTAAATAGGAAGAAATGTGTGAAATTATTGGACAAATCTTACAAATCATTAATTAGGTTTGATTATAAAAGTAATCTATTGAAATATTATAAATTAGTTAACAGTTTTTAAAGTTATAAATTTAATAACTTATCAAAAACTAAAAAATGTTTAAACATAGTGTGCTTGCTTGTCTTTTTTTTTAATATGACTTTGTCGGCAAATATTTTTTCTTTATCTAATCTAGAATAATTTATTAAACCTTTTAAAAGAGCTTTTTTAGAATTATTTTTAAACAATATACCATTTTTTCCATTGTTTAAAAATTCTTTTGGTCCATTAGGACAATCGCTTGAGATTATGTAAGAATTACAGATTGCCGCTTCTATCATCACAAAACCCACTTCTTCCCACAGAGAGCTTAGTATGAATATTTCGCTATTTCTCATAAAGCTATAAACATCTTTCTTAAAACCTAACAAAAAAATTTTTTCTTCAAGTCCTTTGTCATTTATCAATCTATTTAGTTTTGCTTTATCCTCACCTTCGCCTAAAATAAACATTACGTAATCATTATTGACCTTTAGAAAATCAGAGAATTCTTCAATTAAATATGAAAAATTTTTTTGTTTAGTTAATCTCCCAACTGATAAAACAACTTTTTTGTTCTTAGATAAATTAAAATCAATTGGTAACTTAGGTTTTTTTTTTAAATTTTTAATTTCTATTATTGCATCTGGCAAATAGTGTAAATTACTTGAATCAAACAAATTTAAATTTTCTAAATCCTTTTTTAAATCTAAAGTAGGACAAGTAACAAACTTTAATTTTTTAGATACAGAATTCCAAAAAAATTTTCTTATAATATTTAGTTTTGGATAACCAGAAATTCTAAGAATAAAATCCGACTTGAATTTAAAAAGATATAAGAGTGTTAGGGGCAGAGATGTAATCAAATGCAATACAATTTTTTTAGGCTGCTCTTTTTTTAGTAGAAAATATAAAGGAAAAAAAGATAACAAATAAATAATTATATAGGAAAATCTACTGCTAATAAAACCTCTTTTAGGCAAAACTTTAAAATATTTGAAATTTAAATCAATAAGACATATTGAATTTTTATTTAATAATTCCTTGTATTGATCCCATTCACCACACGCATTTATTATTCGAACATCATTATTTTTATTGTATTTAGATAAAGAAATCGCAGAGTTAATTGTAGATATAACCGTGCCTACTCGATCCAAACATGGAGACCAATAAAATATTTTTTTTTTCATTAGTATTTTTTTACATTAATTTATAAGATTATCATGTAAATTTCTTTATGATTTTAATTACCGGAAGTACTGGATATATTGGTTCGCACCTTTCACAATTTTTCTTAAAAAAAAAGATTCGGTTCATAGGAATAGATAACTTATCATATTCATACAAAAACAATGTAACCGATATTAAAAATCATAATTTTTTTTGTATTTCAAACAAAAAAAAAGTTAAAAATTTAATAAGAAAATATAATGTCCATACAGTTATTCATGCAGCTGCGGCATCCTATGTTCTTGAGGCGGAAAGATGTAAGAGAGCTTATTATTTAAATAATGTTATGAAAACTAAAAATTTTATAGATATTTGTAAAGAGAATAATATAAAAAGATTTATCTTCTTATCTTCTTCAAATGTCTATAAAGAGTCCAAAAAAAATAAAATTTTCAAGATATCTAATAAAACATTACCAAAAAACTATTATGGTAAAACAAAACTAATTATAGAAAAATATTTAAAAAAAAGAGGGTTTAACAGTCTGATAATTTTAAGATTATTTAATATTATAGGTATCGATAATAATAATTTTAAAATTTTTAAATTTAAAAAACATAATTATCAAAGATTAATTTTTAAATTAAAACAAAATAGCAAATTGAATAAAGTTACGAAAATAAACTACATTATCAAAAAAAAAAAACAGGTTTTCCCCTCAAGGGATTTTGTTAATATTTTGGATCTTTTGAACGTAATTTTTAAAATATTAAGAATTAATTTAAGTAAAAAAAAAAATACCAAAATATTTAATGTCTCTTCGGAAGTCTCAACTCCTATAAATAAAATTGTATCAATTTTAAAAAAGAAAATTAAAAGTAACTTTAGGATAAAATATATCAAAATATCAAATTACGAATTAGGGCATACTAGGGGATCTAATAAAGAACTTTACAAACACATCAAGTTTGTTCCAAAAAAGAAAATAAGTATATAGTAAGTGAATTATGTAATATTAAGTTAAAATACATATTTTTATATAAAATCAAATTTTTTTTAAGTTCTTTTTAGACCAATTAACTAAGTTTATTAATCCAGTATTGATATCGGTAAAATTTTTAAAACCAGTAATACTTTTAATTTTATTGTTGTCGCCATGCGTTTTTAAGGTTTCTATACTTAATCTGTTAGTTTGTAATATTTTTGGTCTACCAAATAATTTGTCTATCTTGCTTAAAATTGCAGAAACTTTTAGAGGCTTATTTGAACATATATTTATAACCTCGTGTTTTTTAACAATTTTTGAAAAAATTAATTTATTCAGAATAATGATAACATCGTCGATATAAGTGAAATCTCTGTAATGATTACCTTTATTGTTTAATTTGAAAATTGTTTTTTTGGTTTTTGATAGCATATATTTAATCATTAACATATCTGGTCTTCCCCATTCACCGTAAACTGTAAAAAATCTTATACCCATTGATTTAAGTCCATATTGTTTAGAATAAATCTCAGCAAATTCTTCATTATTTTTTTTTGATAAGGAATAAACATTTTTAGGAGATAATTCATTTTCTTCCTTAACAGGAAATTTTTTTTGTTCTCCATATACTGAACTTGAAGATGCATAAAATAATTTTTTTATTCTAAACCTTCTGGATAAATCTAGAATATTTGAAAATCCCAAAATATTAGTTCTCATATACTCAATTGGATTAATTATAGAATATCTGACACCCGCTTGTGCTGCTAGATTAACAACTATATCGAATTTGATTTTGGAAAACAAACTTTCTAATTTTTTAAAATCTGAAATATTAAATTTGTAAAACTTGAAGCTTTTATTTTTTTTTAATTCGGATAATCTTAATTTTTTTAATTTTATAGAATAATAACTATTCATGTTATCAACTCCATAAATCTTGATATTTTTTTTTTTTATCAAAGATTTAACTAGATGAAAGCCAATAAAACCAGCGCACCCTGTAACTAAAATTTTCATTTTATAAATTTTCTAAAGTTTTTAACTATTTTATATAAAGCTATCATAGAAACTAATATAAGATTTTGACCATTATTATATCTTATTAATAATTCTTCCAAGAACATTTTAAGATAAGGGGATCTGCTTGAAAAACCTCCTCTTTCGAAATCGCCAATAATCTCATTTTTTTTTGTACTCATTCCACTTAATTTTTTTTTCACAATTGCTCTATAAAAAAAATCATAGTCAGCATGAAATTTATATTTTAAATTATATAACCCAACTTTTTTTGCTGAATTTTTTTTTATGAAAAATCCAGTAGAATGGCTAGAATAAAACCCCCAACTATAATAGATTTTTTTTGGCTTGTAACCGTACACAATTCCCCAATGTTTTTTAACACTTCCAAAAATGAAATCTAATTCAGTATATTTTGATAAATACTTAAAAATTATTTTAAGACCGTTTTTTCTTAATGTATCTCCACAATTAACAAAACAAATAAATTCTCCAACACTAAGCTTCATGCCTTTATTGAAAGCATCATAAATTCCTTTGTCTTTTTCACTAATTATAAGAGCAAGATTTTTTTTATATTTGTAAACCTTTTTTAAAGTCCTATCTGTAGATTTACCATCAATTATAATATGCTCGAAGTTGTTGAACGATTGATTCTTAATACTTTTTATAGTCTTCTCAATAGTTTTTTCTCCATTCTTCACTACAGTAACTATTGAAAAAAAAGGTTTTTTTTTTATAGTAGACGACATAATATTAGCATGATCAAAATATTATAAAATATAATTTAACAAATTAGTAAAGTAAAACTATATGTCGAAAATTAAAAACCACCTAATTTTTTTGGAAGAAAATTTTTCAATTTCCACAAAAAAGCAGAAATAAAAATACTAGAGCTATTATTCCCATTATTTATTTTGATAAAATTAATGTCTTTATTTAAAAACTTTGCAAAATCAGATATCCCAGTCTGAGAGGAAATGATAGTATTGCAATATGACAAGAGATAACCATTAATTAAGGCTTCTTTTCCCATTTTATATTTATGAAATTTTCTAATTTTTAAATTAAAAACTTTTGATTTATTAGATCTAAAATTATCTATAGTTATAATTTTATGTCCATATTTATTTTTTAAAAAATAATAGTTATCAATATCTTCGGTAACCAAAAATATTTTGTTAAAATTAAATTTTTTTTTACAATAATTTATTTTTTCTAATATCTGATTTTTTGTAGGTGGCATAGGATGATTGGGTGCAATTTTCATATCTGTTCCTCTAAAATGAATTCCTAGAACTTTATTTCTTTTGAATAATCTAAATTTTTTTTTATAAAATAAAATTTCTTTTTTAATTTGGTTTTTCAATTTAATTCTCTCATTAAATATTTTTTTCAAACTTTGGCTAAATTCATTATTTGTAGTATAAATATTATGATCACTAGAGAGTAGAAATTTTTTATGTAAGTAAACATCTTTAATATTATATTTATTAATCTCATTAAAATAGTAATCCCATGCATTATAAGAATTAAATATTTTTCTACTTTCGTTATAAATACTTTTGTAGATTTCTAAATCTATAATAGGTATTAGTTTCTTTTTTTTTGAAAATTTTAAATGATTTAGTACATAAAGAAGAAGAGAGAATAAACCACGTTTTTTTTTACTAGCAATAATATAAAATTTTGGCTTTTTACCCCCTTTTTTTTTACAAGTAATATTTGAATAATTAATTTGATCAAATTTAGAATCTACGTATTTTTTTACAAAAAATTTTTTTATGGTTTTCATCAAGATAACTTATTATACTTTAAAAAGATTATATCATCATGATTTTTAATAGGATCTCTAGTTTCTTTAAAATTATTTTGATTTAAAAATTCTTTAATATCATTCCACTTTGATCCATATTGATAAAAATTTTCAGTGCTTACCTCTATATAAATTGATTTACATACTTTTAAAAAATTTGTGGAACCTTTTAAGACATCTAATTCCGCTCCTTGTACATCAATAACTAAATGATCAAAGTCATTTATTTCAATTTTTTTTTCTTTAATAACATTATCCAGTGTATTTGTTATCGATCTTATTTTTTTTTTCATATAAATATTTCTTACTTTATTCTCAAAGTGAATTTTTTTATTTTTGTAGTCTTCAGAAAAATCATAAATAGATGACGAAGCACCATCATTGGACGATAAATAAAAATCTATTTTTTTTCCTAATGTAGAATGAAGAGTATAATTAAAAGCTATTTGATATTTAAATTCAGAAATGTTTATTTGAAGTTCATCAAATATATTTGGATTTGCTTCAACCCATATTACTTTTTTGCCAAGCCAATCATAGATATATCGTTCAGATCCTCTATGGGCCCCAATATGAATTATACCTTTGCAATTGTAAAGTGTATCAAGAGCAGTCTTATCTGATATAGTTGTATTTTTAAAAATATTTTTTTTTATTTTAGAAATTTTTATATTAAAAACTCGAAATAAAAATAATTTAATTTTTTTTTTAATAAATCTAACTATCATTAATTTTTAAAAAAGTTATCATGATAATAATAATTAATATATGTTAAATTTATTTAAATGAAAATTATTCATATTAATTACTCAAGTGATAACAGTGGTGCATCCATAGCAGTAAAAAGGATTAACAAT
>CACNQD010000005.1 GCA_902622545.1 uncultured Pelagibacteraceae bacterium
ATGAAAAATATTGACGATAATAAGATTATTCCATTAAATAATTTAAAAAGAAACAATATTTCTAAAGTATCTGAAAATATACAAGGTAAATTCATACCAATAAACAAAGGCAATTATTCAATGGACACAGATGAGCGTGACAAAAAATTTGAGGAAAACAGAGGGTCTGGTTGGCCTGAGGGATACAAAATTTACAGGGACAACTGGACAAAATTTGCAAAGAAAAAAATAGTCTCTGATTACCCTCTTTTAGTGGATTTAGAACTTGCTTCAATATGTAATTTAAAATGCCCAATGTGTTATACGATTTCCGATGAATTTAAGAAATTAGTAAATACTAAAAGAATGGAATTTGAATTGTTTAAAAAAGTTATAGATGAAATTGCTTTTAAAGTTCCGGCAATTAGGTTAAGCCTTAGGGGGGAGTCTACATTGAATAAGCATTTTATCGAGTGTATAGAATATGCAAAAAAAAACGGGATAAAAGAGGTGTCAACTTTGACTCATGGATTTAAACTAACAATTCCGTTTTTTGAGCAGATAGCTAAAGCAGGTATCGATTGGATTACTATATCAATAGATGGTGTTGGGGAAACTTACAATAATATAAGAAAACCCCTAAAGTTCGATGATTTATTAAGTAAAATTAAAGCAATTAAAAAATATAAAGATGATAATAATTTAAAAAGACCAGTTATAAAAGTGCAGGGTATATGGCCAGCAATAAAAGAAAATCCTACCAATTATTATGAAACATTTGCTCCGTATGTAGATCAAGTAGCATTTAATCCTCTAATAGATTACCTATGGAATGATATTAAAGATCAAAAAGAAATTCCATATATCTCTAACTTTAGTTGTCCTCAGCAGTATCAAAGGATGGTGATTGGGGCAGATGGTCTTGTAATGAAATGTGCAAATGATGAAGAAAATAGAGAAGTAATGGGAGACGTAAAAGTTCAAACAGTTCATGAAATTTGGCATGGTGAAAACTTCAAAAAAGCTAGAGAAATGCATAATAAGGCTGAAGGATTCAAATGCAGTGAAGTATGTAAAAGATGCTATTTACCTAGGCAAACCAAAGACGAGATAGCAAATGTTGGACAGAGAAAAATAGTTATAAAAAATTATATTAATAGAGTTCAAATTATTGGAAAATAAATTTTATTTTTTCAAACCTTTAAATATGATCGTGGCTTTAATCCAATCTTGGTAGTCATCAACATCTGCAACTCGGTATTTGGGTATTTCATATCCAATAGAATTATTATGAATAGATTTTGATTTTAACCAAGTTGTTCTATCACCCCAGTAAAATTGGCCGGCGTCATGATAAGTTTTTTTGAAAGTTTGAGTATTCTTATTTGCATTATTTTTATTTACAAAAGATACATATTTTTTTTTTCCAACAATATGGAATGCTCTTTCTAAAGGGTGAGGATATTCACAAATAGGGAAAATAAATTTATTTTTTATTTTTTTTATTTTATTCAAAGTTTTTTTTAAATCACCTGAATTGAGTAAAGGATTGCACGGATAAATACAACAAACATATTTAAACTCCTCATTATTGTGTTTTGATATAGCATCTTTTATTACAGCAATAGTAGTGGCCTTATTATTTGATAATTTTTTACTTCTATTCAATATTACATCAAATCCAATTTTTTTTCCTAGATTTTTTATTTTATTACTATCACTAGTAAGTATTATTTCATCAAAAAGTCTTGAATTTTTAATTATGTCGTGTGTTCTTTTTAAAATTGATTTTCCAAAGAAATTTTTAATATTTTTATTTTTTAGTCTCTTGCTTCCACCACGTGCTGGTACTATGGCTAGAATTTTCATTAAATTAATTTTTTAGGTGTTGATTTATTAGTTTTTTAATTTCTGGAATTTTTAAAAACTTATTTTCCAAAGAATTGTAAGATGAAAAATTTTTCAATTTTTTTAAATTTTTACTTTTACGCTTGTATCCTGTTAATTGATTAGAAATAAGTAGAAGTTTATCCTTAAGTTCATAAACATCATAACTATCAGATTTACTCATTAATTCCTCGTGCAATTTCTCTCCTGGTCTTATTCCAATGACGTTAAATTTAGAATTTTTATTTATCGATTTAGCTAAATCTTTTACCCAAAAAGATTTTAACTTTGGAATAACTATTTCTCCACCTGTTAAATTGTTTAAACTCCATATAACCAACTCTATTGCATCTTTCATTAGAATATTAAAACGAGTCATTTTTAAATCGGTAATTTTAAATTTTTGCTTAAGTTTATTTTGTTTAATAAATTCGTCCAAGATGGATCCCCTGCTTCCTAGGACATTCCCGTATCTAACAATAGAAAATGTTGTATTTTGCTTACCTGTAATATTGTTTGCTGCCACAAATAGTTTATCAGAACAAAGTTTTGTAGCACCATACAGATTTATTGGAGAAACAGCTTTATCTGTTGAAAGTGCTATAACTTTTTCTACTTTAGCATTTATTGATTCCTCTATGACATTTTGACTTCCAATAACATTTGTTTTTATAAATTCTATTGGATTATACTCTGCCGCAGGAACTTGTTTTAAGGCCGCTGCATGAACCACCATATCAACATCCTTAAAAGCAAAAGATAATCTCTCCTTATCTCTAACATCGCCTAAAAAAAATCTAAGTATATTTTTATTATCATTTAATTTATTTTTAAGCTGAAATTGTTTAAGTTCATCTCTGCTAAAAATAATTATTTTTTTAACTTTATATTTTGGATTTAAAATATGACCAATAAATGCTGATCCAAAAGATCCTGTTCCTCCTGTGACTAGTATCGTTTTATTTTTTAAAATATTCATTTAAAAGAAGATTTCACTACTGTATAAATTATACGTTTTTAATATCAATAATTAATTGATCATAAATGAATAAAAAAAAAAAAATATTAATATTTGGTGGAAGTGGTTTGCTTGGTCTAAACTTTGTTGAAAAATATAATCAAAATTATGAGATACTTGCTACTTATTTCTCTAATAAACCTCCAATATTCAAAAACAATAATATTAAATTTATTAAATTAAATATTCAGGAGTCTGTATCGAAAATAATTCTAAAGCTAAAAGGATTTACACCAAATTACGTATTTAATTTTTCTGGTATTTCTGAAATTGATGTTTGTGAAAAAAATAAAAAACGTTGCAAAGAAGTAATTTATCTTGGATTAAAAAAAATTTCAAAAATAGCAAAAAAATTTGGTATACCAATTTTACATATATCCACAGACTCAATCTATGATATAAAAAATAAATCAAATACAGAAAAATCAAATTTATCAAGCCAGAACTATTATTCAGAACTTAAAATTAAGTGTGAAAAGCACATAGTAAAAAATCATAAAAACTACATTATTATTCGTACGCGATTTTTTGGATTTTCTATGACCAAAAAAAATTTTTTTGAAAAAATTTTACTTAGTGCAAAAAAAAATAAAAAAATATATTGCTATAAAAACATCTATAGCACACCAATAAGTGTACTTAACTTATCAGAAATAATTCATAAGCTTGTTAATTATAATATTAAAGGAACTTTTAATATTAGTGCAGACAAAAAAATTTCAAGATATGAGTTTGCAAGACAAGTTTGTAAAGTATTTAGGTTAAAAACAAATATAATTATAGGTACAAATTACACTTTTGAAAAAAAAAATATTAAAAAAATTCAAAGTACCAATATCTCTAATAAAAAAATTAAAAAATATAGTTTCATCAAGATAGAAAATTTATCCAAAAGTTTGCTAAAATTAAAGAATGAAAAAAAAAACTATAGCTATTGTTCCGGCATTTAACGAACAAGCTACAATTGGTCATGTAGTAAAGAACTTACGTAGATATGTTCATAGGGTAATTGTAATTAGTGATGCAAGTTGGGATAAAACAGAACGTATCGCAAAAAAAAATAAAGCAATTGTATTAAAAAATAAAGTTAACTTAGGTCCCGATAAATCAACAGAAAAAGGGATAAATAAAGCTTTAAATTTAAAATATAAGTTTTTAATTACATTCGATGCTGATGGCCAACACCCGTACAATAAAATACCTACCTTTTTAAAAAAATTAAACTCAAATAAAGCCGACATAGTAGTTGGGCAAAGAAAATGGTTTCCCAGATTTTCTGAATATTTCTTTTCATTTTACTCAAAAAATAAAATTGGTGTTCAAGATCCAATTAATGGATTTAAAGCTATAAAATCAGAAGTTGTTAAAAAAATTGGATATTTTGATAAAATTGATAGTTTAACTTCGCAAATTTTATTTAACGCAGATAGATTGGGTTTTAAAATTCAAAATGTTAAAATTAATGTAAAAAAAAGAGAAGATGAACCAAGAATTGGGGGTATAATTAAATCAAATTATAAAATTTTAAAAAGTCTAATTAGAGTAATGATGAATTAAACAATTATATGAAAATAAAAATTGGTAAAAAATATGTTGGCGATGGCCAACCATTTTATTCTATAGCAGAAATTGGATCAAACTTTGACAATTCAATTAAAAAAGCTTTCAAATTAATTGATCTAGCAAAAGAATCAGGGGCTGATGCAGTGAAATTTCAATCCTTTACCGCTGAGGGATTGGTTAATGACAATTGTTTTAAAAAACTTAAAATTGGATATCAATCAAAATGGAAAAGGTCAGTATTCGAGGTTTATAAAAAAGCTGAATTTCCAAAAAAATTTCATAAGAGAGTTTTTGATTACTGTAGAAAAAAAAATATAGAATTTTTTTCAGCGCCCTACGATAGAGAGTCTGTGGATTATTTAGATGAATTAGGTGTTAATGTTTTTAAAATTGGATCAGGAGATCTTACATGGCTAGAGAATATTGAATACATTGCAAAAAAAAAAAAACCAATAATCCTAGCAACGGGTGCAAGCTCGATTAAGCAAGTAAGCAACGCCATTAAAACAATAAAAAAAACTGGTAATAACAAAATTATTTTAATGCAATGTGTAACTAATTATCCTGCTTCTTTTAAAAATATTAATCTTAAAGTTTTAAAATTATTTAGGAAAAAATTTAAGTGTTTAGTGGGCTACTCTGATCATACCCCTGGAAGTATTGTTGCTGTAGGTACAGTAGCATTAGGAGGATGCGTTATTGAGAAACATTTTACAGATAATAAACAATTACCTGGACCAGATCATGGATTTGCAATGGATCCTAAAGATTTTAAAAAAATGGTTGTAGAGATAAATAAAATGCAAAAAATTTTAGGTAAACCTAAAAAGGAAATTTATGATGAGGAGAAAAATCAATATATCTCTATGAAAAGAGGTATCAAATCATCAGTAAAATTAAAAAGAGGAACTAGATTATCTAGAAAACATTTAAAATTACTAAGACCCTGTTTACCAAACGATATTCCCGCTGATAAATTAAAAAATGTTATTGGAAAAAAAATAAAAATTAACTTAAATGCTAACATGGCAATTAAAAAAACTATGATATATTAAATTTTATTTAATCAAAACTTTTGTATAGGGATTCAATGTCAATTATTAATATAAGATTTTTCCAAAAAATATTTTTATTTTTTATACTAGTAATTAGTCTTTATTCCGCTAAAAATTATAATATTATTTATGATGAAATAGAGTATCGACAACAAAGGTTCGTAATTTTAAACCACATAGGAGAAAATTTTTTCTAAAAAACTTACACAATTAAAAGTGATAATCAAAAATGAACAATATTTCTATAAAACCAAAGCTCGCTATAAGAAAAAAATTAAGTAAATATTTAGAAAAAATCGATAGAAATAGATATTATTCTAATTTTGGACCCTTGTATAATTTAACTAAAAAAAAAATTATTAATGATTTAGGTCTCAAGAAAAACGACGTAGTTTTAACATCATCTGGTCATTCATCAGTTTTGTCTTGCTGTAATTACCTCAAATCAATTTCATCTGAAAAAAAAATTATCATAACAACCTCTTTTAATTTTTTTTCTATACCTCAGGCTATAATACAAGCAGATTTTGAACCTTATTTTGTTGATGTAAAT
Organism: uncultured Pelagibacteraceae bacterium; assembly: GCA_902622545.1. GTDB lineage: Bacteria > Pseudomonadota > Alphaproteobacteria > Pelagibacterales > Pelagibacteraceae > Pelagibacter. Next base: position 6,056 of record CACNQD010000005.1, read on the forward strand.
CTTGATGATTTTTCAATTGATTTTTTGAGTTTAGAAAGATCATTAAAAGAAATTAAGTCTAAAGCTGCAGGTATTATAATTCCGTCTCCTTTTGGATACCCGATCGATATTCAAAAAATGAATTTAATACAAAAAAAATATAATATTCAAGTTATTTATGATGCAGCTGACACATTTATAAATTTTAATAAAAAAATTGACTCATCTAAAATAATAATTTGTTGTAGTTTTCATCCAACAAAAACTTTACCCTCAAATGAATCAGGTTTAATTATTTGTCCCAAAAAAAAAGCTAAGAGTTTAAAAGGTATTATATCTTTTGGATATACCGGCAAAAATAGAGAAGCTACTTTAGTAGGTTTTAATGGTAAATTTTCAGAATATGATGCTGCTATATTTTTAGCTAATTACGAAAAAAAAAAATTCATAGAGAGAAAATTATTAAAAGATTTAAGCTTTATTGACAAACATATTAAAAGACTAAATAAAAAAAATCTATTTTTACAAAAAAATCTTGGTAAATCCTGGATTTCTTCAAAAATTTGTTTCTATACTAAAGATGATACAATTTCTTTATTAACGAAAAAATTTAATAAATTTGGAATAAAAATTTATTCAGCTTGGAATAGAAAGCCAATGCATTTACATAAGCTTTTTAAAAAGTATAAAAAAGGTAAAATTAAAAATACACTTAAACTATATAATCATTTTTTTACCATACCATTAAATATTGATGCTCAAAAAAAAGACTTAAAAAAAATAATAATAGCTATA
>CACNQD010000006.1 GCA_902622545.1 uncultured Pelagibacteraceae bacterium
ATTTTTTTATTTGCTCTAAAGCAAAGGCAGCTGAAATTTCTGAAGGTAAAAAATTATAACCTAAATCGGAAAAAATATACTTAGCATCATAATCAATTCCAGAAACTTTTACATTAAATCTTTTAGTTGCATTTTCCGACTCATTAAAAACAGCAGACGATCTACCCCAACCTCTTAGAAGTTTTGCTCTTTCATATAACTTATAATCATTAAAACAAACTATTCCACCTGTCCCAGCTCCATTAATAATGTGCGAAGCATAAAAACTATTTGTAGTTATGTCTGAATATGCGCCTAAATTCTTTTTATTTACTGTGTAACCTATTGTATCAGCAGAGTCTTCAATGATCTTAAGATTATATTTTTTTGCAATTTTATAAATTTTTTTCCATTCTGCTATGTTTCCTAATAAATTAGGTATCATCAATGCAACTGTTTTGCTATTGATACATTTTTCAATTTGATTAGTGTCTGTCAGAAATTTATTTTCTACTGCTCCTACAAAATGAGGGATCAATCCTAATTGATATATTGGAGCAACTGTTGTTGAAAATGTTAAATTTGGTGTAATTATTTCAGAACCTTTTTTAAACTTAAATGATGAAAGAGCTAATAAATTTGCAGACGATCCTGAATTAACCATTAAACCATATTTTTTTCCAAAAATTTGAGATATTTTCTTTTCTAAAGTTTTTACTTTTTTTCCATCAATAAGTGACAAACTGTCATTTTTTAATACATTAAGGACTGCATTTATCTCTTTTTTATCATATACGGCTCGTCCATAATAAATTTTTTTCATTATTCGTATTTAACTTTTATTAAAAAAAAAACAATAAGTTTATTCAGTTATTATTCTGATTATATCTTTGATATTGCTGTTCTTAGGTTTCCAACCTTTAAGAGTTTTAAATTTATAAATCTTTTCTTTAATTATTTTATTTGATAGCCATTTTACTTTAATTTTTTTTTGAGAGTATTTCTCTATTTTTTTAATAATGTCGTAAATTTTAAAATTATTTTGGTTTTTTAATATGTAGGTATCTGATTTATAATTTTTTTTTAATATTAATTTTATAGCATTAACAATATCTATTACATTGAGTAAATTGATATACAAATTTTTCGATACAACTTTTGTAACGAGATTTCTTTTATAATTTGTTTTTAACAGATTTACTAATTTCTTTCTTTTATCTCTTACTCCAAAAGTGTCAGAAATAACTAAATTTAAAAATTTAATGTTTTTATTTTCTTTTTTATAAAAACTTATTATTTTCCCAAATCCAGCCTTATAAGCAGAATACAAGTTATAATAATTATCTTTTTTTCCATCATAATTTTCCCAAACTGTTGAGAAATTTACAAATTTTTTTACTCTCATTATCTTCAGATTTTCAAGAATAATATTTCCAAATAGGATATTTGACTCAGATAATTCTTTAATATCTTTAAAATTGTGATTTTTAACATAGTGTGTGGCACAGTGAACGACTGTATTAATTTTTAGTTTTTTGATTTTATAACTTAAATTTTTATGACTGTTGAAATAAATTTTGATAATATTTTTGTTGTTTGAATTAATCTTATATTTTTTCCTTACCGTTATAAAGACTTTATTATAACTGGAAAGATATTCAAGAAGCTCAGACCCAATAAAACCAGTAGATCCAGTTAAAAGTATATTTTTCACTTTTTAGTTATAATTAAATTTTTTAAATATTCAGAGTATTCACATTTACCATAAAACTTTATCTGATTATTTATTTCTCTTTTATTAATCCAGCCATTGGAAAGAGCTATTTCTTCAATACAAGCAACCTTTAAACCTTGCCTTTTTTCAATTGCAGATACAAAAGCACTTGTTTTATAAAAATCATCTATTGAACCAGTGTCCAGCCAAGCACCCCCTCTACCTAGCAAACTTGCTTTCAAATTCCCTTTTTTTTTATATTTGTTTATTAAATCAACTATTTCCAATTCTCCTCTTTTTGAAGGTTTTAATAACTTTGAGTACTTACAAACTAAATTATCAAAAAAATATAGTCCAGTAATTGCTAAATCAGAAATAAATTTTTTTGGCTTCTCTTTAATATGAGTAACTTTATATTTTTTGTTTATTTTTGCTACACCGTATTGGTCTGGTTTTTTTACTTTATGTAATATAATTTTTGCACCTTTCTTTAATTTTTTATAATTTAACAATTGAGTTGTTAAATTTTGTCCATAAAAAAAATTGTCTCCAAGTATCAATGCAACATTATCAGATCCAATAAATTTTTCTCCTATTATGAACGCATCAGGTAAACCCCTAGGTTCACTTTGCTCGGCGTATGTAATTTTGATACCAAGATTTTTACCACTTGGTATAATCTTTTTATATTGAGAAAGTTCTCCTTTATTTACAATTATCAAAATATCTTTTATTTTTGATAGCATTAAAATTGAAAGAGGATAAAAAATTAAAGGCTTATCGAATATTGGTAATAGCTGTTTATTAATAGCTTTTGTTAAAGGACTCATTCTTGTTCCTCTGCCTCCAGCTAAAATAATTCCTTTTTTAATCAATTATGTACCCAATCTTTTTGTAATATCTTTTTTTTTAAGATTTTTAAAATATTTCTGATTATTATAATACCATAAAAAAGTTTTATTTAGTCCATCAAAGATCTTTGTTTTAGAGTTCCAGTTAAGTTTTGATTTTATTTTATTACTGTTTAAGGCATACCTTAAATCATGACCTGGTCTGTCTTTTACAAATTTTATTTTTACTTTTTTACCTATTGAAATATGTTTTTTTGCAATATTTATTAAATATTTTGTTATTTGAAGATTATTTAAATTTTTATTAGAGCCAATATTATAAAACTCTCCTTTTTTTCCTCCTAAAAAAACTTTTAAAAGTCCTTCACAATGGTCCATAACATATATCCACTCTCTTGAATTTTTTCCATTACCATAAATAGGCAATTCTCGATTATTAATGATGTTATATATTAATTTAGGAATTAATTTTTCAGGATGTTGGCATGGCCCATAATTATTAGAACAATTTGTAATAATAGCTGGAATTTTAAATGTCCTAACATAAGAAGATACCAGATGATCTGATGAGGCTTTACTTGCAGCATAAGGAGAGCTAGGTTTATACTTAAAATTTTCATTGGATCTTCCAGTTAAAACATCTCCAAAAACTTCATCAGTTGAGATATGAATTAACTTAGTATTTGAATAAGATTTGTAAAATTTTCTAAAAGACTCTAATAAATTATATGTTCCTAATATATTGCTTTTAATAAAATTTGATGGATTATCTATAGATCTATCTACATGAGTTTCAGCAGCTAAATTAAATACACCAATTGGTTTATACCTTTTGAAAATTTTTGTTATTTTTTTGTTGTTGATGTCTAACTTTATAAATTTATAATTTTTATTATTATCGTATTCTTTTACGTTATACTTGTTTGATGAGTATGAAACTTTATCTATATTGATCACATAATAATTTTTTTTAAGTAATAATTTAATTAAATTACTTCCAATAAAACCTAATCCACCAGTTACTAATACTTTTTTCATAATTTTGTTTTTTACATTAGATGAAACTGTTAGTATACCTTTTATAATATCTTATTAATCAATTATGTATGTCAATATCTAGGCAGAATTTAACAGTAGTTATTGTTACTCTTAAAAGTCAACATATAATAGATCAATGTATACAGTCTATCGATAGTGATATTTCAATATTAATTGTCGAAAATTCAAATAACGAAGATTTTAAATCTTATGTAGAAAATAAATACAAAAATGTTTCATGTATATTATCTAAAGACAATATAGGTATGGGGGCAGGGAATAATTTAGGAATAGATAATACCAAATCTGATTTTGTCCTAATTTTAAATCCAGACGTAATATTATCCAAGGATACTATTAAAAAACTAATTAATGCAAGTAATGACTTATCTAACTTTGCAATAATGTCGCCAATTTCCCAAGATATTGATTATCCAAATTACTTTATTAAGGACAAAAAAGATGTGGATCACAAAAATATTTTTGAGGTTGAAAGTTTGGATGGTTATTGCATGTTAATGAACAAAAAAAGGATAAATTCAATATTTAAAAAGGAAAAAATTTTTGATGAAAAGTTTTTTATGTATTTAGAAAATAACGATTTATGCAAAAGAATAAAAGATAACAATGAAAAAATTTTCGTTTTACCTACTTGTACTATAAAACACTTTGGTGCCAAGGCAGTCTCCGAGAATTTTGTAAAAGAGGTTGAATTATCTAGAAATTGGCACTGGACCTGGTCAAAATTCTATTTTTCAAAAAAACATAAAAGTTATTATTATGCTCTTTTAGAGGGTTTACCTAAATTTGTTTCATCAATTACAAAATGTTTATTTTATTATGTTGTATTTAAAAAATACAAATCCAAAATTTATTACAATCGAGCCAATGGTTTTTTTAATGCGATGCTTGGAAAATCGTCATGGTATAGACCAAAATTAGATTGAAACAACTAATGAATAATAACTTTCTTGATGATCTAACTGTAGTTATTTTAACCTATAAAACTAACGAAGAAATATTGAGTAATTGTCTAAACTCTATAGACAAAAGAGTTAAAGTAAAAATAATAGAAAATTCAAAAAAATTTAAAAATAAAGAAAAATTTTTAAAGAAATTCTCTAATCTTTCAATTGATTGCACAGGTGAAAATTTAGGATTTGGAAAGGGTAACAATTTCGGATTTAGACAAAT
>CACNQD010000007.1 GCA_902622545.1 uncultured Pelagibacteraceae bacterium
AACTGAAAATAAAGATTTAGATTATGTAGAATTGGATGAATATCATAAGAGACATGGTATACCAAGTAAAAATAATTATAAGATTCAAAACACAACTTATGCTGCAATAGAATATCTTTTTTTTTCTAATTCAGAAAAAAAAACTGTTTACCTATTTAGACATTATATAAATTATGTTGTTAACTTTATCGCAGTAATTTTTTTATATAAAATAATTAGACTAAATTATTCTCGAATATATGGATTATTGGGTGTTGGATTGTTCATTTCAAGTCCTAAACTTTTGTCAGATTTTATTTACTCTCCTAATGATATTTGGTTATTAACTTCCTTATTAATAAGTTTTTATTTTTCTAGAATTGTTCTTTTAAAAAAAAAAATAAGGGATTTAATTTTTATGATTTTTTTTTTATGCATTGCTATTAATGTTAGATATATAGCAATGTACTTGTTGCCAATATTTTTTCTTTTTTATTGTTATGAGTTAAGACACAATAAAAAAAAATTTTTTATACATATTTTATTAATAATTTTCCTTACCTATTCAATACTTCTGTTAATCACTCCGCAATTGTGGTTGGATCCTTTAAATATAATTGGACTATTCATTGATCAACTTTCATTTAATTTTATAGATCCAAAAATAATGTTTTTTGGAAATTTAATAAATTCATCAAATTTACCTTGGTATTATTTAATTATTTGGATTTTAATCTCAACTCCAACTATTGTTATTATTCTATTTTTTGTTGGTATCTTTTACCATTTAAGTTTCTTCTCTTTTATTAAAAATAATTTAACAACTCAAAATTTAAATTTTGTTTACACATTTGTCTTTTTTGTTATTCCAATTTTAGCTTTTATTATTTTTAGACCGACCATTTTTAATGGGTGGAGGCATTTTTATTTCATTTATCCATTTATGATTTTGATATCAATTTCCTCAATATATTTAATAAAACAAAAAGTTAAAAATATTAATTTTAAAAAATTTGTTAACTTAGGAATAAATATTGGTTTAATAATTCATTTTATAATAAACCTTAATTTCATAGTACAATCAAATCCTTATCAAAATGTTTATTTCAATTTTTTTTCAAAAAAATATGCCTACAATTTTGAGTTAGATTATTTTGGATTATCAAACGTAGAATTATTAAAATATATTTTAAAGAATGAAAAGAAAGAACCAATTATTATTACTGGCTTGGATTTTACACGACCAGATATCTCATTGAATATATTAACAAACGCTGAAAGAGAAAAGTTTTCATATGTAAAACTTGATTCATTTGAAAATGAAAAAATAGATTATTTCCTAACACATTATTTATTTGGTGTTAATGATAATGAACTAGAAATGAAAGGGTTTGTCTCTTGGTATGATGTCATCGTTAACGATATTAAAATTGGCTCAATCTATATTAAAAAAAAATAAAATATCATTTAGGCTTATTAAGAAAACTTTGAACATTAAATTTATTATATGATCTAGTTTCTCTCAAAATAACAGAAATATATTCTGCCAATATCCCTAACATAAAAATATTTAGTCCTCCAAGAAATAATGAAACAATAATAATTGGTGAATAACCTGCAAACGGTGTTCCAACATTGAAATAGGTATAAATTACAAAAATAATGTAGCCAAATGATGCTAATAATAAAAAGAAACCTAAAAATAAACAAAATCTTAAAAGAGAAAAAGTTGTGAGTGTTATCATTTCTATTGCTAAATTTAATCTAGATGTAAAATTAAATTGCGATTTTCCAATTTGTCTTTTGTCTCTCTCGTAATAAATTGTTTTATAATTATATCCGTAGTTTAAAATTTCGAGTTGGAGTAATGAAATATTATTACCTCTATCCTTAATTTCTTGGACCACTTTTTTACTAATTCCAAAAACTGTAAAACCTTCTTTGGGATAATTTTTGATTAGATAATTTAAAATTCTATGTTGAATTGAAGAACTTAATTTCTTAAATATATTTTCTGAAGAGGACCTTCGTGCTGCTAATACCACATTATTATTTTTCCTCAATTCATTAAAAATTTTTTCTATTATCTCTGGAGGGTCTTGTAAATCAGCGTCTATATTAATCAAATAATCTCCAGTTGCATATTTTAAACCAGCCATAAGTGCAAATCTCTGTCCAAAATTTTTTGAAAGCTTAATACATGAAATTTTTTTATCTTTTAAGCAAATCTTTTGTATTTTTTTATAACTTTGATCTTGGCTTCCATCATCAATAAAAATAATTTGGTAATTTTGTTTTATTTTGGTAAATACTCGAACTAGTCTTTGATAAAGTTTATGAAGAGTTTGTTGGTTATTGTAAACTGGTATTATTACTGAAATTTTTTTCATTTTAGTTTATCAAAATAACTATAACAATCTGGGTCTATTACAAAATTCTTTTTAAACTTAAATTTTTTGTTGAAATACATATTTTTTTTTTTTGCAAAGTTATAAAGTTGATTGAATTTTTTTTTAAGCTTTGATTTATTTCTTTTAATTATATCATGTTCAATTAAATTAGATAATCTACTAGAAGCATAATAATTACAAGCCTCTTCAATTTTTCCCCAAGATTTTAAGCTTCTATTGGGTTTATATTCATCTAGCAGAGTGTCATTTTTTTTAAGCTCTATCCAGTTCAATATTTCGTAGGCTATATAGGATGCCCAACTTAAACCAACCCTATTTGTACCAGAAACATAAAAAAGTGTGTCACCAACGGGACCGATGGATGCTGTATTATCTATACTTCTAGGTCTGTATCCTAATAAAGTCTTAATGGTAGATTCATAAATAATTCTCTTAGGTATTAACTCATCTTCAAGAAGTCTAAGTAAATATTTTATTGTTTCAGTTCTTGCCCAAGGTTCATCATCTGGGCTCACATAATTGCCAGCTCCAACGTAAATTTCGCCTCTTTCTTTATTATAAGGAACCAAATGCAGTCCGCATTGTGCACCACCTCTGTTACTGGTCCTAATCACAGAATTTATCTTTTTAAAATAATCATTTTTTAAGATTAAAGCAGTTCCAACTCCCTTTATTATTGGTACAGGCTTAAATATATTTTCAACTATTTTACATGAGTTATACCCCCCAGTAACTATTAATTTATCTGTAAGATATTTTTTATTAAGTAAATATTTTTTGTTTTTAATAATTACACCCTCAACATCTTCATGAATTATACTTAATTTATTTTTTTTTGATATATCTAATAATTTTGCGGTCAAGTTTGCAGGATTAAAACTAAACTCGTTTTTGATTTTAAAGCATCTTAATTTTTTGTATTTAATATTTCCATTAAAAATTTTATCTAGTTCGCTTTTAGATGTTTTTTCAAGCACTTTATGGTTATTAGCAATCTCACACGCTGTTTCAAAATTTTTTTTTTCAAAATCTGAGCATTTATCCTTGAGATAAAATAAAGTATCATTAGATGTTATAGTATCATTTAAGTTATTTTTTTTAAAAATTTCCTTCCATAGCGCTTTTGATTTTAAACCTATTTCAAAATTAGATTGTTCTATTTTAGATTTATTAAAATTTTGTTCAATTTCACAAAAGACAGCATGCATTGCTCCTGCAGCATATGAGGCAGAATATCTAAAGTTTTTGTTTCCTATTAAGCATATTCTTTTTTTTGGATATTTTTTTTTTAATAAAAAAGAAACCAAAACCCCTATGGTGCCATTTCCTACAATGGCTATGTCATATTTTTTAATTTGCTTTCTCATATTGAAAATTTTTAATTTTGTAAACTTTTTAATTAAATTGATAAATATTATCACTAGTATAATATTTTGATATGAAAACAGCAAGATGTATATTGTGTGACTCAAACGATTTAAAACCTAGTCACCAAATCAAATTTGAAAATAAGAATTATTTATATGATTTTTGTAATAACTGTAATTTCACTTTTCAAAATCCATGGCCCACTAGAGAAATAGAGTCAATTTATAATGATAAAAAATATTGGAACTCATCAAATGTTTACAATGGTAAAAATGGTGAAAAAATTTCTGAAAACAATTATGCAAATTACCAACATACAAGATTTAAAGAGGCTAAAGATAGATATAAAAAATTAAAAAAATTTTTAACAAATAGTAATGGCTCTATTTTAGAGATAGGTTGTGCTAATGGTATTTTTTTAAATGAGTGGAAAAAAAATGGCTGGAAGTGTCTAGGTGTAGACCCAGCTAAAGACATGATAGACTATGGCATTAAAAATTTTAATTTAGATTTAAAAAGTGAAAAATGGGAGCAATTAGATTTGGAACCAAATACTCAAGATTGTATTTATATGTGGGGTACTGACGGAAACTTTTATGATTTTAATCTAGGGTTTACAAAAATTAATAAATCTCTTAAAATTAATGGTATATATGCACTAACTTACCAGGATTTTAAACATCCAATTAGAAAAGTTTTTAAACAAATTAAAATGCAACATAATGCTCTTTATAATTTTTCTAAAAAATCAATTTTTTATTTATTGGATAAGCTGGGATTTAAAGTTCTAGAACATTCCATGACTTGGCAAAATACTAGATTATCTCATGTTAAAAAAATCTTAGGTCTAAATACAAAAG
>CACNQD010000008.1 GCA_902622545.1 uncultured Pelagibacteraceae bacterium
ACCCTCAATTTTGAATACTTCTAATTTTCTCGATTTAGTAACTGGTATCAAGATGTTAGATACTCTTCTAAAATTTGCACTATTTTCTAACGTAAGTTTAAGTGTTTGATTGTAAATTAAGTTTTCAGCATTATTTTTTTTTAATAATACAATTACTTTCTGTATTTCTTTTTTGTCTATTGAAAGATCGGTTAAGATATCAGCAAGTGTATCGCCATTTTCAATTTTATATTCAATATTTTCGAATTTTGGTTTTAGATTTGAAAAAAAATAGTTAAGAGATTTTTTAAAATATGAGTTTCTTAAGATTTCTAAATAATTTTTTTGAATTTTTTTTGCGTTATGGTTATAAAATTGTGTTATAAAGGTTGAGATTATTAAAAGAAATATTAAAAGGAATATTTCTATATTTTTCTTAAAAAAATTAACAATTTTGGGTTGAATAAAATCCATTTTTTACTCTTATTTATTTCATAATCAAGCTAACGTCAAAAAAATGTTGTTTTTATTGAATTTTTTAACTGTTTTTTTGATCATAATTCTTGATTTAGAGCAAATTTGTACTATAAGCATTTTTTCCAAACAATAAAATTATTGTTATTATTAGGTTTTTACCTAATTAGCTATTTTAAAAGTGAAATTTAAGAAGAGAAGTGTGGACGGTTAAGGTTACCAAAATTTGTCGTACACACTTCAACTACATATAAATTTATTCTTAGATTTATATGGAAGCTAGTGTGCGCCGTTTTTAAACTTGAGAGTTTGATCATGGCTCAGAACGTACGCTGGCGGCACGCCTAATACATGCAAGTCGAACGAAGTAGCAATACTTAGTGGCAGACGGGTGAGTAACATGTAGGTATCTTCCCTATGGTGAGGAATAACACGAGGAAACTTGTGCTAATACCTCATAAGTCTTTACAGAGAAAGCTTTATGCGCCATTGGATGAGCCTGCACTTGATTAGTTTGTTGGTGGGGTAAAGGCCTACCAAGACAATGATCAATAGCTGATTTGAGAGGATGATCAGCCACATTGGGACTGAGACACGGCCCAAACTCCTACGGGAGGCAGCAGTAGGGAATCTTGCACAATGGGGGAAACCCTGATGCAGCGATGCCGCGTGAGTGAAGAAGGCCTTTGGGTTGTAAAGCTCTTTCGTCGGGGAAGAAAATGACTGTACCCGAATAAGAAGGTCCGGCTAACTTCGTGCCAGCAGCCGCGGTAATACGAAGGGACCTAGCGTAGTTCGGAATTACTGGGCTTAAAGAGTTCGTAGGTGGTTAAAAAAGTTGGTGGTGAAATCCCAGAGCTTAACTCTGGAACTGCCATCAAAACTTTTTAGCTAGAGTATGATAGAGGAAAGCAGAATTTCTAGTGTAGAGGTGAAATTCGTAGATATTAGAAAGAATACCAATTGCGAAGGCAGCTTTCTGGATCATTACTGACACTGAGGAACGAAAGCATGGGTAGCGAAGAGGATTAGATACCCTCGTAGTCCATGCCGTAAACGATGTGTGTTAGACGTTGGAAATTTATTTTCAGTGTCGCAGCGAAAGCAATAAACACACCGCCTGGGGAGTACGACCGCAAGGTTAAAACTCAAATGAATTGACGGGGACCCGCACAAGTAGTGGAGCATGTGGTTTAATTCGAAGATACGCGCAGAACCTTACCAACACTTGACATGTTCGTCGCGACTTTAAGAGATTAAAGTTTTCGGTTCGGCCGGACGAAACACAGGTGCTGCATGGCTGTCGTCAGCTCGTGTCGTGAGATGTTGGGTTAAGTCCCGCAACGAGCGCAACCCTCACTTTTAGTTGCCATCATTTAGTTGGGCACTCTGAAAGAACTGCCAGTGATAAGCTGGAGGAAGGTGGGGATGACGTCAAGTCCTCATGGCCCTTACGTGTTGGGCTACACACGTGCTACAATGGCATTTACAATAGGAAGCAAAACGGCGACGTTAAGCAAATCCTAAAAAAATGCCTCAGTTCGGATTGTACTCTGCAACTCGAGTACATGAAGCTGGAATTACTAGTAATCGCGGATCAGCGCGCCGCGGTGAATACGTTCCCGGGTCTTGTACACACCGCCCGTCACACCATGGGAGTTGGTTCTACCTTAAGGCAAAGGTTAAAAACTTTGACCACGGTATAGTCAGCGACTGGGGTGAAGTCGTAACAAGGTAGCCGTAGGGGAACCTGCGGCTGGATTACCTCCTTTCTAAGGATGAATAAAGTTTTTTAAAATTTTATTCTAAATATTTTACAGGCTAATGTTGACCGTCCGCATTTCTCTTCTTAATTTTTTGTGTTTCTCTTAAATACAATGAGGGCCGGTAGCTCAGTTGGTTAGAGCACACCCTTGATAAGGGTGGGGTCGATAGTTCGAGTCTATCTCGGCCCACCAAACTTATCTGGGGGATTAGCTCAGCTGGGAGAGCGCCTGATTTGCATTCAGGAGGTCAGCGGTTCGATCCCGCTATCCTCCACCAAGAAACACTTAGCTATTTTAAATGTAAATATATCAATATTATCAATATCTATATCCGATTGTTCGAATAGATGAACAATCAAAAATGTTCGAATAGATGAACATTTCAAAAAAATTTGATTGAAATACAGAATTTTTTTCTGTGCATAAATCAAGCGTTTAAGGGCGTGTGGCGGATGCCTTGGCACTAAAAGACGACGAAGGACGTGGTATACTGCGAAAAGTTTCGGGGAACTGTATGCAAGTTTTGATCCGAAAATTTCCGAATGGGGAAACCCTACACTTTATGTGTAACTTTAAACTGAATACATAGGTTTAAAGAGATAACCTGGAGAACTGAAACATCTAAGTAACCAGAGGAAAAGAAATCAATTGAGATTCCGTTAGTAGTGGCGAGCGAAAGCGGAACAGGCCAGTAGTAAATTTAAGAAAATTTGAATAGTATGGAAATGCTAACCAAAGACGGTGATAGTCCAGTAGAAGTAATGCTTAAATTTATTCTTGAGTAAAGCGGGACACGTGAAATCTTGCTCGAATATAGGGGGACCACCCTCTAAGCCTAAATACTCTTTAGTGACCGATAGTGAACTAGTACCGTGAGGGAAAGGTGAAAAGAACCCCTATTAGGGGAGTGAAATAGAACCTGAAACCGCATGCCTACAATCAGTCGAAGCTCTTTTTAGAGTGACGGCGTACCTTTTGTATAATGGGTCAGTGACTTAATTTATTAAGCAAGCTTAAGCCATCTAGGTGTAGGCGTAGCGAAAGCGAGTCTTAATAGGGCGATTAGTTTAGTGAATTAGACCCGAAAACGAATGAGCTTACCATGAGCAGGTTGAATGCAAGGTAACACTTGCTGGAGGACCGAACCAGTTGACGTTGAAAAGTCTTTGGATGACTTGTGGTAAGGGGTGAAAGGCCAACCAAATTCGTAGATAGCTGGTTTTCCGCGAAAACTATTTAGGTAGTGCGTTGAATAAATAGATGTTTAGAGGTAGAGCACTAAATGGGCTAGGGGGAAGAGATTCTTACCAAACCTAATAAAACTCCGAATGCTAAACATTGTTCTTCAGCAGACAGACTGTGGGTGCTAAGGTCCATGGTCGAGAGGGAAAGAGCCCAGACCACCAGATAAGGTCCCAAAATTATGATTAAGTGTGAAAGGATGTGGAAATTCCTTAACAGCCGGGAGGTTGGCTTAGAAGCAGCCATCCTTTAAAGATAGCGTAACAGCTCACCGGTCTAATAGAGTTTCTGCGCCTAAGATGTAACGGGGCTAAAATCATATACCGAATCTGTGGATTTATAATTTTTTCGAAAATTATATCTGGTAGCGGAACGTTCTGTAAGCCTGTAAAGGAGTACCCGCGAGGGACTCTGGAGGTATCAGAAGTGCGAATGCTGACATAAGTAACGATAAATAAAGTGAAAAACTTTATCGCCGAAAATCCAAGGGTTTCTGCGCAAGGTTAATCCGCGCAGAGTTAGTCGGCCCCTAAGGCGAGGGCGAAAGCCGTAGTCGATGGAAATAAGGTTAATATTCCTTAACCAGGTGGTAGTGACGGATTTTGTAAGTTGTGAGTTCTTAATGGATTGAACTTGCTGCGAAAAAGTCCCAGGAAATAGCTCCATCATAAGACCGTACCCTAAACCGACACAGGTGGATTAATAGAGTATATTTAGGCGCTTGAGAGAATGATGTTGAAGGAACTCGGCAAAATGCTTCTGTAACTTCGGAATAAAGAAGACCTTTTATAGGGCAACCTATTTAAGGTGGCACAAGCCAGGGAGAAGCGACTGTTTATCAAAAACACAGGGCTCTGCTAACACGTAAGTGGATGTATAGGGTCTGACGCCTGCCCGGTGCTGGAAGGTTAATGCGATGGGTGCAAGCTCATTTCTGAAGCCCCAGTAAACGGCGGCCGTAACTATAACGGTCCTAAGGTAGCGAAATTCCTTGTCGGGTAAGTTCCGACCTGCATGAATGGCGTAACGATTTCTCCGCTGTCTCCAACATCAACTCAGTGAAATTGAATTCTCCGTGAAGAT
>CACNQD010000009.1 GCA_902622545.1 uncultured Pelagibacteraceae bacterium
TAGATGCTTCACAAATACCTTTTTCAGTAATTAATCCAGTCACATATTTTGCTGGCGTTACATCAAAAGCTAAATTCATTGATTTGCTTTTCTTTGGATATATTTGTATTTTTTTTAAATTTCCCTCACTGTCAAAACCTTCTATGTGAGATAGTTCTTCAGAATTTCTCTCCTCAATGGGTATTTCTTTGTGATCTTTTGTATTCCAATCAATTGTTGAGCTTGGAAGAGCTACGTAAAAAGGGATTTTATTATCATTAGCGGCTAATGCTTTAAGATAAGTTCCAACTTTATTACAAACGTCACCATTTGCTAGAGTTCTATCTGTTCCAACAATACACATATCAACTTCACCTCTTTGCATTAAGATACCACCAGTGTTATCTGCAATTATTGTATTTCTAACTCCTTCCTCATTTAACTCATATGAAGTCAGGTTTGCTCCTTGATTTCTTGGTCTTGTTTCATCTGCCCAAACATGGACAGGAATACCTTTCTTGTGTGCATGATAGATTGGTGAGGTTGCTGTTCCCCAATTAATTGTTGCGAGCCATCCTGCGTTACAATGAGTTAAAATATTTACTGTATTTTTTTTTTTATTATAAATTTCCTCAATTATTTTTAGACCATTCAATCCGATATTTTCACAAAATTTAATATCTTCTTCACAAATTTCTTTTGCTTCATTTAACGCAATATCTAAAATTTTTTCACTATTAACACCTGAAAGTTTATTCATCATTCTATCGACTGCCCATTTTAAATTAATTGCAGTTGGTCTTGCTTTTACCAAATCCTCAGCTGATTTTTTCAAAAAAGATTGATCGTTATTTTCTAAAATAGCTAAAACTAATCCATATGCTGCAGTAGCCCCTATTAAAGGAGCGCCTCTTACTTCCATTATTTTAATTGCATTAATTGCATCTTTAACTGTTTTAAGATCTTTAATAATAAATTGATGTGGAAGTTTTGTTTGATCAATTATCTTAACAACATTGCTTTCAAACCATATTGTTCGGTATTCTTTTCCAGCAATTTTCATTTATTTAAAACTCTACCTGCAACGGTTTTTAATTTATCTTTCGTTTTTTGTGTTCTTTTTTCAGGTGCAGTAATTATTGCTACATCTAAACAATTATTAGTAGGATCTTTAGGATCAATATGGCTTTCAAAAGTATCGATGATATTCTTTATCATATTTTTTGCTTTTGCAGCATTACCTAAAAGAACTTTAATTACTTGCTGAACGTCAACGTTTTCATGATCTGGGTGCCAGCAATCGTAATCTGTCACCATTGAAACTGATGCGTATCTTATTTCAGCTTCTCTAGCTAATTTAGCTTCTGGCATATTTGTCATGCCAATAACATCTGCTTTCCAAGATCTATATAAATTTGACTCAGCTAATGTTGAAAATTGAGGACCCTCCATAACTACGTACGTTCCGCCTCTTTGATAATCAATTTTTTCTTTTTTTATAGCTTCTTCACATGCATTCATTAATCCAATAGAGGTTGGATGAGCCATAGATACATGAGCTACTATTTCATCGTCAAAAAATGTTTTATTTCTTGCAAAAGTTCGATCGATAAATTGGTCAACAATTACAAATTTGCCTGGTGGTAATTCATCTTTTAATGATCCAACAGCTGATACAGAAATTATATCTGTAACTCCTAATTGTTTAAGAGCATCAATATTTGCCCTAAAATTAATTTTAGATGGGTTTATGAAATGTCCTCTGCCATGTCTTGGTAAGAAATAAACTTCTTTTCCTTTAAAACAAGTTTTTAAAATTTGATCTGAGGGATATCCCCAAGGTGTTTTCAAGTCTATTAACTCTCTATCTTTAAATTCTTCTACGTCATACAACCCGCTGCCACCGATAATTGCCAATTTATTGTTTGCCATATTTAAAAGATAGTTTATTTAATATTATAACGCAAATTTAAATGGATTTAAAAAAGTTTATAAGATCTATACCTGACTACCCAAAAAAAGGTATTTTGTTTAGGGACATTACAACTTTAATTAAAGATGAAAAAGCATTTGAAGAGACAATTAATCAAATAATTGAAAAATCAGAAAAGTTTAATTTTAATAAAATTGCAGCAATTGAGTCTAGAGGTTTCATATTTGCCTCAGCTGTATCTTTTGCTCTTAAAAAACCTTTTATAATGTTAAGAAAAAAAAATAAGTTACCCGCAGATACCCACTCAGTTGACTTCGAATTAGAATATGGCAAGGCCACTATAGAAATACATAAAGATTCTATTGATCAAGGTGAAAAGGTCTTAATTATTGATGATTTAATTGCAACTGGTGGTACCGCTGAGGCAGCTGCTAAATTGATAGATTTATCTAAAGGCTCAGTCGCAGGTTTTATTTTTGTTATTAATCTATTCGATTTAAAAGGATGTGACAAATTAATAAAACTTGGTTACGAGGTTGAAAATTTAATTAATTTTCCTGGACACTAATTTTCAATTCTATAAAAAGATTTTCTTCCAACAATTGAGTTATATAAACCCAAAAAACTATATTTACAAATTTCAAATTGTTCTTCATCAGATTTTATTTTGAAATAAAACATCATAATTATAAATTTTAAAAGTTTCAAAAAGCATTTTCTTAAAGCAAATGAATAACCATAATTTTTTTTA